>CAZJDV010000026.1:0-1449 GCA_964544865.1 uncultured Dehalococcoidia bacterium | reverse complement strand
CCGTCTTACGCATTTGTTGATCTGCATAGATCCTCTTTTTCCGGATGCGGCTCAGACTCTTCACAAGGGGGGACCGGTTGGTCAATGGCTGGTCTCCGTTGGCTGACCGTACGAAAATTGGGGGCGGAGAATAGCTGTATGGTACATTTTCAGCCTCGTCAATCCGAATATCGTCCTTCGTGAATTGGGAATCCGCCTGGCTTACGAGCAACTAGGAGGCTACAAGATCTTTCGGGTCAGGATGGTCGTCCGTAAAGAATGCTTGGCGGAAGAACTCCCTGCCAAGCATTCTCCGAGAGAGTTCGGTGGCGTCGTCAGCCATCGCTGCCAGCAGTCTGATGTCATCCAGCTCAAGAAATCTATCTATGCTAGATGGCAGGACTCCGTCATCAAGCCATGCTCTGAGAAATTCCGTGAGATGTAGGTCCAGGATTCGCCGCGTCTTGTGAAAGTACACATCGAGGAACATGAAATACCTGGCCAACAAGAAACTTCTACTGCATACAGACCGCCTTTCTCCAAGATGAGCTCCGAACCACCGTTGTCGGGATTCTCTCTTATCGACAATGTGGTTATGAGGCGGGAGCGATCAAACTGCCCATACGCCACTCCAAGGTGATGAGAGTCTCGTTTCAGGTATTCCATTCGATCCGTGCCCCAATTGCCGGTCAGAAGCTGCGAGAGAAAAATGTCCTTCGAGGACTTGGCCTGGCCGATGGATATCTCCGCCACACGCATCCTGGCATCTCGCCCCATGTGCCTATCGACTATATCGCCGAGTTCGGACTCGACGATAATCTTATAGGTGTAGTCTTCATGCTTCAACTCTTCGGGAAACAGGTCCTCGGCGGCATGCGAGAATGGAGCGTGACCCACACCGTAGAGCAAAGATGCCAAACGTAGTAATGTCCGAGCCTCTAACTTTTCTTGCCGATTCCAGTCAAGGACATCTATGCCGGGCGACCGGTCTAAGAGTTCCCGCAGCAATTCGTCTGATGATTGCAGCGTTCCAAGGGAATGCTCAAGTCTCGTGTGGTTGGCCGTCGGGTATACAAGATTGGTGGGACCGAGCTGCGAAATTCGTCGGAGTCGCTGGAAGGCCCTCGAGTCAATGAATCTCTTGCTCAGCGTCATTGACAGTGATGAATCCGTAAATTGGGTCTCTGTAATCGTAGGAGGGCATTTGCATTCCCTACCTCAATCCCCGCGCACACTATCGCAGAAACAAATGTTCGTCAAGCCACACGATAGTCATTGACACTCTCGAATCTCCCATGCTATATTGTCCTATTACTGGACATTGTGCATATTCGGATGCGATGAAGGGGAGTAGTAGCGGCTCGCGCACGATAGAGAACGGGGAATGGTGGAATCCCGGCGTGGCAGCGACCGCGAACTAGCCCTGGAGCACCCGGCCTGAAGTGAGTTAGAGGGGATATGGCGCTGCAG
>CAZJDV010000025.1:19681-30127 GCA_964544865.1 uncultured Dehalococcoidia bacterium | reverse complement strand
GCTGTGGGTCGGAGGCAAGAAACCGGTCGTCATGATCCAGAATACCGGCCTGTTCGAGTCCGGCGACTCGGTGCGCGGGCTCTCCCTGGACATCGGCTTTCCCCTCGTCATGATCGTCGGCTACAGGGGGTGGACCCGCCACGGCGTCACTCGCGATTCCGCGGCCCGGCACACTGAGCCAATCTTACACGCCTGGGGACTAAACTACTACCTGGTCGAGACCGACGCGGACGCCGAACGCATATCGACGGCATTCGAAGCATCCCAACGGACGCAGCGCCCCGTCGTCTGCCTCATCGGCGCCGAGTACAGCTAGCCGGCCCTCAGCCCGCCGATGACGTCCAGGAAAGGCGCTACCACCTTCCTGGAAACATCGCCCATCAGGCAGACCTGGATCCAGTTCCGTTCGATGAGGTAGGCGCTGTTGTAGCTGAGGAAGAAGCCCGCCGCCTCCAGCAGCCGGCCCACCTCGACGGAACCGGTCTTCCGGGGCAACTCAATGGTAATCACCGCGGGCGACGAGCACTCGTCTGGCGCAACGATCCGGTACCCGAGATCGCGGAGCCCTCGGCGCAGCCAGGCTGACACGCCCGTGATCTGGCTAAACACCTCGTCCGAATCGAATCGGTCCAAGGCCGTGTCCAGGGCGTAGACGAGGTTGGACGACATCGTAAACGGGACACCGTCCGTCGCCGCATGGAGACCGAGGTCCAGATAACGGGGCAGCCGATCGGGCGCCGGCGGTATCTCGTGGTCGTAGAAGACCATAGACAGCCCGGGAAAGGCGCACAGGCCCTTGCCGCTCACGCACGAGCCCAGGTACACACCGCCGAGGTCCACCGGCACGGTGCCGATGGAGCTGATGCAGTCCACGACCAACCTGATGCCACGACGGACGCAGATATTCTTCAGCATCGCCAGGTCGTTGAGAACGCCCGTCGATGTCTCGCAGTGGACCGCCCACAGCCAGTCTGGGGCGGCGCCTCGGTCAAGCTCCCTTTCGATGGCGGCGCGTTCGATGGCCATGCCCCAGTCGGCCCGCAGAGAATCGAAATCTAGCTGCATGCGCCGCGCATGGTCCAGGAGTCTGTCGCCGAACTCGCCGTTGGTCGTGATGAGCCCTTTCCCAGGCAACAGCGAAAGTTGCGCCGCGATCGCGTCATTGGCCACGGTTCCCGAACCCAGGAGTATCTCGACGCGCTCGGCCTCGACCAGCCGCGCGAGCCGCCGTTTGACCCGCTGGATGTTGGCGACGAACCCGGGCGCGCGGTGAGAGACGGGCATCCTGGTGAAAGCCTCCTGGACCTCGGGACGGACACTCACCGGTCCGGGTAGCAGGTTGACGGACTTTCGCGCATTGGCGGCCGGCCCCTGGGGACGCAGATGCGCCGAGAAGTCCCGCTCCATGGTGGCCAGCTCGCGGTACATCGGCTGATACGGAGCCTCGGCCGTCCCCACCCTGGGCCCAAAGCGGACAAACCCCAGATTCCTGTACAGCCTCTCTTGAGGGACCGTGCCCGAGATTATCGCGATGTCGTAGCCACGGTCCGTGCAATACCGTGCCAGGGAGGTCAGCAGTCCCTCTATGATCCGACCTTTGCGGCGCCCCTTCTCGATAGACAGCAACCGTATCTCGCAGATAGATTTCCCTTGCGGTAAATAGGAATCGAGGTCCTCGAGCTTCTGGTCCAGCGAGAATGGTCGCCGGTCCCTGGACGCAACCATGCCGATCAGCCGCCCGTCCCTCAAGCAGATAAAATAGGTGTTTTCCAGGTGGAACCTGTCCACAAGCATTCTGTCGGGGTTGGGCTCGTGCTGCGGAATTTCCTCCACAAAGGTCTCGTAGTTCAGGCGGTGGATTTGCTCGAACTCCCAGTCCTCGGACGCGATCTTGAACGTGATAGGCCGCGCCGACCCGGATGCCCTGTCGTCGATCAAGGCGGTTCGCTTTATCATGCTCCCTCGCTCGACAGCCGGCGCGCCTCTCTAATCATCGCCTGTATATGTTCTCGGTGGGCGAAAAGGATGATCGCCGCGAGCAATGATAACCCAACCACCTCGGTCTCGTTCCGTCCGATCAAGAATGCGACCGGCGGCGTCAATATCACGGCGATCATTCCGCTCAGGGTGGCTCGTCTGCTAAGGCTCAAGATTGTGGCCGCCGCCAAGTAGAATATGAGCACAATCATGTAGTCGAAGACCAGTACGGCGCCCATGGCGGTGGCGAGTCCCCTGCCTCCGCGAAACCGCAGTTGCGGGGGCCATACGTGGCCGGACACGACGGCGACGATGACCAGCAGCACCGCCCAGCTATCCAGGCCGAACAGCACGGCGGCCCACGCCGCCAGCGCTCCCTTGGCCGCATCGCCGGCAAGCGCTATCGCCGACGCGGCGAGACCTGCGCTCCTGGCCACGTTCCGGCTTCCGGCAGCGCCGCTTCCGAGCAGTCTGATATCCTGGCCGGTACGAAAACGGACCAGATAGTAGCCCGTCACGATGCTGCCTAGAGCATATGCTGCTATAGCCAGCACAAACTCTCTGACATAGGGCACCTTGAACTCCGTGCGCTCGATTTCAACCTGGACCAAGGGTCGTGCAGAGGTGCGCAGCCCCATTTTACCGGGAGCTCGAGCGTGTCCTTCGAACATGATTTCTTACCACTTCTGGCCAGAGATCGTTCCGAGTCCTTCAACGAAAGGTGCACCGATCCAAAGCTCGTCACCGTATGTCCGGCCACCTCTTTGCACGCCCCTACCCTGCCGCGTTCTTAGCCACGATGGCCTCCCGGATGGCGGCGGGTGACATGGGCAGCCTGTTCATGCGAACGCCCACGGCGTCGTAGACGGCGTTGGCTATCGCGCCCAGCGGCGGCACGATCGGCGCCTCGCCGACCCCTCGCAGCCCGTAGGGATGGCGCGGGTTCGGTACTTCCAGAATCACGGTGTCGATCATCGGCAGGTCCAGGCTGACGGGCATTCGATAGTCCAGGAAGGTCGGGTTGGCCATCGCGCCGTCATCGTCGTAGAAGTACTCCTCGTTCAATGCCCAGCCGATTCCCTGGAGGGCACCGCCCTGCATCTGTCCTTCCACGTAGCCCGGATGGACGGCCCGGCCCGCGTCAAGGAACGTCGTGTAGCGCAGCAACTGCACTTTGCCCGTCTCAGGGTCCACCTCCAGATCCACGATGTTCCCCGCAAGCTGCGCACCGACGCCCCCGTATTTGTCGGACGCCGAGCAGGTTATCGGCCCGCCGGTATCCATGAGGTTGCCCGCAAGCTCCTTGAATGTCATGCTGTCCGCCGGGTCCTTGACGCAGGTGAAGACGCCGTCCGCGAACTCCACGTCCTCGGGCTGCACCTCCCACAGCAGGGCCGCGCGGGCGCTCATCTGCCGGACCGCGTCCAGCGCCGCCGAGATGACCGCGCGGCCGGTATCGAACGTGATCCTGCTACCCCCGGACCCGCCGGTCCAGCCGACGGAATCGGTATCAACGACCGAGGGCGTCACGTCCTCCACCGCCAGGCCAAGCACCTCGGCGGCCTGCATGGCGAGCGTGACACGGGTACCGGACAGATCGGCGGAGCCGGTGACTACGTTGACCGTCCCATTTGCGTTGACGTTGACGGTTGCCGAAGAGCCGCTGCCACCGCCGTTGTACCGATAGCCGACCGCCACGCCCCTGCCGCGATTGGCGCCTTCCAGCGGCGCGCTGTAATGGGGATGGGCCCTCATGGCCTCCTCCACTTCCTTACAGCCGAAGCGAAGGTAGGCAACCCCATTTGGCGCCCTGTCTCCCTCCTGGACGGCGTTCCTGATTCGTAGCTCCATCGGGTCCATCCCCAGCCTTTCGGCGAGCTCGTCGATCACGCTCTCCACCGCGTACGCCGCCTGGGAGTGGCCGGGGGCCCGGAACGCCTCGGTCTTCGGTTTGTTACAGACGACGTCGTAGCCATTCACCAGCATGTTGTCCAGCCTGTAAGGGGCGAGACCCACGTTGGCTCCCCCGCCCGACGATCCGCCGGGGAAGGCGCCGGCCTCGTAGGCCAGATAGAGCTGCGCCGCCGTAATCATGCCGTTCTCGTCCACTCCGATCTTGCACCGCATGTGGGTGCCCGCGGCGGGACCCGTGGCCTCGAACACCTCCTTGCGGGTCATGACGATCTTGACGACCTGGCCGGTCATCTGCGACAGGACCGCCGCCACGGGGTCCAGGTAACCGACCCCTCGGCCACCGAACCCACCGCCGACCTCCATGGGGACGACCTTGACCACGGACTCGGGGATGTCTGTAATAGCGGCGACCGCGGCGCGGATTCCGAAGGCGCCCTGGGTACTTGTCCATACGGTGACATGGCCGTCCGGGGCCCAGAACACCGTGGAGGCGAAGGGCTCTAGGTAGCCCTGGTGAATCGTCTGTGTGGTGAACTCCCGCTCCACGACGACTTCGGCGTCTTCGAAGCCCCTGTCCACATCACCCCGCTTGTACTGGACATGGCTGACGATGTTGCTGACGATGTTGCCGCCGCTGTCCTCATCCTTGGCGCCCGCGGCCTGGCCGGAGCGAATCTGCGTGGTCAGCCCCTCGTGGAGGATAGGCGCGTCCTCCCTCATGGCGTCCTGCACCGTGAGGGCGGCCGGCAGGACCTCGTAGTCGACGTCTATTAGACCAAGGGCCTCTTCGGCCAGATGAGGGCTAGTGGCCGCGACGGCGGCGATGGCGTGGCCCTTGTACAGCACCTTCTCAAGTGCCAGGTCGTTCTCCGCCATGACGCGGGGGCCGCTCATCGACCCTACAGAGCCATGCGGGTGCTGGTGGACGATCGGAAGGTCCATGGCGGTGATCACGGCCCGAACGCCCCGCAGCGCTTTCGCCCTACCCGTGTCGATGGAGCGGATGCGGGCGTGGGCATGGGGGCTGCGGAGAACCTTTCCGTGCAGCAGACCGGCCATGTGGATGTCGGCGCCGTATTTCGCCCTGCCGGTCACCTTGTCCACGCCGTCATGACGAATAGGCCTGGTGCCTAGTACCTTGAATCCGTCCGCCTCTACGCTCTTTGATTCGACCGTGATTGTCATAGACGCCCCCTCCCCGCAATTTCAACGAGTAGTCACGCTCCCGTGGCCCGCTGAAGCCAGGTCTGAGTCCTGGCCTCGCGGCCAAACCGGCGAGGCTGGGCCACTGCGGGCTTACCCGGCCTGAAGCGGCCGGCCACCCGTCTCCGATTCCATGGCCAGGACCTTGCCCAGGCGGCGCCGGTGCCGCTCCTCACCCGTAAACTTCGCGGCCACGAATGCGGCGGCCCGCTCTTTCGCGACCTCCTCGCCCACTACCCGCGCACCCAGGCATAGAACGTTCATGTCATCGTGCTCCACGCCCTGATGCGCCGAGTACACGTCGTGGCACACGGCGGCGCGCACGCCTCTCACCTTGTTCGCGGCCACGCTGGCCCCCACACCGCTCCCGCACAAGATGATCCCGCGGTCCGAGCCAGAGCTTGCGACCCGCTCGGCCACCGCTTTGGCGAAGTCCGGGTAGTCGTCCAACGGATCGAAGCCGTGCGCCCCCGCGTCGGTCACGTCGTGACCGAGAGACTCAAGCAGCGCAACCAGGGCGGCCTTCAGAGAGTATCCGCCATGGTCCGCGCCGACTACTACACGCATCCCATCCCCTTTTTGGCTCACCCGAATGTATACTGTTGACAGCCCAGAGTGTAGAGCCCAACGCGGCCTACGTCAATACGCTCCTTGCCACGCCGTGCTTCCCGCCGGGAAGGACTGGGGTGGTTCGTCGAACCCGTGCTCAGCTCATGTCTCGACAGTTCGAATCGATCTTCGGGGCACCAATCACCACCCCGCTGTTGAACGCAGGCGCGATCGAAACCGAGAAAGTAATCTATGAAAATCACCGGCATCGAGACCATCGTGATCAGGCATTCCTGGGGACCGCCCGAGCGCGGTGTCACGCGGGACTGGCTCACCGTCCGCGTCCACGCCGACGACGGCCTCACCGGCATCGGGCGCGGCGGCGACGCCGGCCTTATCAACGGCGTGCTGGCCCCCCTGTTAAAGGGCAAAGACCCTCGCAGGACCGCTGCGCTGTGGCACGAGATGTACGAGGCCGCGTGGCGCTATCGCGGGCCGGGAGCGGTGGCGATGTCATCCATCGGCGCCATAGACATCGCGCTGTGGGACCGTTATGGCAAGGCCTGCGGCGAGCCGGTCTGGCGACTTCTGGGCGGGTACCGGGACACGGTCCCGGCCTACGCAGATGGCATCGGCTACGAGAAAAACTACACGCCCCAGCAGGTGGCTGCCCACGTCAAGGCACACGCCGCGCTCGGGTTCGACGCCATCAAGTTTCACCTGAGCACGCCCGACCCGCAGGCGGCGCTGGAGACGGTGATCCTCTCGCGGGAGGCGCTGGGGCCCGATCGCAAGCTGATGATCGACGCCCACCGCATGTGGCCCGGGCGGCTCGCCGCCGAGCTGGCCGGCAGGTTTGAGCCGTACGACCTGTTTTGGATCGAAGAGCCGGTGCGCGCCGACGACGAGGCCGCGCACTACCGGATGGTACGCGAGGCCACCTCCGCCCTGGTCGCCGGGGCCGAGGGGGAAGGCACGCTGCACGGCATCCGCAGACTTATCACCGAGGGCGGGCTGCAGGTCGTGCAGACCGACATCATCGGCGGCGGCTTCACAGGGCTGATGCGAATCGCCGCCCTCGCCGAGGCGCACCACGTCTACGTCGCCCCCCACGGCGCCCAGTTCCCCGAGATCAACGCCCACCTCGTCGCTGCGGTTCCCAACGGACTGACGGTCTCGACTTGCCCCGCCGTCGAGCCGTACCAGATATGGTCCAAGATGTACGCCCTCGGTTTCGAGATCGTGGGCGGCCAGATCGTCCTGACCGGCAAGCCCGGCCTCGGACTGGAGCTCGACGAAGAGTTCCTCCGCGAATACTCGGTATCGTGACCGCGAATTCCGCCCCGGGTGCCGGACTCCTCGCCATCTCCGCGCGGTACTCCGCCGGCAGGCGCAGGATGCTCACCCTGCTGGCGGAGCAGGAGAGCGCCAATGCTTTTACCTACACCGTTTACATGAGCCCCGACTCGCAGCGCGAAGGAAAACCTCTCCCCGATCTCGCTGCGCTGGCCGGACCTAACGCCCGAAGCGTCAGGGCGGACATCACGGCGATGGTCCGGCAGGCTCCCGAATCCGGCACGGGGACTGTGCTGTTCCTCGGCGAGAGTGCGGCAATGGCCGTCGCGCCGCCATTTCCAGTGGGCGAGGACGCCGTGGCAGAAGGGTTCGACCCCGCGCCACTCGTGGATATTCTGACCGAGGACCTGACCGTCGGAGTAGTTCTGCTCAGACTGGGCCGCTACGCCGTCGGCGTCGTGCGACGTGAGAAGCTCGTGGCGTCCAAGTCCGGGTCAAGGTATGTGAAGAACCGGCACCGGAAAGGAGGCTCCTCCCAGCACCGATTCGAGCGCAGCCGCCAGCGGCTCGTCCGCGAGCTCTTCGACAAGGCCTGCCAGACCGCACGGGATGTCTTCGAGCCCGGCGAGGGCCGGCTGGACTACCTGCTACTGGGCGGCGAACGCCATACCGTGGCGGATTTCGAGAAGAGGTGCGGCTACTTCCGCAGGTGCAGGGTCGAGGTACTCCGGCGCAGGCTCGAGGTCGACCGTCCCGGCAAGGTTGCGCTGGAAAAGATTCACCGCGAGGTCTGGAAGAGCCGCGTCTACGAATTCAGCCGCGGTGTCGCCGAGTAGCCGGGTGAAGACGGACACGCGTTTCCCGACTCCGCCGGGGCGATCAATGACCATTGGCATTCAGTCTATCCACCGTCAAGGGGTCGATGAAAGGGACTGAAGCCGATAGTACGCTCCCCCTAAAGCCATCAACTCTTCATGGCTGCCCTGTTCGGCGATACGGCCGAGCTCCATCACGACGATGCGGTCGGCGTTCCGGACTGTGGAGAGACGGTGGGCTATCACGAGGGAGGTGCGGCCTCGAAGCATATCCTTGAGTGCCCATTGAATCATTAACTCGGTCTCCGTGTCGACATAAGCTGTTGCCTTGTCCAGTATCAGTATCCGGGGATTCCTCGCTAGGGCTCTCACGAAGCTGATCATTTGCCGCTGTCCCATGCTCAGGTTGCCGTCACGCTCCTCCAACTCGGTTTCGTAACCACCCTCCAGTTGCATGATGAACTCGTGCGCGCCGACAGTCTGAGCGGCCCTGATCACGTCGTCGGTGGTGGCGGCACTGTTGTAGCGGATGTTCTCTTCGGCCGATCCGGAGAAGAGGAACGGCTCCTGTGGTACCGCGCTCATCTGGCGCGCCAACGACTCTAATGTAACGTCTCGTACGCCGTGCCCGCCCACGATGATCTTGCCGTCATTAACGTAGTAGAGCCGCATCAGGAGAGATACCAGAGTCGTCTTTCCCGCCCCCGTCGGCCCCACCAGGGCGACCGTCTCCCCAGGCTCGATGTCCAGATCAAAATCGCGAAGTGTCGACTGTCCCCTGGCATATTGAAAACCGACTCCTTCGTACTCTACTTTCCCGATTATCCTCTTCATCTTGATCGCGTCTGGCCGGTCATTGACCGTCGGCGTGACGTCCAACAGCTCAAAGATCCGATCAGCGGCCACAAGGGATATGGTGACCTGGGCGAACTACTGGGTCAGATTACCGATCGGCCCGAAGGGGCGCCCGACATACAAAAGGAGAGCGACGAGGCCCCCCACTTGCAGGGAACCGCTAATGACCATCTGGCCTCCCAGAACGACGACCAAAGCGAACTCCAGCGCTGCCAACATCTCCACCGACGGGGATAGTCCGTAGACGTGGCGATTCGCGCGAAGGATGGCATCCAGGTAGTCCCGGTTCACTTTCCTGAACCGACCGATGTTAATCTGCTGCCGGTTGAGACTTTGGACTACTCGGATGCCAGCGATATTCTCTTGCAGGCCCGAGTTCAGCTCAGCAATGGCTTCCCTGACCTTTCGCAGTGTATCCTGAGCGAAACGACGCCACAGGGCTATGGCCGGGACCATCATGGCCACCGCGGCAATGGTTACACTGCCCAGAAGCGGGTCTATGACCAGCATCGCCACCGCGCCCCCCCCATGCCGACCGTGCCGGCCAGGGTCAATAAGACTGTAGAAAATAGCTGTTCGATCTGTTGCACGTCATTCTGGACCCGCGACATGACCTTGCCCACCTCATTCCGGTCGTAGAACGACATCGACAGTGCCTGCAAGTAGTCGAATAGCTGGGCGCGTATGTCGCAGAGCACCCACTCGGCGACCGTGACCATAGTCCGTCTGTACACGAGACCGGCGGCAGGCTGGACGACCGCCATCGCAAGGAATATCGAGACGATCACGCCGAGGTCGCCGAGAGATCCCACACGTGACGTGGCCTCCCTATCGATGGCCCGTCTTATGATCCATGGCAGGGCCACAACAGTCCCGCTATACATAAACATCGCCACCGTGGCCAGTGCTACCTTCTTGCGGTATCGTAGAAGGAAGGGGAGCAAACGCAGCAACGTCCGCCAGTAGCTGATCTCGCGCTTGTCGCTAAGCTCGTATCGCGCCTTGGCGCCGCCGATAGCGGACTTAGGGTCTGTCGCCGTCAGTTGTTCGTCTCAGTCAACGGATCAACTCCAAATCCTCGTATCTCCTCGGCAGGAAGCAGTTGAAGATCGTATATCCGCCCGTAGAACCCGTCCGTTCTCATTAGCTCTTCGTGGGTCCCTTTCTCGACGATCTTGCCCTGGTCAAGGACGATGATAAGGTCTGCACTCCGCACCGTGGACAGGCGATGGGCGATAACGAATGTCGTCCTATGCCGGGTCAACTCAGCCATCGCCCTGTAGATGAAGGTCTCTGTGCCGACATCGACACTGGAGGTCGAGTCGTCCAGGATCAGAACGGGAGGGTCAATGAGAATAGTGCTGGCGATCGCCCGCCTCTGCCGCTGGCCGCCGGACAGCGTAATCCCTCGTTCGCCGACCCACGTGTCGTATCCATCCGGCAGGTTGTCGATGAAATCGTGAAGTTGAACTACCTTCGCCACTTGAGTGACGTCCTCGATCGACGCGTCCTCGACCCCGTAGGCTATGTTGTCCCGAACCGTCGCCGAGAAGACAAACACGTCCTGGAGCACTATGCCACGCTCCGGCGCAGGGACTCAAGACTAACCTCACGGATGTCGTTCCCGTCGATAAGCACTCTCCCCGATGAGGACTCGTAGAACCTGGGCAACAGGTGCACCAACGTACTCTTGCCTGAGCTCGGGCCGCCTAGCAGAGCGACGGTCTGACCGTGCGGCAACTCGAAGTCCACATCATGTAAGGCCGGAGCGTTGTCACGACAATCGAAGAAACCATTCTCGAACACGACGTTGCCATTCGCAAGGGGCAGCACGCGT
>CAZJDV010000025.1:0-19671 GCA_964544865.1 uncultured Dehalococcoidia bacterium | reverse complement strand
TGCACCCGGGCGTCTTTCACCAGCGATTCGGAATCCAGCACCTCGAAGATGCGCTGGCCGGCTGCCATCGCCCTGGCGAAGATCTGCACCTGCCATTCGAGCAGATGTATGGCCTCGGAGAGCATCACCATATAGATCACGAAAGAGGCGAGCGTACCGGGCGTCACAAAGCCGCGCAAGACCAGCCATCCGCCATACAGGAGCATTACCCCTGTGAGCACTGCAAATAGGAAAGTGACAAGTGATTCTCGGGTGACAAGCATGCGGTTCGCGATTACGAAGTTCGTCACAACGGCGCCTGCACTCTGATTGAACTTCGTCCGCTCATGCCTGGCGCCGCCGAACGACTTTACTACTCTCATCCCCGTCAGATTCTCCTGCAAGATTGCATTCATGCGACCGGTTGCCTCGTAAGCCAGCTTGTACCTCTGGTAAGGCCGGTAGGCTATCACGACGCCGAGCCACAAGGACGATGAGGCCAAGACGCCAGTCCATGAGAAGCATTATGACAATCGGAAGAACGTAGAACGAGACAGATGAAACCCCGTGCAACAGTCCAAGAGATATGAAACGGCCGGCCGACTCTATGTCGACCGTGGCCCTTGGCATCAAGTCCCCGGTCTTCTGCTGATCGTGATAACCAAAGCTTAAGCCCTGGAACTTCGTGAAGAGGTTGTTGCGAAGGCGATACGCGGTCGTCTGGCCCACCTTCTCCACCATGTACAGCGCTGCGTAGCCGAGAACAGCCCTGATCGCTCCAGCCAAGATGATTGCCCTCGCCGCAAGTAGCAGCGCCTGCCGAGGCCGCTAGCCAACGCCTCGTCGATGGCTTTGCCTATCAACCATGGGATCGCGACGCGCGGCACTACCGAGGCAACCATCATGATGACCGTGCCAACAAGAAGGACTCGTTGGCCGAGAGCATAGCCGGCCAGGCGCACCAGCGTATTCAATGCAACGAGCTCAACGTCAACCCCCACCAAGGCGCCGACAGACTAAACGCGTGCGGTGTTCGGCCACACGTCAAAGCACGTAGGTCTGCACGACGAAAATGAACTTCGCCGTCGAGCGTATTGGGCCGGGCGACATCCTAAAAGAACCCGTTTCGGAGGTGGCCTCCGATGACCTGGGCCACCAGCTCCGGGCGCTGCAATGGGACATCGTGGATGCTGTCCTCCATCCAGACAGTCTTGCTGGACGGCAGCAGCGACTCGGCTTTGGCGACCGACTCCTTCTGGCGGAACCTGCGATCATCCTGCGCGCCTTCGCCATCCTGCCGCGCGGGCATCAGCAGCACAGGGCACGTCACCGAGGAGAACATCTGCGACGGCTTGTGGTGCCACAGCGCGTCCACGACTTTCATGTGGTTGGTCCGGCTCAGCCTCGGGCGGACGGTGCCGTCTCCTTGCACCTTGAAGCTGGCCAGCAAGAAACCCTCAAGCCGCGCTATTGCGGACCCATCGAAGCTCCAGTGAGACCTAGCTCCCTCAAGAAGCTGCTCGGCGGTGAGTGCGGTCAGATCGGGGGGGCGTCATCATGGTCCTAGCCTCCTCACGCGAAATCCCCGGCACGGCGGATATTTCGGAGACACCGCCGTCGATCAGGCATATCCCTCTCGTCGCCAAGGCCCGGCCGGCGGCAAGCTCCAGCACGACGTCGCCGCCCCAGGAGTGGCCGACCAGCAGCGGCCTGTCCAGACCCAGATCGCCGATGAAGCCTCTCAGGTCGGAGGCCACCGTGGCGAAGTCGTAGCCGTCGTCGGGTTTGTCGCTCTCGCCATGCCCTCGCTGGTCCAGGGCCACGACGGCGAAGCTCTCGCCAAGGATCGGCGCGACGAGGTCCCAGTACCGGCAGTTGGAGGCAAGGCCGTGCAGAAGTACGACCGATTCACCGGTCCCGCCCCAGTCGCGATAGTGGAGACGAAGATCTCCAACGAGCACCCACCGGTCGCGCGGCGCAGTCATGGGCCCGTCCACCGCGCGGCGGCGCGTAACGACATGCCAGGGTCATTGAGCATGATACTGTCCGGTCCCCCGCTCCACCATCGGAGCCCGCCGGAGTAAGGTCATCGCGCGGCGGCTACTGCGCCGTATACCCGCCGTCCACCGCCAAAGGAATACCCGTGACGTACGACGATTCGTCGGAGGCCAGGAATAGCGCGGCGTAGGCGATCTCCTCGGGGCGGCCCAAACGGCCCATTGGGTGCAGTCTTACGAGGGTCTCCATCGTTTCGGGGTCGCTGGTCAGCGGCACCGTCAGGTTCGTCTCGGTGTAGCCCGGACAGATGCAGTTCACCCGGATGCCGTCCTTGGCGCAGTCTATCGCCAGGTTTCTGGTGAACTGCACCACGCCGCCCTTCGAGGGCGGGTACGGGTTGAAGCCGCCTCCAAGACCGGCGCCGTAGCCGACAAGTCCGATTATCGAGGACAGGTTGATGATCGAGCCGCCGCCGGACCGTCTCATCTCCGACACGGCATGCCAGGCCACGAGATAGGTGCCCTTGAGGTTGATGTCCATCACGCGGTCCCAGACCTCCTCCGGAGATGCGCCGGGGCCAAGGGCGTTGCGGGTACTGACGCCCGCGCTGTTGACCAGCACATCCAGGCCGCCGTAGGCATCTACCGCGGCTCTCACCATCTGGAGGGCGTCGTCGCTGGACGACACGTCGCCGGAGACGGCGACCGACTGCCCGCCGCCGGCAACTATCATACTTGCGGTCTCCTCCGCCCTCGCCTCAGCCACATCCGCGACGGCCACGCGGGCGCCCTCCCTGGCGAACAGCAGCGCGGCGGCCCGTCCGATTCCTGAGCCACCGCCGGTTATCAGCGCGATCTTATCTTCCAGTCTCATTTTTCGTCCTCCAGGATCCAGACTCGGCAGCGCCGGGAATGGGTGAGTAGGCCGGCGGTAAGGACTCACCGTCGTCATTTCGCACCACCGGCTAAACGGACAGCGAGGTCTGGAGCGGCACCGGCTGGCCACTCTCGAATCTCTGCCAGCGACCGCGCGAGTACAGGGTGACCGCCCCTTGGCCCAGGACGGTCCAGCCACCCGGACCTCCGAAGCAGCAGGTCTTGGCGTCGACGCCAAGCACTTCGGTCCCCGCCGGGGCCGACTCGTGGACGCGGTTGGCGACCTCGCCGGGGTCGCTGCGTTCGTGGTGCGGCAGGACCGCGACATCTCGCAGAACGCCCAGGGCGTCCACGCCTCCGCCGAAGCTCATCCACGAGCCAAGGACCATTGCGCCCGCGCTGGAGCCCGCCACGACCGTCCCCCGCGCCAGCACCTTCAACAGGCGCGAGAGAAAGAGCGAACCGCGCAACGTATCCAGCAGGTAGTCGGGATCGCCTCCGGTGAGATACACGAGGTCGGTGGCATCGAGTTGAGAGACCAACCCCTCGTCGCCGGCGGTGCCAGGGCCAAGCACCATGAGGGGCAACGCCTCCGCGCCGAGGCTCGAGAAGTAGGAGACCCCATTCTCGGCGGCCTTCGTGGGATTATGCCTTGCGGCGGCCGTCGGTACGATGACCACTCTCGGCCGTTTCACCTCGGCGGCCTCTAACAGTGTCCCATCCATGGCTTCACACCCGGCCCTGAACTCGTCTCCACCCGCCAGCGCGATCTGTCCCGCTATGGGCTACCTCCTAGCTTTCCGGGGAACACATTCTAGCAGATTGAAATGATAAGGTTCGGACGTCACAACGAGGACCGCCGGAGGGGGTTCGACGACCTCTCGCCCGCGACACCGGTCACGGGGAAACGAGCGCGCCCGTCCTGGCGGACTCGAAGACGGCGTCAATGATCGACAGGACGCGGACACCGGCGCTGGCATCGATCGGAGGCGGCCTGCTGTCCACCATCGAGGAGCCCCACGCTCTCATTTCGTCCCGGTACATATTCGCCGTTTGCGGGGTACGGGGGCGAATGGTCGTCGGATGCTTGTACTCGGGCACTGCTTCGCTATAGACCCAGACGACGCCCGATGGCCACTCCGCCCTGATGCGGCCTGCGGAGCCGAGGACCTCGATGAAATCGAGCCCGCCCGCGACGTTTTGGGAGCAGAGGACGTTTGCGAGGACGCCACTCTCGAAGCGGATGGTGAAAACCGCGCTCTGGTCTGCGCCGGTCCGCGGATGCCAGACGATCTCTCCGGTTACGCGCTCGGGCGTGGAGCCAGCCATCCACAGGACCTGGTCGGTGATGTGGACACCCAGCCAGAGGAGCTCCCCGCCGCCGGTCGCGGGATCGGCCAGCCAGCCTGTCAGAGGCGGGCAGCCCTTGGCGGCGTTGACGACGGCGATGTCTCCCACGGCGCCTCTCTCGATGAGAGCCTTCATGGTGCGGCGCCCCTCGTCGTAGCGCTGGCAGTAGCCCACCATCACGGTGACTCCTGCAGACCGGGCGGCATCGCGAATCTGCTCACCGTCCGCCCGGGTCAAGGCCATGGGTTTCTCCACAAACACGTGGAGCCCCTCGCCGATGGCGGCCAACGACGCGTCTCTCAAGAGATGGTGGGGAAGGGCCACGACCACCGCGTCAAGGTCCTCGACCAGCAGCATGTCACGATAGTCGGTGTGGTGACGGCTTAGGCCCAGTCGCTCCTCCGCCCTGCGCGCCACAGCCTCATCGACGTCGGTGCAGGCGGTCAATTCTGCTCCTTCCACCGCCTCGATTGCCGGGGCTAACACCCCCAGGCCGTGGCCGCCGCACCCGATAAGGCCGATTCGCACGTTTCTCGCCAACTACTGCACTCCTATGCCGATACCTCGACGATCATCTCGATCTCGACGCAAACGTTGGCCGGCAGGCCCGCCACGCCGACCGCCGACCGCGCGTGAAGTCCGTTGTCGCCCAGCACCTCCACCAGCAGGTCGGACGCGCCGTTGGCGACGGCGGGGTGTTTGGTGAAATCCTGCGTGCAGTTTACCATGCACAACAGCTTGACGACTCGAGTGATCCTGTCCAGGTCGCCCAGGACACCCTTCAGCGATCCCAACAGCGCCAGCGCAACGGACCTGGCTGCGGCGGATCCCTCTTCGACGCTCGTGTCGTCGCCCAGCTTCCCGGTGATGAAACCGCCGTCTGGGTCGCGAGGAACATGTCCAGAAGTATAGACCAGTCCCTCGCTCTCCACGTACACAGCCGGCACATAATTCGCCAGGGGCGCAGCCTCATCGGGCAACGCGTAGCCAAGCTCCTTTATCCGTTCCTCAATCGCTCCCATTCTCACGCTCCTCTGTGATATCTGCAGACCGCCCCGGGGGCTAATCGCTCACCTCGACAATCATCTCGATCTCCACCGGTATGCTTCCGGGTAGATTGCTCATCCCGACCGCGGAGCGCGCGTGGCGGCCCTTGTCTCCAAATACCTCCACGAGCAGGTCCGAGCAGCCGTTTGCGACGGCGGGTTGCTCCGTAAAGTCAGCCGTCGAGTTGACCATGGTCAATAGCTTGACGAACTGCTTTATTCGGTCCAGGTCGCCCAGAGCGACCTTCAGGCGGGCGAGCTGTATCAGGCCCACGGACCGGGCCGCCTGGTATCCTTCGTCGACGCTGACGTCATCACCCAGCTTGCCGCGAGGCACTGCGCCGTCGGACCCTGGAGCCGGCCCCGCCCCCGCTAGAAAGAGCAGGTTTCCTGTCCGCACCGCCGGGACGTAGTTGGCGATCGGCGAATCCGGCTGGGGCAGGGTTATTCCCAACTCCTCGAGCTTCTTATCTACTTTTCCCAACACGCACCTCCTTCGAGATTTCTTAGAGTAGCATACTTCGTCAAGAACGACAGAACAGAGTGCTACGCGAAGGGTAGCACCCTTGCCGGGTTCACAACCAGCATGGAATGGATGTCCTCCTCCGAGATGCCCTTCTCGCGCATCCTGGGAACGATGTTCTCCAGTATGTGAGCGATGCCCGGTCCGCCATACGCGGAGAGCCGGCTCTTTGCAAAAACGTCGTGGGCCAGCACGACCCTATCGGCGTAGCCTTCGTCCACGAGCCGCTTGATGTACGCGATTCGCTGGGCGTCCGTGGGGATGTCGATCTCGCCCAGCGGGTAGTACGAGATCTCCCAGCCGAATAGGTCGTACTCCAGGTACGAACCCCTGGCCGCAAACTCTAGCAACGTGTCCTCGTCCAATAGCGTGCGGTCGATGTGGCCCATGATGACGCGGCCGGTGTCGGCGCCCGCCTCGGCCAGCACGTCGAGGACCTCAAAGGGCGCCTGCTCGTTCCTGCCGGGGTGAATAAGAATCGCTGCGCCCGTCTCCTGCTGGGCCATGGCGCTGGCCCGGAGCACCTTTCTTTCGTTTTCGGCCAGCGGCCATGAGCAGCCCAACTCGCCGATGATGCCGGCCTTGACTCCCGTGCCTCCCACCCCGGTGGTGAGCTCCGTCGTAATCTCGGCGCCCAGGTCGGCCTCGGTCTTCTCGTCCATACCCTTTGGATGAGCATCGTCGACGTAGTAGCCGGCTCCCATGACGATGTTCAGCCCCGTCGCGCGGGCGATGCGGGCGAGGGCCCGTGGGTCTCTGCCGATGCCTATCGTTGTCGCGTCCACGATCGTCCGCCCGCCCTGGGCCTTGAATAGCAGCGCCTCCGAGATAGCCAGTTCTTCGTCCAGCACCTCTAGGTTGTCCTTGTTGCGGAACGCGTCGTAGCGGACCCAGCCGAGGTTCTCCATGGTCACCGGCTGGAACGCCTTGTACCTGTCGCTGGCCTCGGCGGGCGGGTGGAACATGACCGTGAAGTCTATCAGAAGGTGCTCGTGAGTCGTGGTCGGTCCGAGCTCCTCGGGCGGGACGGGCCCCAGCACTGTTTGGGCCAGGCCCAACATTCCATCTTTTGCCATCTATTTTCTCCTTATCGACGGTACTGTCCCATCAAACACGGGGCGTCGACACCCTTACGCCGCCCTAACTGCTACAGCGGCGGCGGCTTTAGGCGATTTTTCGAAAGTGGGGGTACGCAAGCGCGAACACAACGGTGAAGAACACGAGGAGGACGCCGCTCAGGAACAGCGCGCTGGGTGTTCCCGCATACTCGGCGACGGCGCCGAAGGGAACGGCGCTGAGGGGCATCGCGCCGAAGGTCATCATGGCGATGCTCATGATCCTCCCGCGCATCTCGGCCGAGGCGTACGTCTGCAGGAGAGTGAAGTTCAGGGTCATAAAGATCGAGCTGACCAGTCCGACGAGGAACAACAGCGGCAGAGCCAGGGCATAAAAGGTGGTCATCGAGAACAGCGCGAGCGCTACGCCCCACACCACGCAGCTCCCCAGAAGCAACAGGCCACGTCTTTGGAATCCACGCATGCCGGCCACCGCGAGGCTTCCGACAAGTGCCCCAATGCCCATCGTCATCATGAGCATCCCCAGCGCGTCGACCTGGACATCCAGCGCCTCGCGGGCCCAGGCCGGCAAGAGCACATAGTAGGACATCCCGAACAGCACCGGTATGAACGCCATAATAATCAGCCCGCGCAGCGTCAGGTTGCCGAGCGCGTAGGCGAATCCCTCACTTATATCTCTGAAGACACCCTTCTTTGACCTGGCCTGCGCCTTATTACCAGCATCGATGGCCGCAACTGCCAGCACCGAAATGGCGTAGAGCCCAGCGACCAAATAGAAGACCCCGGACGTGCCGAGGTACACGATCAAGATTCCGGCGGCGGCCGGGCCTATGATTCTGGTCATGTTCACGCCGAGCGCACGCATGTCCGCCGACAGGCTGTCGCGCGTCCTGGGATGCTCTATCGCGGCGATGATGTCGCCGATCGTTCGCCGGCTCGTCATCAGCCCACGTCGGTCCAGTCGACAGTGACCCCCACGATGTCCAGGTCGCCCTCGTCCAGCCGACGATAGATGTCGGGCAGCTCTTGCCAGCCGATCCGGTGGGTCAACATCGGCTCGATGTCCAGCCTCCCCTTGTCCAGGAGGCCGATGGTCAGGGCCATGCACCGCCCACGGTCCCAACGGTTGCCCTCGTCCTGGTAGCCGTACGCGGTGCGCAGCGAGATCCTCTTCGCCAGATATGGGTGTCCGACCAGATTATAGTGCGGCATGTCGGTGTGGCGGGCTATTACCACCACCTTGCCGTCTTTTCGGACAATGTCCATGCCGGTCTGGATGGCCCGCCATGTGGAGGCCGCCTCGATCACCAAATCCGCGCCCTCGCCGTCGAAGAGGTCGTCTATCTGCTCTCGAAAGCCGAAGGCCGCTGGGCTGACGGCCAGGTCCGAGCCCATCTTCTTGGCGATGCCGAGCCGCCTCGCGCTCATGTCGATACCGGCGGTGCGAAGGCCGAATGCACGGCAGTACGCCAGCGCCGACAGGCCCACGACGCCGAGGCCGATGACCGCCACGTTTTCGCCCGGCGCGGGCTCGCCAGTCCGCAGCGAGATATGCCCCACGCCCAGTATGTTCAACATCGCGGCGCGATCCGTCGGGATGCCGTCCGGCAGCTTGACCACCGTGCTGGCGCCGACCGCTGCGTATTCCTTGTGGGTCTCGCTGAGGAACACCCGGTCTCCCTCAGCGAAGCCGGTAACGTCCCGGCCGACCTCGACCACGCGGCCCACCATCGAGTACCCGTTTTCCACGGGCTCGTCCGGGAAGGCCATGCCGGCGTGAAGGAACTTGCCCTCTTCGTCCACGGGGATCCAGCGGTAGACCCGCAGCTCCGTTCCCGTGCTGATGGCGGTGGCCTCGGCCCGGATGAGGAGCCCGTCCCCAGTACACTCGGGGATGGGAACATCCTCGAAATAAGCCTCACGCGGACTTTTTATGACCAGTCGCTTCATTTACGTTTCCTTTAATGAGATAGTTGCGGTACGGCGACGACGCTAGAGCAGCTGGATGGGATCGCCGACCTGGACAGTGCCTCCCTGGTCGACCGACGCCAGCATGCCGCGCCTACCCTTAAGCTCCGCTCGGAGCCCCGGCCGGATCTCCTCCATCCGCGAGCAGGGATCGCACACCCTGGATATCCGGAGCACGACCTCGTCTCCCAGCGCCACGAGCTGGCCGGCTTTCAGCGACGCCACGTCGATACCGGAGGAGGTCACATTTTCCTTGATCATCCCGTGCTCGAGGCCAAGGGCGTCCAGGGTCTCCTCGTCCACCAGCAGGACCTGGTTGTCTTGCCGCCCCATGTTGGACGTGGAGTGGCGGTCGCCCTCCAGGCCGCTACCCACGACGAAAGTGGCGCTCTCGATCTTCGTCATCGGCTTGCGGCTCTCCATGCTGATCTGCAGCGAGACAGTCCTGCCTGTTGAGGACGAGTTCATTTTACTCTCCTGATTTTGGTCAATCTAGTCTACGCCCCGTAAGCGTATGGGCGCAAGGTGACCCGGCTGTGGGTGGTCAGAGGCGAGGTGCTATACTCTCGTTATCTTACGGCACTCAACCGGGAGATAAAAGGATGCGACAAATAGAACCCGCACCCAACACGTCGATGAAGTTCGCCCAGGCGATAGCCGCGTTCCTTCCGGCCCTGGAGCCCGGGCAGCGGTCGAGCGCCACGTTCGATTTCGATACCGCCGAGCGGACGAACTGGCACTACGTCCCGAAGGAGCGAAAGGGGGCGGAACGAGGCGGGATGAACGGGCCGCAGGTCGAGGCGGCCGATGCTCTGATAGCTTCAGGCCTGAGCATACCGGGCTTCCGCAAGGCCAGGGCCATCATCGATCACGAGCTCATACTGGCCCGAGTCGACGCCGAAGAGGGGACCGTACGATTCGACCGCGACCCCGGGCGCTACTTTTACTCGGTGTTCGGGCCCCCGGCGGCGGCGAGCCGTGGGGCTGCCGCGTCGAGGGACACCACCTCTCCCTCAATTACACCGTGGCCGGCGGTGAACTCGTCGCACCGACGCCTATATTTTTCGGCGCGAATCCGGCCGAGGTCAAGTCCGGTTCAGAGCGGGGCCTCCGCATCCTTAGCGAGGAGGAAGATCTGGCGAAGGAGCTGTTATCGGCCCTCGATCCTCAACAGCGAGAACAGGCCATCGTCTATCGCGAGGCCCCGAGCGACATCATCACGGGGGCCGGCGTACGGGTGGAGATCGACGAGCGGGCCGGCCTGCCCGCAAGCCTAATGACGGGAGACCAGAGGCGGAAATTGATGTCGTTGATCGAGGTGTACACCGGCAGGATACCCGAAGAGCTCGCCGTCAGCTCCAAACGGAGGCTGGAGGCCGATGGTTTCGACGCCATCCACTTCGGCTGGGCGGGCAGCCCTCAACGGGGCCAGCCGCACTACTACCGCATCCACGGGCCGAGCATTTTCGTCGAGTACGATAACGTCCAGAACGGGGCCAACCACATCCACTCGGTGTGGCGGGATACGCGAAACGACTTCGGCGAGGACATCATCGGGGACCACTACCGGCTGCACCACCGCTGAGCGTGAAAGAGGGCGTTCGCTTGAGCGTGTCTACTCGGGAGGAAGGGCGGGCACGAATCCCCTGGGCTCCCAGGCGGGGAAGGAGTCCAGCGCCTCGTGATCGGTCAGCCTGACCCGCCGGCCAGTCTCGAGATCCGCGACGAAGATATCCGAGGCGCTCCCCTCGGCCGTGGACGCAAAGACCAGCATCCGGCCGTCCGGCGACCAGCCGGGACTCTCCTCAAAGGCCTGGCCCGGCTCGGTCCGTATCGGCCTGACGTTGTCGCCGTCGTCATCCACGGTATAGACGGAGGCCGGTGACCCATCAAGGGCGTATCTCATCGTGATCGCCAGCTTGAATCCGCTCGGCGACCAGGACGGCCAGCCGACGAAGAAACCCTCAAGATCGGTCCTTTCCCTTATCACGCGCGCCCTGTCGAGGCCATCCCGGCCGATGACGTAGATGGCCGACCTGAATTCGTATACGATCCGCGAGCTGTCGGGCGACCAGCCGGGCCACCGGACGTTGACCTGGGTCGGCGTGAGATTGGCCGGGTCCGTGCCGTCTGCATTCATCACCCAGAGGTTAGGACGCCCGTCCCTATCCGAAACGAAGGCGATCTCCTCTCCATCGGGAGACCAGGCGGGCGAATGGTCTATCGCCTGGTTGTCCGTGAGGCGGACGACGTTCGACCCATTCGAGTCCATGACGTATATGTCCCTGTCGCCGTCCCGGACGGAGAAAAACGCGATTCTCCGTCCGTCCGGCGACCAGGAGGGATTGCTGTCGAATCCCGGATGGTTGCTGACGTTCTTGCGGTCCGAACCGTCGGCGTTCATCACGTAGATTTCCCAATTGCCGTCTCGTTTCGAGACGAACGCGATTCGGGACATCGCCGTGTCGTCAGCCGTCGGCGCGAGGGTGGCCGCCAGACCGCCTCCGGAGCAGCCCGCCGGGGCCAGCGCCAGAAGCATTGCCAGCGAGGATATTGCCGCCTTCATCGTGTCCTCCTCGAAGCGGCCCCATACTGCGGGCTTGCACGGCCACCGGCGTCAGGCAGGTTGCCGGTGGCCGCTAGGTCCGGCCGAGGTCTCGCATACGACCGGAGCTCTAGGTACCGGGACGGGGCGTGGGGAACGGGGTGGGGGTCGGCGTCGGCACAGGCCGGAAGTCCTCTTTCGTCTTCAAAATGGCGACCGACGCCTCCTCGTCAAGGAAGTAAACCCAGGGATTCTCCGTGTCCTTCACGTAGAACGAGAGCTCATCCCTGTTCTTTTGCACGAACAGCAGCAGCGCGGACCTCGAGCTCGCGCCCTCGCCGACGCCGATCCCGAGGATGGCGTTCGGCTCGGAGAAATCCACGTCCACCAACTCATCCTCCTCCGGGAACTCCCGAGTTACGATCTGCCTCAATTCCAGGAGAAGATCGTTTACCGCCTGAAGGCTCGCCGGCTCGAGCCTGGCGTCGCTCTCGATCATCCATATGGAGTTGACCAGCTTGACCTCGAACTCCTCGTCGGCGTAGGTGTACCTGATCGTCTCTATCTCATCGGGAGGCACGGCCGCGACTATCGGGTCCTTCCAGTAGTTGGGGTCCGTACCGAACGGCTCCGGGTACGGGCAGAATATGGCGTAGACCTCGTCGCCGCCGGGCAGCTTCAAATAGCAAAGCTGGACGAGAGCCGACCAGGGTGTTATGGGTTTTTCGCCGACGGGCGAGTACACCTTGTCACCGACTACGAACTCCTCCAGCAGATCGTCTCCGCGCCAGAACTGCAACACCGAGCCGTTGTCAGGATGGACGCCCATCAGGTCGTGGTTAACAGAATTGATGGCGATGAGCTCGGCATTTTCGATCAAACCGGCCGTCTCCCACAGGGTCTCAAGCCTCGCGTTGACGGCGGGATACGGCCCGACCCACCACTGGCCGCCGATCTTCGTCAGTACGGTCTCGTACTCCGAATCGCGCATGACGACCTTGTCCAAGATCTCGGCTGTGAGCGCGTTCGTGCCGGTGAGGCGCCCGACGCCCTCTGGCTCGGTCGCGAACAGACGTACCGCGATGCCGGACACACCGATGAGGATCAGCGCAAGAAGAACATATCCAAGCTGTCTACCCCTCACGAGCGTACACCTTCCTGGTCGCTCGCCTGCGCAAGAACCACCGTATCAGACCGAGAACGGCGAACAGCGCGGGGAGGCCGATCGTGCTTCCGCGCTGGACCAGGTCTCGGTGCAGATCGGATGTGAAAACCAACGGCCGGGAAGTCGTACCTTTCGCGCGTATGGCCGCAAGCTGGTCTTCCTGGGAGAGCCAATCGACCCAGTTGACCGCCAGAGCGATCGCCTCCGGGTATCCGGACACCATCTGCTCGGTAAGCCACTGCGAGTCCGAAGCGACTATTATGCGAAACGTCTTGCTGAGGTCTTTCTCGCACTTGGGCTTCAAGTAGGGGCACTTCGTACCCGTGACGGCCACCGCCAGCAGCCTCTCTCCGAGCTCATCCTCCGTAAACGCCTCCAGAACCGGCGACGTAGGCGTCAAATCCCTGAAGTTGCCGTCCAGTGCGGCGAACTCGGTCGTGGCCAGCAACGGCGTGATCTCCCCTTCCACCGTCTCGCCTACTACCTCTCCGATCTCGATCGAGCCTGCCCAGGGGAAAACCACCCCAGCCACGCCACCCGAGATCTTGTTCTCCAGCGTGGGCGCCCGCACCCAGTAAGGATAAGGAAGGGAAACCGCGCCGAACCTGGTCGTGAAGGACAGCGTCTCGTGGGACCTGGTGTCGAATACCACGTCGGGCTGTAGATTGATCCCATATCCCGCGAGGTACTCGATCATGCCGGTCTGGTTCAGTGTCCCGCGCAAGATCCGGTCGTCTATGACAAGCGAGTCGACGAGGAACATGACCTTGCCGCCCTGGGCCAAGTACTCGTCTATCGAGGCGAGGACGCCGGGCACCATGGTCTTGGTGGGGCCGGGGACGATCAGCACGTCCGTCGTGCGGAACGGCTCTATTGTGCCCTCGATGAACGTCTCCTCTCTCTCGGCGTCGATCTCGAGCACGTCGTGCTGCTGCTCTAGCTGGTCTCTGAAACTCTGGAGATCGGCGTCCCTGCGAAACTCGCCTTCGCCGAACAGGAACGATATGGTGCTAGCCTTCTTTCGGGACATCCTGCGAATGTTCGCCAGCATCCTGTACTCAAGCCCGGCGGTACTGTCTACGAATGGGATCACTTCCTGGCGACTTGCATAGGTCATTCCCATGCCCAGGTAGCCCAGCTTGACCTTGAACTCCCCGCCACTTTGCTCGGTAAACTGCACCGGAGGCACAAAGCTCCGCTTGGCCTCCTCAGAGGTGGCGTCGTCTTCGCCGGCGTACTTTCGCACCACCTTCACCCTGCCCTCGGACGCGTCCGCGATGTCGTTCAGCAGGTCGTTTACGTCTCGGGTGGTCAGCGCGATCTGAACCGGGGGTTCCTTGGACGTGAATAGCTTCACGGTCACGATGTCGTCAAGTTCTCTGAGAATTTCCACAGAGGCGTCGCTCAGGGTGAAGAGCTGATTCTCGGTAAGGTCCAGCCTCCCGCCGATAAAGGAGCCCGACCAGCCGATCAGCACGCTGACGACGACCAGTCCTCCGACACCGAGCTGAAGGTTGCGGTAGAGAGGCGAGCGGTGGCTGACGCTCTTGCCCCTGATCATCAGGTAGGTCGCGCTCAGGAAGGTCGAGATCAGCGCGACGAAGTACAGCACATCTCGAAGGTCAAGTACGCCTCTCGCGATTCCTGTGAAGTGAGTGCTCGGACTAAGGTCCTGCACGAGCACCGCGGCCACAGGAGGTATCGCCAGGGTCACGAGCCCCGAGCCGGCGATCATGAGAACCATGATAGTGATGAATCCCATGATGAAGGCCACTATCTGGTTTTGCGTCAGGCTCGACGTGAAGAGTCCGACGGCGACGAAAGAGGCGGTGAGGAAAAAGGTCCCGATGTACTGGGCGATGATCGCGCCGTCGTCGAAGTCTCCCGCCGACTGCAGCGCCAGAGGTATGACGACGGTGACTGCGATGCCCATGCCCACGAAGAGCAGACCCGCCGTAAACTTGGCCATGAGTACCGTCCACCCCATGATGGGCTGGGTGAGCAGTATCTCCAGTGTGCCGTCCCGCTGCTCCTCGGCCACCAGTCTCATGGTTGACGCGGGTACGAACACCGCCAGCATCCAGGGGAGTGACGTGAAGCTGGCGGGTGAAAACAGCGGCCTCATCGACGCCTCGGGGGTGAGCAGGATCGTGCGGAAGTAAAAGAAGGACGCGAACCCGACGAAGATGATTAGCAGGATAAAGCCGGAGGGTTGGTCGAAATAGGCTTTCAGATCCTTCTTGACCAGAGCGCGGAATGATCGCATATACCAGATTACTCCTGGCTTTCGACTGTGAGAGAGTGGAACAAGTCACTGAGCCGGGCGGCCTCACGATGGAGCTCCCAGATGGTCCAGCCGCGGCGCTTCGCCAGCCTGAAGAGGTCTGGCCTTATGTCTCCCTCTTCAGCGACGGCCAGGACGAAACGCTGCCGTCCCTCCACGGGCGTGAGGCGCCGGACCGAAGCGATCAGCGGTATTTCGGCGAGAGCGGTCTCGACGTCATCGCCCTCCACCTCCAGATCGACGTAGCGCTTACTGTGGGCCTGCGTCCGGAGCTGCTCGACGGTGCCGTCGGCGACGACTCTCCCCCGGCTGATGATCAACAGGCGGTCGCAGGTCTCCTCGACCTCCTGGAGCACATGAGTGCTCAACATCACGGTCCGCTGGCGGCCCATCGATTTGATAAGCTCCCTTATCGGGACCCGCTGGTTGGGGTCGAGGCCCTCGGTCGGCTCGTCCATGATCAATATCTCCGGACGGTGCAGTATGGCACCCGCAATTCCCACCCTCTGTTTATAGCCCTTGGAACACTGGCTAACGGGCTGATTGTATATCTCGGCGATGCCGGTCTCCTCCACGGCCTGGTCGATGCTGCTACGCTGCTCTCCGCGGGACATCCCACGTACATTCGCGACGAAAAAAAGGTACTCGTGGACGAGCATCTCGCCATACAGAGGGTTGTTTTCAGGCAGATAGCCGATCAAACGGCGGGTGTCGACGTCTCGCTGCTGGTTGTCGATCCCCTGAATCAATATGCGGCCCCTGTCGGGCGTGTAGAAAGACGTGATAAGCCGCATCGTGGTGGTCTTGCCGGAGCCGTTCGGGCCCAGGAAACCGACCACCTCTCCCTTTCTAACGTCGAAGGAGATGTCATTCACCGCGACAGTGGGCCCGAACCGCTTGGTCACCCCGCGGACCTGAATCGAAAGTCCGGGGGCCGTGCCGTTCGTCTCGTCGGCCTCGGAGGCACGATCAGCCGTCGACCCCGCGCCGGGGCCGCTGCCGGGGTCTTGTTTTCCGGACTTGTCTACGTCTTCACCCACGTATGAGCCTCGCTCCCTGTCAACACGTTATTACTGCGAACGCTCACTCGCAGATGCCATCCCGTCCCCTGCCAGGCCCCGCCTGAGCGTGATGGTGAGCGTGATGGCAGGACCGCGGCAACGCGTATTGTAGGAAACACCGGGATTCTCTGTCAATGCAGGAGGAGCCCTCGTCAATAGTCATTCGGTCGTCGGCAGCCGCTCAGACTTCTCGCTGATCTCACGAATCCTCAGAAATGGGACAGGTCCGCCCCAAGGCGCCGGACGCTTTTCCCGCGCGGGCCCCGCATGGTATAAAGTACTCGCGGACCCTGCGGGCGCAGGCCGCTCACGCTCCCCTGAACGCCAGAACGAGCACGAGCACTACAATCGGCACGACGAACGTCCACAGGAGCCTTCGAGGAGACAACTTCATGGCGGTACCCTGGCCTGGATTCGCCGGCCCATTCTATCACAGCTCGAACGGCCTTCACTTGGGGCCGGCGTGACCTACAAGCTGGTGGCGCTGGACATCGACGGTACCATCCGGAGTCCTGAGCGCGGGCCGACCGCGCGGACCCGCGGGGCCGTTGGCAGAGCGATATCGGCAGGCGCAACCGTAACCGTCGCCACCGGCAGGATGTTCAGGTCCGCCCTCGCCTCGGCCGCCGAGCTGGAGTTGAACTCACCGATAGTGTCCTTCCAGGGCGCACACATCGCGGATCCCGTGACCGGCGAGGTCCTCTGGCACCGTCCGCTGACGGGGGAGATGACGCGCGCGGCGCTGGACGCGCTGGACGGCTGGGGCAGTGAGATATTGGCCTACATAGGCTACGACGCCTACGTTAACATGACGTCTCCCTGGGTCGAGGGCTACCAAGGGCGCAACCGGGGAAGCGTCTACATGACCGGCGACCTCAAGGCGCTGGCGTGGCGCGAGCCCACACGACTGGTCGCCGTTGGCGGCGAAGACGATATCCGCGGGCTGGAGCAGCGCCTCAAGTCCGCCTTCGACTCAAGGCTGCACATCACCAGGTCGCTTCCCACCTTCTGCGAGATCCTGCACCCTGACGGCGGCAAGCACAAAGCCCTCGAATGGCTCGGCGGCCATCTGGGAATCAGACAGGACGAGACGGTCGCCTTCGGAAACGGCTATAACGACGTGGACATGCTGCGCTGGGCCGGAATGGGCGTGGCCATCGGCGGCGCCGTGCCGGAGGTCCTCGAGGTCGCCGACTTGGTCGCGCCGCCGCTCGAGGAGGACGGCGTGGCCCAGGTCCTCGAAGACCTGCTCCAACGTGGCCTCATCGGCTGAACAGGGCGGGAGAGGCAGAAGGACTACCGCATGACGAAACCGGCCGTTCCACCTACCATCGTGGTGCTGGGTGGCATCAACATGGACCTGATAGGCATCACTTCCAGGCTGGCCGGTCCCGGCGAGACGGTTGTCGGCGAGCGCTTCTATACCACGCCGGGCGGAAAAGGGGGTAATCAGGCCGTCGCCGCCGCTCGAATGGGCGCGCGCGTAAAGATGATTGGCCGTGTGGGCGAAGACGTCTTTGGTCCGGGCCTCATCGAGAGCCTGCGGGGACACGGCGTGGACGTGAGCAGCGTGGCCCTCGACCTCGATTACGCCTCGGGGATCGCGGTGATCTTGCTGGACGCGAATCGGCAAAACCACATCGTGGCCATCTACGGCGCCAACACGCGGTGTGACGGCCAAGAATTGCTTGCAGTGGAGCGGGCTCTAGAGGGTGCGGACGCGCTCTTGCTACAGCTAGAGACCCCCTACGAGGTGTCCTTGAGAGCCGCAAGGACAGCCAAGAAACGGGGCGTGCCGGTGATCTGGGATCCCGCGCCCACCACCGCCGGCTTTCCCCTCGAGACTTATGCGGCCCTCGACTTCGTCACGCCCAACCAGACCGAAGCCCACGACCTGACCGGGATCAAGGTTACAGGCATTCCATCGGCGCGGGACGCAGCGGAGGCGTTGCTGAGAAAGGGTGCGCCCGTCGCGGTGATAAAGCTGGGCGAGGCAGGTGTGTACTACTCGACGCCGAGGGGCGGCGGTCACATATCGTCGTTCGACGTGGAAGTGACCGACTCCGTGGCCGCCGGCGACGCATTCGCTGGGGCATTCGCCGTCGCCCTGGGCGAGGGCAAGGGCCTGGAGGAGGCGCTCCACCACGGGACCGCGGCCGGCGCTCTCGCCGTCACTAGGCCCGGCGCCCAGGATGCCATGCCTAGCCGGGACGATGTGGAGTCGCTGCTAGCGGGGTAACGGTCGTCGAAGCTGCGCACCAGCAATTACACCGCGAGCCCTGGGCGAGGGCTCGCGGGCAAACGGCTCCCCTCTGTTGTCAGATATTCGCTATTTATTGCCGCCGCCGCTGCTGCCACCTCCGCTACTAGCCACCTCCACCCTTGCCGCCTCCGCTGCTTCCGCCCGTACCTCCAGAAGGACTCGAGTCTTTGGTGGGTGGTTTCCTGTCCTTGATCGGCTTGTCGTGAAGGTCCTTGCGCTTGCTTAGCGCGCCCTCAAAGTCCTTTTTCTTCGAGTCATCGCTGCGGTCCAGGATCTTCTAAAGACGCTCCGCCTCTCTCTCCGCCCGCTCCTCCGCGCGCGCCATGAACTGCTCAAGCCGGTCGGCCTTGCCGCTCGACTCCAGCTTTTCCGCGATTCTCGACAGCCGCTCGTCAATCTTGTCGCTGCTCTCCTTCGCCCTTATCACCATCTCACTGCTGTTTCGACTCTTCTTCTGCGTCAAGAGAATCAGGTCGTCGCCGCTGTCATCGCGGGTCTGGCCGTCTGTGCTTGTAGTAGTGGTCGCGATCTGGAGCACGATTCCGCGCGCCGCAATCCTTCGCCGGCTACGTAGGCTTCGAGTGAGGCGATGGCGGCTGCGACGGGCTCCGTGCTGGTGCCGCCAGGTCCTCCGTTGTCGACTCGTCATCGAGCTCGACCACCGTTCCATCATATCCCACGACCTCCAGCGTGGAGTCGGTCTCGCAGGTGACGATGGCCCTCTTATGAGAGCGGGTGGACTTGATGACTGTGATGCGCGACGCGTTCACCGTCCGGAACGGCGGCAGGTCGTCGACATCTGGCGGGACAGAGTCGAAGATAGGTGGCGCGGTGTCGGTTGTGGTTGCGGCGCCGGTGTCGGTCGTCGTGGCCGTGCCGGTGTCTGTTGTCGTGGCCGAACCCGTGTCCGTGGCCGTGCCGGTATCGGTCGTCGCGGCGGTGGTGGTCGCAGTCGTGGTGGCGACTTGAAATACCACCCCATGAAGCGCTATTCCTTCAACGCCATAACCTCCCAACCCGATCAGACCCTCGCGGTCATTGGAGGCGTCCAACACGCTTATCGCGACCGCGACCGCCTCGGTGAGGGCCACGCCAGGAATGGTAAATCCGGTATCGGTCGTGGTCGCCGTCCCCGTATCGGTTGTCGTCGCGGACCCGGTGTCGCCGGTTGCCGCTCCGGTATCAATGGTCGTCGCGGTCCTGGTATCGCCCTCCGGCGCCTCCACCTTTTCCAAGGGCGAGCGATCCAGCTTGACGACGACCTTGTCCCCCACACTCACCGCGCCAATTCCCACATTCTTGTCCAGGGGAGCGTTCACCACTGTGTCGCCTGTGACACCGACGAGAATATTGCCGAAATGTGTTCCGATGGTGATCGACGAGCCGTCGGACGCTATCGCCGTCACCGTGCCAACCAAACTCTTGCGAGTGTAGAAGGTCAGCGAAAAAGGGACACATCTGAGGGTTAGAGAACCCGAGAGATGGAGAGTGGTGCGAGCTCCTGGACAGAGGGTAGAGTACCCAAGAAAGGAGCAGGT
>CAZJDV010000024.1:26601-30791 GCA_964544865.1 uncultured Dehalococcoidia bacterium | reverse complement strand
CTCGGTGCCAAACTCGTGCCTGCGGTCCTGCTGCTGTCAGTGGTGCCCATCAGCCTGCTGTCAGTCCTCGTCACGGCGCAGGCGTATCGGATGTATGTGTCGGCGGTCGTATTTGCCACGGAAACGCATGTCGCCGCCGGAGTGGAGCGTCACCCGTGGTTCGATTGGGTATTCACATACCTGGAGCGCGAGCCTCCACCGCCCTCCAGGACCAAGCTCGTAGACACATGGATGTGGGACCCAACGAGCGTTTTCCTACCCTATGCTGCGCTCATGTTGATTATTGCCGGACTTTGCATCGCGGCCAGCGTTGTCCTCTTCGTCCGGTCTCCATAGAGCTCTGTGCAGGTCCGGCGGTCAGTGCCATCCCTCGCACCCTGTTACTGTCCGAGTCGACGATTGCCAGGCGCGGGCACCTACTACTAGGAAGTCATCACTAACCCAGGCGAGGTCCGGCACTCGATTCATGCCTCGCCCCGCATGGGACAACGCTTCCCGCCGCTTGTGCCGCAGACTATCCCTGTCGTTGCCAAGCTCCTTTGGGGGACCTGGCTTGCCCGATTTCAAAAATGTGTGTGGCCCTGGGCGGGCGGGTGTAGATATGCGAGAGGGGGGAACGCCTTTCTGTGGCGGTTTACCCGGTCGGACAACGTGACTCGGTCACATTTTGGATGGTGTTGACTTTACGTCTTACATGAACTACACTTGAGTGATGAGCCCACGGACAGGCAGGCCACGCACGGGGGAAAGACCTAACCTTAGCATCCGCCTACACCGGAAGGCCTATCGCCAGGCGAAGGTGGCCGCAGTCATAGCCGGTCAGACAATCGGTGAGTGGCTAGAAGAGGCCATACAAGAGAAGATTGACGCGGAGACGGAGGCAGGGAATGTCGCTGAGACAGATGGCTAAGCAACTCGGTATCCCGCCCGCATACTTGAGCTACATGGTCAATGGCAAACGGCCCTGGCGACCGGACCTAGAGGCGCGATACGACCAGCTTGTTAACACCCTTGTTAACACTCAACCGCCCAGTGTTAACAGCGAGAGTGCCTCGAACATGGCAGGACGCGCCCGCGACGAATTCACGATGAGCGCGTCTGTTGCGGGCTTGACGCTGGCGGGAGCGCGAGGGAGTCGAACCCACCGCCCCGACCGAAGGGCCGGGGCCAACGGATTTGAAGTCCGCGAAGCCCACCGGGACCCATCCGCTCCCGCGCCGTCTGCGAAGCCGCGCACGCCCTCTGACGGCTCGGCTGGAACTGTCGTTGTGCCGACATGTTCAGGAAAACAGGGCGGACATAGAACGCCCGTGCTCTCCTTTTTCGCCCTCACTACGCTAAGCAGTAAGACCCAGTGTATCCACACCCCTGCCCAGCGTCAACGGTCTCAGAATATCATCGACTTCGACTATTCGGCTCTTCCATACTAATATCGGCGACAATCGCCAGCAGAAGGAGCACACATGCCAGGAACAAAAGCAAAGTACAGCGTTTTATTGACGCCAAGCCGGAAGATGTCTTCGCATACGTATCCGATCTGTCAAAGAATGGCGAGTGGGCTGACGCCCCCCTCGAAATCACGGCGGTAGATGGCAGCGAGATCGCCGTAGGCAAGCGGTATCGATCGACCGCGGAGTTCAGAGGGGGCACCGTAACCGGCGAGCAGACGATCACGGAGTATGAGGCGCCTCGAAAGTTCTCGTTCCACGTCGAGGACTCCACCAGCAAGCACGACCATATATTTGCGTTTACGCCGGAGGGCGAAGGCACCCTAATGGAACGCAGGACGATCGGCCAATGGTCCTTTGGGATCTGGCTGCTTGCCGCCACCATCGGCGGGGTGCTCATCGGGAAGCCCGCGGTGAGGAGGGCTTTCGAGAAACTGAAAGGGAAACTAGAAACGTAGCCAGCCATCCGCCCCGACCGGCGACCGCGCCGCCGAGCCCGGTTCGGGATCGCGGTCTAACCTTGAAAGGTACAATTCGTCTGGCGGGACCTTTTGCGGTCGCCAACCACGGTTCAGTAGCGAAACAACATATCGGAGGCCCCGTTTCAGGGCCTCCGATATGTTTGTCACCTCTACGAACACCACCAGAACCGATTCGCTCCGGCGAGCAATAAACGATGACGCCGCGGCGCCAGCAAGCCGAAACGACTAGGCGATGGCCTTGTCCAAGCGGCCCTTGAGAGTCGACTTCGGCACGGCGCCGACTACCTGGTCCACCGGACTGCCGCCACTGAAGATCAGCAGCGTGGGTATCCCTCTGATCCCGTACTGTGTCGCGATCCGAGGGTTGCTGTCCACGTCGAGCTTGGCGAATTTCACCTTGCCATCGTACTCCCCGGCCAGCTCCTCGACTATGGGCGCGATAATCTTGCACGGCGCGCACCAGTCAGCCCAGAAGTCAACCAGAACGGGGACCTCGGACCCTATCACTACGTCCTCGAACGTTTCGTCGGTAACATTCACTGGATGTCCCATCAACTCCTCCGAATCCTTGGTTTTACTGTTGCCAGGCCAAGCCATTCGTACGACTGGCCTTACACTCTATAAGATGCGTGCCGCCGTCTCTGGATTCCGTACTACGTTGTCCAGGGCGCCTGGCCAGCTAGCCGGCCGCAGAGACCGAGGTCATGGCCCTCAGACGTTCGACCAGACCGTGCAGAGTCGTTAGAAGATACTCTGCCTCGTCGTCTGTGTTGTCGGCACCAACGGTGATTCGAAGGCTGCCGCGGGCCAGCTCGGACGAAAGTCCGATAGCCGTCAGCACGTGCGACGGCTCGAGGGAGGCGGAGGAGCAGGCGCTGCCGCTGGAGGCGCATATGCCCGCAAAATCCAGCCCCAGCAAGAGTGGCTCCCCCTCGACTAACTCAAAAGAGAAATTCACGTTGTTGGCCAGCCTCGCCGTCGGGTGGCCGTTCAGATGCGCGCCCTCGGTCCTCTCCCGTATCCCGGCGATGATCCTATCTCTAAGATGAAGGCAATGGTCGCTCAGGCTCTCTTGCTCCTCCGACGCGAGCCTCAGGGCCTCGGCCAGGCCAACGATGAGCGGCACGTTCTCGGTCCCGGAGCGTCGCTGGCGTTCCTGTCCCCCACCCTTCTGCTGCGGTTCGAACGGCGTGTCTCTCTTGACGTACAGCACCCCGGCGCCCTTGGGACCGTGGAACTTGTGCGCCGATAGGCTCAACAGGTCTACGCCTAGCCCCGCAACGTCCAGATCGAGCAATCCGGCGGCCTGGACAGCGTCGGTGTGCACTACAATCGTCCGCCCTCGACGCCTCGCCTCGCTCTTGACGACACCGGCGATGTCGGCCACGGGCTGAATCGTTCCGATCTCGTTGTTGGCGAGCATCACGCTCACCAAGGTCGTGCGGTTGGTGATTGCGCGGCCCACGTCGTCGGGATTCACGGTCCCGTACTCGTCGACGGGCAGGTAGGTGACGTCGAATCCCATCCGTTCCAACTGGTCGCAGGAATGGAGCACGGCGTGGTGCTCGATGCTGCTGGTGACGATGTGGTTGCCCGTCTCGCGTTGCGCGAATGCCGCTCCCTTTATCGCGGCATTGTCAGACTCGGTCCCTCCGCTCGTGAAAACGATGGTGCTCATGCGAGCCCCGAGGACTCCGGCCACCGTGTCGCGGGCGTCGTCCACGGCCTTGCGCCCGTCCTGGGCCAGCGAATAGATGCTTGAAGGGTTCCCGAAGCTCTGGCGGAAATACGGCAGCATGGCGTCGAGGACCTCAGGCCGCACGGGCGTAGTGGCTGCGTGGTCCATGTAAATGAGAGTTTCGGAATTCATCGTGCCGCCACGCCGGGGGGCCCCTTAATATTCGCTGCCATCAGCTACCGCCTGGAGTAGATTTCATTGTAGCATGCGATAGCGGGTAGAGCAGCCCGATCATGCCCCGCAGCAGTGTTCTTCACGACCCCAGCAAACTGTCTGCGGCCTCGGCCTGAACCCGGCGGTACACGTCTTGAAGCGGCATGGCGCGCGCCAGGGCTATCCTGCGGCACTCCTCGTATTCTGGTGACACCGACACTGCCCGGCCACCCAGCCGCTTAACCTTCACGCGAACAGGTCCCAGGCTCGTCTCAATCTCAAGGCTCTGTCGCTCGGCCTCGTGACGGGACACCGGCCGGACTCGGACGCCCAGCGTGGTGGTCTCTTTCATCACCAGTTCCACGGCCG
>CAZJDV010000024.1:16125-26591 GCA_964544865.1 uncultured Dehalococcoidia bacterium | reverse complement strand
GACTCCAGCTCGGCGGGCATCAGCGCGCAGAGCATCGTGGCCGGGCGGTTCTTCTTCATCTGTATCGGCGCGAACCACACGTCCCGCGCGCCCAGGTCGAAGAGCCGCTCTTGAACGTAGGCAAGCAGCTCAGCGCTCATGTCGTCGATATTGGTCTCGATAATAATCAGTTCCGCGACCTGCGAGAGGGCCGTCTCTTCGCCGACCCAGAGCGCCAGCACGTTCGGATAGCCTTCCGGGTCCCTGGAGCCGAGTCCATAGCCCACGCGCTCGACTGTCATCATCGGCTGGCGGAAGGTCGCGAGGGTAGTGGCGATGGCCGCGCCGGTCGGAGTCACCATCTCGTCCGCGTCGCGGACTCCTCGCGGTGGCGGCCCCACCGGTGCGCCGGACATCGCGAACAGGGCCAGCGTGGCGGGTGACGGCGCCGGCAGGAGGCCATGAGCGCTCTTGACCAGACCCGATCCGGACGGCAGCGGCGAGCAGTAGAGCTGTTCTATGTGCAGCAGGTCCAGCCCAACCACTGCACCGACGACGTCCACCAGTGTGTCCAGGCTGCCCAGCTCGTGGAGTTGGACGTCCTCGACCGATACCCCGTGGACCCTCCCCTCGGCCTCCCCCAGCCGGCGAAACACCGAGCACGCGCGCTCCACTATTCGCGGCCCAAGACTGGAGTCTTCGACGATGCGGATGAAGTCGCTAACCTGGTAGCGTCCGTCGTCCGGACCGTCCAGACCGACCGTGACCAGGAGGCCGCTGACTCCGCCGCGCCGCTCGGAGCGCGCCGACAGAGAGAAACCACCGGGGTTCAATGATTGGAGGGCGCCGTCCAACTCTTCCAGCGGGACGCCCGCGTCGACCAGCGCCCCGAGGATCATGTCCCCACTGATCCCGCCTATGCAATTCAGATACGCGGTCTTCAGCGTCACTTCCTCCTGGGTCAAGGGCCGCCGGGCGTCCGCGGCCTCCGCGGTCAATCCTTGCCCTCTTACGTCGGTCCGCGGCCCAGCCAGCGCCGTATCGTCGCCGCGTGCTCGGCGTAGTGAGCGAATGTGTCAATTCGGATGCGGGCCTCGACCTCCGATACGCTCTGGGCGTCCTCCTGGACACCTTGGACGAAACTCAGCAGGCCCGCGTGGGTCCTCTCAAGCTCAACCATCAGATCGACCTGCGGGGTCGCCCTCTTTTCCGCCACCGAGCGCGTGTTGAACTCGTCGATGTTCTCCATCCACGCGAACTCGGCAGGATCACGGCGCGGCAGATAGCGCCGACGCTCTCAACCGCCTGGTGTTCCACGTCGAGATATGGCCGATGAGGTCTCAGACCGACCACGGTCCCTCTACTCCCGCTTCGTCCATGCGTGCGGGCGGCACGGTGTCAAGCGCATCTCGAGACTCTCCCCAGGCGTCTTCGATCCTGGACAGAGTCTCTTGCTGCCGCGGTGCGGTCATGGACGATCCTCTCCACCTCGGACCTACGGCCCGTCCGCTCCCGTAAATACCGGACCTGTGACGCCTGCGGAGCGGCGTCCCGTTCGTGGGATAGCCGCCGCCAGCGCCTGCGCCACAGTTTCCAGCGGGACCGTGTCCAGTCCGTCCTCCCGCCGGCGGTATGCCTGTCCTCTTGTCCGAGGGACCAGGCATTGCTGGAGACCGAGCCGCGCCACCTCGTCGATGCGTCGCGAGAGCTGCGGCACGCCGCGCACCTCGCCGCTCAGGCCTATCTCGCCCACGGCGGCTAGGCGGGCCGGCACCGCGACGTCGTGCAGGCTGGAAACTATCGCCAGCGCGATCCCGAGGTCCGCCGCAGGCTCGCCTATCTTCAGCCCGCCGGTCACGTTCACGACCACGTCCTGCCCCGCGAGGGATATTCCTGCGCGGCGGGTCAGGACGGCGCAGACGAGCAGCACCCGGTTGAGCTCCACACCCGTCGCGACGCGCCTCGGCGCGGGCAGGAACGATGGGCTTGTAAGAGCCTGTACCTCCACGAGCAGCGGCCTGGTGCCCTCCAGCGTCACGACCGCGACCGAACCCACCGCGCCCTCACGCCGCTCAGAGAGGAACGCCCCGGAAGGGTCGCCCACGTCGATCAGGCCACGTTCGGCCATCTCGAACACGCCGACTTCATTGGTGGAGCCGTAGCGGTTCTTCACCGCCCTCAGCAGTCTCCAAGCGCTAAGCTGATCGCCCTCGAGGTGCAGCACCACGTCGACTATGTGCTCCAGCACCCGTGGCCCGGCGATGTCCCCGCCTTTCGTGACGTGGCCGGTCAGCAGCAGCGGGACGCCACTCGTCTTCGCCCATTCCATCAGGGCGCGGGTACACTCCCTGATCTGAGCCACGCTCCCCGCGGACGATGGCAGCGAGTCGTCGTATATGGTCTGAATCGAGTCGACCACACCCAGCGCCGGTTTCGTCTCTTCGAGGCGCTCCAGCACTTCGCCGAGGCCGGTGGCGTGCACCATATAGACGCCCCTGCCAGACAGCCCGAGGCGGTCGGCCCTCAGCTTCACCTGGGCCATCGACTCCTCGCCGGTGACGTAGACGGCGAGTCCCGCTCCGGAGGCGATGTCGGAGACCATGCTAAGCACTAGGGTAGACTTGCCGATGCCGGGGTCCCCCGCGATCAGCACCATCGAGCCAGGGACGATCCCTCCGCCGAGGACCCTGTTTACCTCACCGGAGGATACCTGGAGCCTCGGTGACGTCGACGTCGAGACCTTCGACAGTTCCGTCGCGGGCGGGGCGGGTCCATCCCGCACGGGAAGGACCGACCGCCGCTTCCCAGCAGCCGCGCCCCGGTCCACTGAAACCTCGCCCATGCTGTTCCACTCGCCGCAGGAAGGGCACCGCCCTTCCCACTTCGGGCTATCGTTGCCGCAGCTATCGCAGACGTAGACTGTGCGTGTCTTCGGCACCGTATGCCATGTCCTGCTCCAAAACATCCCGCGCGCGAGTGCGGTACTAACAGCAGATGCGACTCCGCCGCACAACTATATCAGACTTGGCGAGAGGGTGATTGTTCGGCGCGAGTTGGGCTTCGTTCTCCTCGTCCGGCGACGTCGATGCGGCGGTGTCATCGCCCCAGCCGAGGCATGAGGCACACACAATACAAGACAATCGTTGACATGGTCCTTCGTTGACTTAGTATGATCGTCGTGATGCTGGCCCATAACGAGAGTCGAGCGTGGAAATGACCCGCATCGGCGTTCGATGCCAGGCTTGCCACCGCCTTAATGGTCCTGCGAAGGTACGGCCAGGCGAGTCATCTTGGGCGTGCAAGCGGATCTTGCAACGTTGTGGCCTACGACCTCTCGTTGCTAGACATCCGGCGCCATGCGACGCGGACCTAACGCCCTAAAAGTAGGCTGGTTATGATTCCTAGTACGGTTCAGTGAATCGGCTTACTGCTGGCGCCGGTACTGCTGGCTATGGTCGCCTGCACCACCGAGGAGGAGGTACCTGTTGAGGTTAAGAAGATCGTCGAGGTCGAGAAGATCGCAACCGAGACCGTGGAGAGGGAAGTCACCGTCGTGGCCACATCGACCGTGGTGCCGCCGCTCTCGGCGAACTCGGTGCTCCGGATCGGCAATAGTGGCGAGGTCCAGTTCCTGGATATTGCCAAGAGCCAGTCCGGCACTGACATCATCTTCTCAGAGGTGGTATACAGCAGGCTTTTGCAGTACGACGCCACCATGATGGACCCGAAGCCCGACATAGCCGAGAGTTGGGGACATCGGCCGACGGCAAGACCTACGTATTCAAGATTCGAGACGACGTGAAGTTTCACAATGGCAAATCCCTGGCCGCCGCCGACATCGAGTTCAGTTGGGACCGGTGCAGGAACGAGATCGCAGACAAGGGCCGGTGCAAAGGGGAGCTAAACGACGTGGTCTCATTTGAGGCGACTGGGGACTATGGGTTCACCGTGGTCCTCACCAACGAGAACCCGGTATTCATCCCCTCCATATGGCCCATTGTTCGCTGGCCATCGTAGACGAGGGCAGCATCGCCCAGGTAGACACGCAGCCAATAGGGACCGGCCCGTACAAGTTCGTCGAGCACATCCCTGGCGACAAGCTGGCCCTGGAGAAGTTCGACGACTACTTCGACAAAGATGCGCTGAACGTCAGGCCCCAAAAGGTATTTATCGTCCCGATTAGAGAACCGCAGACGCGAGTAGCCGCTCTCAAGGCCGGCGGGCTCGACTCTATGGTTGACGTGCCATTCGAGCAGATGGCCGACATCGCGGCGACCTCAGGCCTTCAGCTCCTAGCGCAGAAGGACGGAATAACGGCATCCTACATGACCGTCATTTTCAATTACAAAGAGGGTCCCATGGCCGACCTGAGGGTCCGACAAGCCGTCCAGCTCGGGATCGCCCCCATTGCCGTCAACAGGGCGATCTACTTCGACCTGGGCGTCATGAGCTGTAACCTGATACTGGAAGACTACTGGGCATATCTGCCATTCACATGTCCCGAGCGGGACATCGAGAAAGCAAAGCAGTTGCTTCAGCAAGCAGGGTTTGGTCCCGGAGAGTTGAAGCTGAAATACATGCCGGAGAACATCCCCTGACGCAGAAGATGGCCGAGGCTGCCTTACCGTGCAGTAATCATGCGGCACGCGTTGAAGAACGCTGTGATGACGGTGGTCACCATCATCGCCCTCGACTTCGGGCTTCTGACCGGCGCCCTCGTGACCGAGACCCTATTTCGCTGGCTGGGCGTCGGTCTCCTCCTTGTTGTCGCTATTCAGACACGAGACTTCGCAATAATTCAAATGGTGGTCCTGGTCACCACCGTTACATACATCCTGGTCAATCTGGCGGCCGACATCGCGTACGGCTACCTCAATCCCAGGATCCGGAACGAATGAGCGGACCGGCAGAAGAAAGGTCCGTCGTCGACTCTCTGGACAGGCGGGTCGCCGTAAGGCGGCGCAGAAGCCTGACCTGGGTCATGTTATCGAGCTTCGTCCGAAATCGGACGGCGTTGTTCGGCGTGGCCGTAATCCTGGTTCTTACCGTGGCCGCGGCATTCGCCCCGCTGCTGGCGCCCTCCGACCCGCTGTACATGGACTTCAATTCATTGTTGCAGCCGCCATCAATGTCGCATCCCGTGGGGACCGACTCCCTCGGCAGGGACAATCTCAGCCGCATCATCTGAGAGGCCGTGTCTCGCTGCGGGTCGGTCTGCTAGTCATGGTCATCGCCACGGCGGTCGCGGTCCCGTCGGGCCTGGCCGCCGGGTACTACGGCCGGTGGATAGACACAGTCATCATGCGTGTCGTGGACGCTATTTTGGCGTTTCCGGCCCTGTTGCTAGTCATCCTCATGGTGGCGGTGCTCGGACCGTCGCTGCGGAACGCGATGCTCGCCATCGCGGTGGGCTTTATCCCCTCCTTCGCCGGGTCACCTGCGCCAATACGCTGTCATCCGCGAGAAGGAGTACGCGAGGGCGCGCGAGCCATCGGCGCCAGCGCCATACGGATCATGATGTGGACAATCCTGCCCAACACCCTCTCGCCGCTCATCGTTCATATTTCGCTGGGCATGAGTTACGCGATATTGATCGAGGCCAGCCTGAGCTTTCTTGGCCTGGGCATCCAGCCTCCCAAGCCGTCATGAGGATACATGCTCTCACCGGGCGGGAGTTCATGATCCTGGTGTGGTAGCTGATGGCTTTTCCAGGCCTTGCTATTTTCCTGTCGTTTTCTCATGTAATTTCATCGGCGACGACCTGCGGGAGGCTCTCGGCCCGAAGTAGCATCGTCGTTGACCGAGGCGGAGAAACCTCGCCAAGGTACGCTGTGCCGGTCTGGCGGTGGTGCGCCGGCGGGGGTAGCAGAGGCCCATACCTTCGATTCCAGTTTCGAAAATGGCGGGGTCATACTGTTTGGGCGCGGTAAGCCGGCAATATTCCGCGCTTGGGCCGCCCAGAAATGCAAAGGGCCTGGATCGATGTCCAGGCCCTTTGCATTTCTCCGGCTTTAGCTCTCGGCGTTAGACGGAGGCCGCAGGCAGGGGCGAGTTCGAGGTGACCACGATCTCATCGTCGTCGGTCAGGTCGATGACGGCTGTGTCGCCCGGGTTCAGAGAACTTTGGAGAATGGCGTCGGACAGCTTGTCCTCCAGGTTGTCCTGTATGAGCCTGCGCACCGGTCGCGCACCGAAGAGAGGGTCGTACCCCTTCTCGGCCAGCCATTCCTTCGCTTTGTCGGTGACCTCGAGGCCGATCCCCTTCTCGATGAGGCCGGTCGAGACCTCTTGCAATCCGTGGTTGACGATCTCGTCCATGTGCTCCCGGCTGAGGGCGTGGAACACCACCGTCCCGTCTATCCGGTTGAGGAACTCCGGGCGGAAGAACTTTTTGATCTCCTCCAGCACGTTGTCCCTCATGCGCTCATAGCCGGCCTGCTTGTTACTATCCTCACCGAGCCGGGCGAATCCCAGCGTCCTATCCTGGCTGATGAGGTCGGAGCCTATATTGCTGGTCATGACGATGATCGCGTTCCGAAAATCGACCCTCCTGCCCTTGGCGTCGGTCAGGTGGCCGTCATCGAAGATCTGCAGCAGGATGTTGAATACCTCAGGGTGGGCCTTCTCGATCTCGTCGAGTAGGATCACGCAGTACGACTTGCGGCGGACCGCCTCGGTTAACTGCCCTCCTTCATCGTAGCCGACGTAGCCCGGAGGGGCGCCCACCAGCCGGGCGACCGCGTGCCTCTCCATAAACTCCGACATATCGATGCGAACGACCGCTTCCTCGCTTCCGAACATGAATTCGGCGAGCCGCTGGACCAGGTAGGTCTTCCCTACCCCGGTGGGCCCTGAAAATATGAACGTGCCCACCGGCCTCCTGGGGTTCTTGAGACCGGCGCGCGCTCTGCGGACGGCCTTGGACACCATCGTTATCGCCTCGTCCTGGCCCACCACTGTCTCGTGGAGCGCCCCCTCCATGTTGACCAGCCGTTCCATTTCGGTGGCGGACAGACGCGTCACGGGAATTCCCGTCCACATGCTGACTACCACAGCTATATCTTCTTCCGTGACGACGGGCTTCTCCTCGCCTCTCTCCTCCTGCCACTCCTTCTGGAGCTCTATGAGCTTTTCGGAGAGCTTGGTCTCTCTCTCTCGGAGCTCGGCCGCAAACTCGTACTGCCGCCCGGAGATCGCCTCGTCCTTTTCGATGCGCAGGCTCTCCAGCGCCTTGGACGTCTCGTCTACGGAGAGGGGTGCCTTGCTAAAATTGATCCGCACCCTGGACGCGGCCTCGTCTATCAGGTCTATGGCCTTGTCCGGCATAAACCGATCCGGAATGAATCTGCTCGCCAGATTCGCCGCCGCTTGAATGGCCTCGTCGGTTATCTCCAGTTGATGGTGTTCTTCGTACCGGCTCTTGACTCCCCTCAGTATGTCCACCGTCTGCTCGGTCGTGGGCTCGGCGACGGTGACGGGCTGGAAGCGCCGCTCCAGCGCGGGATCTCTTTCCACGTATTTTCTGTAGTCATCCAGAGTAGTCGCCCCGATGCATTGCAGCTGGCCACGAGCCAGCGAGGGCTTCAGGATATTTGCGGCGTCGACGGCGCCCTCCGCTGCCCCTGCGCCCACCATGGTATGTATCTCGTCGATGAACAGAACGCAGTTTCCGCTGGCGCGGATCTCCTCGATGACCTTTTTCAGGCGCTCCTCGAACTCACCGCGGTACTTCGTCCCAGCCACCAGAGCGCCCATATCCAGGGTGACAAGCCGCTTACCCTCAAGGGTCCCGGGCACCTCGTTTCTGGCTATCCTTTGCGCCAGCGCCTCGACAATGGCGGTCTTCCCTACGCCCGGCTCACCCACGAGCACTGGATTGTTTTTGGTCCTGCGACTGAGGATCTGAGTGACCCTCTGGATCTCCTTCTCACGCCCGACGGTCGGGTCCAGCTTGCCCACGCGGGCGGCGTTGGTCAGGTCGATGCCAAGCTGGTCGAGTGTGGGTGTGCGGGTCTGACTCCGTCCCGTGGTCCCGCCTTGCGAGTGGCCGGGGCTCTGGGTCAGGATCCGGCTTGTCTCCGCTCGCACCTTGTCAAGATTGACCTGAAGGCTCTCGAGCACGCCCGCGGCCACGCCTTCACCCTCCCGAAGGAGTCCAATAAGTAGATGCTCGGTGCCAATGTAGTGATGATTGAGTCTGCGGGCCTCGTCCACGGCGAGCTCGACGACCTTCTTTGTCCGAGGTGTCAGGCCTTTCTCGTCGGTGGCGGCCCTCTCGCCCCGGCCGATGATGAACTCGACGGCGGACCGGACCTTGTTGAGTTCTACGTCGAGGTTGATCAGCACCTTGGCGGCTACGCCGTCGGTCTCGCGCACGAGTCCAAGAAGTATATGTTCCGTCGCAATGTAGTTATGATTGAACCGCTGCGCCTCTTCATTGGCCAGCGATAGAACTCTGCGCGCTCTTTCCGAAAACTTCTCAAACCTACTAGTCATTTATTGGTCTCCAGCCAGCAGTCTGGCGTTACAATGCTACTAGTACTCCTCACCCTCCGCCTGAACGAGACTAAGTCCAAGCCGGCGGCGCTCCGGCTCGATTCTCAATACCTTGAGCCGCACGTCGTCACCCTCCCGAACGACTTCGCGAGGGTGCTGAATCATCCTGGAGGTCAACTCCGAAATATGGATCAAGCCTTCGACCGAGCCCTTAACCCGGGCAAAGGCACCGAAATCCGTCAGTTTCGTAACCGTGGCGTCCACGACGTCTCCGACGTTGAACTGCTCGTTGATGGTCTCCCACGGCTCAGGCTGCAGGCGCTTGAGGCTCAGGGCGATCTTCTTGTTGACGGCATCGACTCTGAGGACGTACACATCCATCTCGTCGCCGACCTTGACGACCTCTTGAGGTGAGCTCACCGGGGTCCAGGAAAGCTCGGAGATGTGCACCAGCCCGTCCGCGCCGCCGATATCCACGAAAGCGCCGAAGCTGCTGATGCCGGTCACCTTGCCACGCCGTCTCTCGCCTTCCCTGAGCTCTTCGATAAGCTTGGTCTTCCGGACCTCTCGCAGCTCCTGAATCGCCTGGCGCTCGGACAGAATCGCCCTGTTCCGCTCTCGGTTGACCTCCAAGACCTTGAGCTCGAGGTCCTTGCCGACGTGAGGGTTCTCGGCAGGCTCTTCCGGAGGCGCCTCTGATGTTTCCGCGTCTTCCTCGGCGCCCTCCTCGGCAGGGGGCTTGGGGACAGGCTGTTGGAACTCGCGAAAGGAGTCCCTGGAAATGCTCATGAGCTGAGACATGGGGATGAAGCCCTGGATACCTTCCACCTCGACGATGGAGCCACCGCGGTTGAATCCCAGTATCTTGCCGATCACCACCTCGCCGGACTCCAGGGCCTTCTCCAGAATCTTCCAACCCACCTCGCCCACTGCCCTGTCGATAGAGAGGATCACGGCGCTCTCGGCGGTCTCGCCCTTGACAACCATTGACACGAGCTTGTCGCCGACCTTGGGCTGTTCGGCTTCACCACGGCCGACGGTCCTCATCTCTCCTGGCGGGACCAGCCCCTCGGCCTTGTGTCCGATGTTCACTAGGATGCCCTCGCCATCGGAGCGCATGACTATGCCCTCTACCACATCGCCTCGGACCAGGGGCTTCACGGGTTCCATGGAGTCCAGCAACTGCCCCATGTCCTGGGTCTCTGTGGAGTCCTGAAATTCGCCTGTCACCCTGAGTTACCGCCTTCCGAGTAAGGTTTGGGTCAATTCATGACCGCGTGTGAACCCATCGACGCGGAGGTCGTTTCCGCTACTGGTATCGAGCTACCCTTGAGGGATGTCTGAGGAAGCAGCCGTAGCGGCGACGGCCAGATCGGAGTCGAACGCTCCTCTATTCGTAAGCTGCACTGCACTACAATTGTAGCACACCGCCTTTACCCTGGAAAGGCGGTCCACCTGCAATAATTGGCATCCGCATCAGGATGATACGGCTGCGGGTTCGGTGCATCAAGTCATCCGCCGGTCGGTCTCCGACGATTCCGGTTTCTCGCGGATAAGCAAAGCCCCCTGGCAGTGACCTATTTTCCCACACCCTTGCAAGTGCAGTATCGTCGGCGCTGAGGCGTTTCACTTCCGTGTTCGAGATGGGAACGGGTGGGGCCGCCTCGCCAAAACCACCAGGGGGCGTATTTACCGAGTTGACGCGAAGGTATCGCATCGTGTTTCTTGCCCGGTCAGTTCATGCGTTTTGAAGTATACCGCCCTCGACGGGGTACGTCAATATGACGGCCCTCGATATCGGGCCGTCCGCCAAGGTATCTGGTGGCAGTGTTCCGGTAGCCCTTCATGCCGTAGTGGATTGGCTCAACGCCTGCGACGTTTCAGGAACGCAGGCCCAGGCCCAGGCTACGGTCGTGAAGGGGCAGATCGACGCGCGTGCCGCCCCGGCGGTGGGACTCCCGCAGGGCGATGGCTATCTCCAGAGCCTCGCG
>CAZJDV010000024.1:0-16115 GCA_964544865.1 uncultured Dehalococcoidia bacterium | reverse complement strand
CCCGGTGCGACGGTCTCCTGGCCCGCTTCGATGGACCGGGCCACTCCCTCGATGGCGTCCACCATCGAACTGCGGGGCCTCCACGGATACGGGAACATCCGCTGCACATCGTACCTGAGGCCCCTGTCTCCCGCCTGGGGCTCCTGCGTCCACAACTCGAACGTGGCGTGGTGGTTGCGTGTCACGATCCGGCCTCTCTCGCACAGGAACTCCAACGACCAGGTCTGTGCCGGAACCCGCGAGTTCAGAAAAGCGCGCACCCCATTCTCGTAGACCACGTAGCCCGATCCGGGCAGGTCGCCGTCACCGGAGGCCTCCGCGTCGTCGTCCATGTGCCCGTAAACCCAGTTCGCCGGTGCACCGGCGAACATCCGGAACAACGCCAGCGTATGGCTCCCGATGTTTGACAGCGCGTGCGTCGTGCCACCCACGAGGGAGCGCAACGGCCCGATGTCGCCTCGCTCGATTAGCTTGCAGGCGGCCGTGTAGGGACCGTACCAGTTCAGGTGGCACGCCATTGTCAGAATTGTGCCGTTTCGACGGCAAACGGCGATCATCTCGTCGGCCTGCGCGAGTGTTCGACAGAGGGGCTTCGTCGCGAATATGGCTTTCACCCCCGCCTCGGCCAGCGCCGCGACCACCTCCGGGCGCTCCTCCGGCCGCGTCGTGACGCTGACGATGTCGGGCCGCTCGTTCGCCACCATCTCCTGGACGTCGGTGTAGAGGGCTCGCACGCCCCACCGCCCGCCGAAGTTGTCCAGCCTGGCTCTGTCGATGTCCGCGCCGGCGATCAACTCCACCCCCGCCGCCTCGATCATCGCCGGTGCGTGTGCCCAAGGCCATGGATAATGGGGCAGACCCACGTGCTCGTCGTCGATGGTGCTGCCCATCCGTCCGCAACCGACCACCGCACCGCGGTAGGTTCGCTTGGGACGTGAGTCGGCGACCACCTGGTACGCAAGTCTCCGTTCTTGATTTCCGGAGCTATCCGCCATGCTCGCCTCCTGCATGATTCGATCTCGGCGCCACTCAGGGAGTTGAACGCGCTCCAAATGGAAAGACAACCGGCCGCACCGAGACCCTCTAGTCGAAAAAAGGCTCACCCGCCAGCGCGTACCTGCGGGTCTCGTCTTCGTCGAGCTCGATGCCCAGCGCCGGCCTCTCCGGTACCTCCATGTACTCATCCGCGATCTCGGGCCGGTAGTCGCTGAGAATCCGATCCCAGCCCGGCAGGGCGTGGAATTCCAGGGCCTGCAAGTTGAGAATGGCGCCGCACGCGTGTAGCGCAGCGGCGATCCCGATGGGGCTCGATGCGTTGTGAGGGCACGCAAGCATATGATGCAGGTCCGTCATCTCCACGATCTTCTTGCCCTCCGAGAGAGCACCGCATATCTGGAAGTCGGGCGCAGTCACGCGCATCGCTCCCTTGCGATAGTACTCGAGGAACTCGTATCGCATGCGCAGCCTCTACCCCGTGAGCGTGGGCACCGACGTGGACGCGGTCACGGGGCCCATGCGTCGACGCCGGTGGGGGGAATCAAGTCCTCGGCCCACGCGAGGTCGTAGGGCTCCAGCGCCTTCACGAACCGAATCGCGTTGGCCAGCATACCACAACGCCCTTCGACGGAGATCTCTACGTCATCCCCTACCCACCCGCGGATATCCTCAACCAGCTTGACGATGCTCGACAGCCCTTGCGGGTCAGGTGCTGGTCATTGTCGTACTTGCGATGTGCCCCACCGCGTTAAGCGTGACGTCGAACTTCAGGATATTAACGCCCAATTCCCGGTATACCTCCTCCATCTCCTGGTACGTGTCGAGATAGCCAACACAGCTATAAAGACGAACGCGGTCGCGGTGCTTTCCACCCAGAAGCTTATATACCGGCACGCTGGCGGCCTTTTCTGCCAGGTCCCAGAGGGTGGTCTCGATGTCGCTGACCGCGTGGACGGCCAGCCCCCCGTCGGAGTGCGACGCCGTGACGCCGGTGTAGGCCGCGACATCATGCTGCGATGCAGCGCCTCCATGTTGGTGCCTCCTTACCCATCAGGAGGTCTTTGAACCCTCTGCCTTGGCCTGCGGGCTTGCGCACGTTCCCCATACCCGTGCAGGCCCTCGGCCGTATCGACGAGGACGGATACGGTCGATAGAGTACAATACGTCCTGAATCGCAAGGATTGTGATGGAGGAATCTCATATGCCACAGGCAATGCCCACCGCAATTCTGGGCCGCACCGGTCTCAGCATCACGCGCCTCGGGTACGGCGGCGCACATCGCAGGCCGCAGACCGATGAGAGTGCGCGGGTCGTCCACGAGGCGGTCCTGAACGCGGGGATCAACTTCATCGATACCGCCGACGACTACGGCAACAGCGAGGAGTTGATAGGCCGGTTCCTGTCCGGCCGAAGCTCGGAGTTCTACCTGGCGACCAAATGCGGCTCGTCCGATTCGGGCCACGTCTGGACCAGGGAAAACTGCCTGCGGAACGTGGATGAGAGCCTGCGCCGCCTGAAATCAGATCATGTGGACGTCATGCAGCTCCACAACCCGTCGGTCGCGGAGTGCGAGAGCGGCGGCCTGGTTGAGGCTTTGCAAGAGATGAAACGCCAGGGCAAGGTCCGCTGGATCGGCGCGTCCACTACCCTGCCCCACCTTTCGGTCTACCTCGAATGGGGCGTATTCGACGTGTTCCAGATCCCCTATTCAGCCCTGGAGCGAGACCACGAGGATTGGATTAGGAAGGCCGCCGAGGCGGGCATCGGCATCGTGATTCGAGGCGGCGTCGCCCTGGGCGAGCCCGGCGCCGGCATCGGCAAAGCTGAGCGCTGGGAAAAGTTCGAGGAGGCCGGCTTGGACGAGTTGCGCGACGAGGGAGACGACCGCACGGCGTTCTTGCTGCGATACACGCTGACGCACCCCCACGCGGACACGATCATAGTGGGGACAACCAACACGGACCATCTCCGCCAGAACGTCGACGCCGTCCTGAGAGGCCCTCTCACGTCCGACACCTACGCCGAGGCCAAAAGGCGTCTGGACGCGACCGGGGTCCGTGCCGCGAGCGTCGATTAGCCGGGTAGGGTGCGCAGAGGGCTTCGTCGGCTCTGCCGGGAGTTTGAGGGTGTCCCTCAAACATACCTTGTTCCCTTTTCCCAATAGAAAGGGGATCAAGAGGACGGTCGAAAGTGTCTTCAGCCACACCCCGGGCCAGAGGTCATTGCAATGAAAATCACTGACATCAAGGTCTTCACGATAAACCCCGGCGTGGGCAAGAATTTGATGTTCGTCAAGATTGAGACCGACGCGGGCATCACCGGATGGGGCGAGGCGTACACCCAGTCCGATCGCGACGGCTCCATCGAGGCCCACATCACCGAGCTCAGTCGCTACCTGATCGACCGCGACCCGTTCCATATACGCCATTTCACCCACATCGCCTACGAGGACTTCGCCACCAAGCGCGGCGCCATGGACTTCCACTGCGCCGTAAGCGGCCTGGAGATCGCCATGTGGGACATCGTCGGCAAGGCGTTGGAACAGCCCGTCTACAACTTGCTGGGCGGGCCGGTTCGCCCTCGCATCAAGCTGTACGCCAACGGCTGGTCGGGTGGCGCCGAGTCGCCGGACGACTACGCCCGCGCTGCTCAGGCGACGGTGGACGACCTGGGTTTCACCGCCCTGAAATTCGACCCGTTCCCTGGACCGTGGCGGCTCTACCCCGGCCACGAGGAACTGGAGCAGGCGGCGGCCATCGTGGGTGCGGTGCGCGAGACTGTCGGGTCGAGGGTCGAGCTGCTGATCGAGGTCCACCGGCGCCTGGCCCCGATGAACGCCATCCGTGTAGCCAAGATGATCGAGCCGTACAGGCCGTACTGGCTAGAGGAGCCGTGCCCCGCCGAGAACCTGCTCGCCGTCAAGGAGGTCAGGGACAGCACGACGATACCGGTCGTCACGGGCGAGGCGCTCTATACGCGGACCGAGTTCAGAGAGGTCCTCGAGCGCCGCGCCGTGGACATAATCAACCCCGACATCTGCAACACCGGCGGCATACTGGAGCTGACCCACATCGCGGCCATGGCCGAGCCCTACTTCGTCGCTGTGTCGCCCCACGGCTGGAACAGCACTTCGGTCGCCGCGGCGGCGGCGGTCCACGCCTCCGCCGTCATGCCCAACTTCTTGATCTACGAGTACGCCCTGAGCGTCGAGCCGGTGTCCCGCGACATATCGTCCAGGTACCTGAAAGCCAAGGGTGGATATATCGAGCTGCCCACCGAGCCCGGCCTGGGGGTCGAGCTGGATGAAGCCCGGCTGGCGAAATACCCGTACAAGAAGTTCCCGCCCAGACCGATTCGCACCTTGGAGGACGAGCGACGGCACGACTAGAGCCAGCCGCGAGTCTTGCAGAAATTCGCCAGCGCCTCCATCTCCCCGTCGGTGAGGCTATAGTAAGGCATCCTGCGCCAGCGCCCGGCGATGCCGCAGAGCTCGAGGAGGCCGTGCATCCCCGCGTCGAAGCCCCCTCGCAGCGAGAGGATGTATTCGAAAAAGGGATCGTCGTGGTCCTCGATCACCCGCTCGGCGACGGTGCGGTCCCTCCGCTGGACCGCTTGCCAGTACTCGCGGGTCACACTCGAATCAAAGAGAATGAAGGTGGACATGTACCCGACCGCGCCGGAATCCAGGACGGCGAGATGGTTTCGCTTCTTGCCGCCGGAAAACACGGCCAAACGGTCCCCGACCATCGCGGTCATTGTCCGCGCGAACTCGCCGCCGACGTCGTCCTTGACGGCCACCACGCCATCCACTCCGTCCTGGAGCGCCGCCAACGTCTCGAGGCCCTGCTCAAGCGCGGGCGCAAACGCGTTGGTGACCACCATCACCGGTATGTGCTCGGCGATCGCGGCGTAGTGCTCCAGGAAGGTTTCCACGGTGCACGACCTGCCCCAGTTAGGCGGCAGCACCATGAGAACGTCCGCACCAACCTCGCGGCAATATTTGGCGAACTCCACCGTCTTGCCCGTCCACCACTGGTTGTCGGCGGCCACGACCATAGCGCGGCCGGCGGCGTGCTCCGCCACCACCCTGGTGACCTCGGTCACCTCATCGTCGGTCAGCGATGAATAGAGGCTGTCTCCCCAGGTGAGCAGCGCCGTTTTCGCCCCGCCAGCTATCGCCCGGTCGATCACGTTCCTCAGCCCGCCGTAGTCGATGCCACCGTCGCGGTTAAACGGGACGTTTAGAGAAGGAAATGGCCCCGTCAGCGCTGCCCTGACCTCCTCGCGGCTGATCATCTTGTTCCTCCGTGCCGGACATCGCCACCCCCGGCTCGTCCTCAATGTTTGGCTCCCCACAGGATACACGACTGGCAACGGTCCAGGGGACGATGGCCGCGATGCAGCGTCCAACAGCTCAGTTGGCCCACAAGCCACCCAGATGGCACGCCAAAGGGCCAGCTCCTTTTCGTCAAGGTGCCGACCCTTTGGTCACCTATTTGTCCGCGCAGATGTCAGGACCCGGGGCCATAGAACTGCTCCGGCATGGGCCCGGGCAGTGGCTTCGCAACGTCCATGCCGTGAAACTCCATCAACCGCGCTTTGAAGTCCAGGTCGAACGCCTCTTACGAAGGGCCCAACTTCGGCATGAGGTCGGCACTGATCGGTCCCTCATGGATGGCTATCACCATCGGACCTCCGGGGGTCTCCGCCAGCCATGACTCATGCTTCGTGAGACCGTATCGGCTGTTGAAGTCTGTCATTTCCGCGTTACGAGGACCGTTCAAATCGCTGCACCACTGGTTCCACGCATCAACTTTCCCGTCAATCAATGGTACCAGTACTACTCCCATGCCGCCTACTGTGATCCATGATATGGCGTCATCTATATATCCGGTCACACGACGAAGTCAACACCTTAATCTATGCTAAGACTGGTCACCCAACCTGGCGGCGTGCGACCCTTGCGGCGGGTTTCGAAGGGGGCGAAGACCAGCTTAGGATGATCGGCCGCGAGTCAGAAGGCGTGTGATCGGTCGGAGCCAGCGCTGTTTGACCAGGGCTATTCCGAGCCGCCGCAGCATCGGCTGGGCATACATTTTCTCGATAGCTCCAGCGGCCTGCCCTGCCCGCACCGTTGCACGGCGTGGCGCGGGTCCCGTATCGCCATCACCGGTGGAACCGAGCACGCCCAGGTCCCGCAGCACCACTTTCGTGGCGTTATGTCCGGCGGCGCCGTTAACGGCGCCGCCGGGGTGCATCCCCGCGCCACAGAGGTACAGGCCCTCTATCGGCGCGCGGTAATCCGCCCAACCGGGCACAGGACGGGACGCGAATAGCTGGTCGAGAAACATCCCACCATGGAAGATGTTGCCGCCGGTCAGGCCGTATTCCCGTTCGAGGTCCAGGGGGGTGATCGTATAGGTGCCGGTGATGTTGCCTCGCAGGTTGGGCGCATATTCACACAGAGTATCGACGACCCTCTTCGTAAACTCGGGCTTCAGGTCGTCCCAGGTGCCCTCAGCAAGGTCGATGGGAAGCTGCTGCACCCCCGTATTTATCAGTTGTTGCCCGGGCGGGGTCATGTCAGGATCGTGCACGCTCTGAATGATGACTTCTATCACGAGCTCATCGGGCAGCCGGCCATATTTTTCAGCGTCCCAGGCCATCTCGAACCGTTCCACATCAGCCCCGAGCATCGTATGGCCGCGGTGCTGCGGGCCCTCATCGGCGGAGTCGAAACCCACATAGTGAGGCAGGACCTTGCTTGCGATGTGGACCCGCGCCATCGAGCCGCGAAAGTCCAGAGAGCTTATCTCCGCGATGAAGCTGTCCGGTAGGTCCTTGCGGTCGATCAGAGTAAGATACGTGTGCTTGGGGTCCGCGTTCGACATCACTGTCCCGGCGCGCAACTCCTCGCCCCCCTCCAGCACGACGCCTCGCGCCCTCCCATCCTCGACGACGATGCTCTTGACCGGCGCGTTCGTCCGTATGGCCGCCCCAAAATGGCGCGCGCCTTTCGCCATGGCCTCGGTGATGTTGCTCATTCCCCCGCGGGCGAACCCCCATTGACCAAATCGGCCTTCGAAATCGTTCATCGAGTGATGGGTGTACTCGTAGGCCGTCCCGGGTGTCCTCGGGCCTCCGTATATTGATACGATTCCGACGAACGCCAGGAATCCCTTCAAGAGGTCAGACTCGAAGTAGCGGTCGAGCAGGTCCTTGACGCTCATTGATATGAACTCGGTGAATAGCCTGGTCTTTCCACTCTCCTCGAACATACGTATGACTTTGGATAGTGAGGGCGGTGGCCGCAGCAGCGTAGGCTCGATGATGCCTGCCACCTCCTTCAACCGCAAGCCGAACTCCACGAATCCCTCTGTGTCCTTGCGGCCGAAGCGCTGCTCGAACTCGCGCAGGTTCCGGTCGAGCTCCTTCCAGACGAAGAAGTGGTTGCCGTCCGGAGCGATGCTGCACGCCAGGACCTCGCTGTCCTGGTACGTCTCGAGCCCAAACCATTCGAGCTCGAGATCTCGAATGATCTGCGGGCGTAGCGCGCCCGCCACGAAGGCGCAGGATGAGGACCTGAAGCCCGGGATGAGCTCTTCGGTAACGCACGCTCCTCCGACGATTGAGCGCCGCTCCAGCACCGTCACCGCCAGTCCCGCGCGCGCCAGGTAGTTGGCCGCCACAAGTCCGTTATGACCGGCGCCGACTATTATGACGTCTATGTTCTCAGGAGCCATTGTTCCTCTTTCTGAGTAGACCACCTTGGCTTCAGTCTCCTCCTGGGCAAGCGAACGAAGAAACAGGAGGTGGTCAGCAAGTTCGAGCGGGTGACCGCCCACCCAAGAATGTCGACCTCGACCTCCAGCAGCAGTGCATCTCTGAATGCAGCGGGCATCTGTTGGTCGATCCAGCCTTTGCGTACGGCGTCGCGAGGTACTGGACATAGTCGCCGGGATTTCCTGTCTCATCGACATGGCTGAAACCGGTATCCCGTGTCATCGAGACCCCCCTGGCATGACTTAGGTCTACACCTTCGATACCCGACTCTCGGCCATTACGCCGGGTACCGTGGGACAACGTACTCCAGTCACGGATGTCCGGTCAAGAGCGCAGAGCCTGACGCCGCTTGCAATTACTGGCCGGCGCGTCGAATTCGATACGCCGCTCTGGCTGGACCGGCGTCCTTGACACGAGTCGGGGGGGCGATTCACACTAAGGGCCATCCACCGCTCTGAAAAAGTCGCAGGCGCTCCCGGTCCGGGAGCTCGATGAGGCGGCAAAGCAACCGTCGAGGCGGGTCAGGAGATGGACATAGCAAGAAGAAAGTGCTCGTAACGGGCGCCAGCGGCCTGATCGGCGGCCTGGTGCTGCGGGGCCTGGGCGACAGGTACGAGTTCAGCGCCCTCAATCGCAGAAAGGTCGAGGGCGTTCCATGCCTTCAGGCCGACGTGGCCGACTTCGAGGCCATCCTCCCGGCGTTCGAGGGGGGCGACATGGGCTCCACCTGGCAGCCAACGTCTTCAACGACCGGGATAAGCAGATTGCGGTGGACATCGGAGGCACCTACAACGTGTTCGAGGCCGCGCGCCGGAACGGTGTCGAGCGGGTGGTTTTCGCCAGCAGCGGCGGCACAACTTTGGGTTGGGAGTCCGAGTCGCCCTACTTCGAGATCGTCGCGGCCCAGTACGACAAGATACCCGAGTCTTAGCCGATGATAACCCACGAGACGCCGCCGCGGCCATCCGCCCTCCTCTACGTCGCCAAGGCGTGCGGGGAGGTGATAGGACGCTACTACTCGGACAAGTTCGGCATATCCGCCATCAACATCAGTTTCGGCGCGGTCCTAGCCAGCGACAGGCCTGAGGTAAGGCGCCACTACCCCGGCTACCTCAGCCAGGCCGACTGCGTCCAGATGATCGACAAATGCCTGAGCGCCCCGGACACGGTCCGCTACGACACCTTCGACGCGATCTCCGACAACAAGTATCGCTGGCGGGACACCGATCACGCGGCCGAGGTCCTGGGGCGGGTGGCGCAAAGCAGCGCCGAAAAGTACGAAATCGATGACAAGGGCGGCCCGCACCAGATCGGCGAGACGTGGGGATTCAAGCCCGACTAGACCCATGAGTTCCCCGTGGAAGTCCCCTGAAAAAGGGGCGCGTAGTGGGTTATAGTCGCTCTACCGTGCGCCCGAGCCGTGTGGCCGTATAGCGGGGTTGCAAAGGGACACAGCCCATTGCCGGTTGTGCGAGGGTGTCTCTCACAGACACCTCATGAAGGAGGCCAGTTGGGCCAGCCAAATGTGCTTCTCATATGCGCGGACACCTGGTACGGGGGGCTGATCGGCGCCCTCGGCCATCCCACGGTGTTGACGCCCACACTCGACCAGTTCATCTCCAATGGTATAGCGTTCACGAACGCCACATCGACGACTCCCATGTGCATTCCGGCGCGGCGCGAGATCATGACGGGCACCTCCGCCAGGACCCACGGCGACCGCGACTTCGCGGAGAAGGGCGAAATGCCGGACCTGCCTACCCTCGCCCAAACGTTCCGGGACCACGGATACCAGGCCCACGCCGTCGGTAAGATGCACGCTTACCACCAGCGCGAAAGGCTCGGGTTCGACGACATCCTCCTTGACGAGGAGGGACGCCATCACCTCGGCATGAGCAAGGACGACTACGAGATGTTCCTGCAGGAGCAAGGGCATGGCGGGCAGGAGTTCGTCCACGGCTCGTCCAACGGCGACTTCGACCCCAGGCCGTGGCACCTGCCCGAGCAGGCGCACCGGACTAACTGGACCGCTCGCGAGATGTCCAAATACATCGCCCGCCGCGATCCCCGCAGGCCCTCATTCTGGTACATGTCTTTCTCAGCGCCGCACCCTCCGCTTACCCCGCTGAAGGGGTACATGGATATGTACCTCGCCGGCGAGATCGACGAGCCGGTGGCCGGCGAATGGGCGAAACACGTGGACAAGTGGCCCCACGCGCTGCGCAACCGTCCCCACGGCCTGGCGACCTACTCCCCTGGCGCCGTCCGTCTGGCCCGCGCGGCCTACTACGGGCTCCTCACCCACGTCGACCATCAGATTAGGCTCGTGATCGGGCTGCTCCGGGAGGACGGGCTACTTGACGACACCGTGGTGATGTTCACGACCGACCACGGCGAGATGCTGGGCAACCACGGCCTCTGGGGCAAAGGCAATCTCCACGAGTTCTCTGTCAACATCCCCATGATCTTGATGCCGCCGGCCAACCGAGGCGATCTGGCGCCCGGCAGACTCGACGACCGCCTCGCGGTGCAAGCCGACATCATGCCGACGCTACTGGAGCTTGCGGGCATCCTCGCGCCGGACAGTGTCGAGGGGCGGTCTCTCGTCGGCGACGACAAGCGAGACCACGTCTACGGCGAGATATGGGAGAACGACAACGCCACTCGTATGGTGCGCGACCGCAGATATAAGCTGATCTACTACCCGGTGGGCAATCGGTTCCAGATGTTCGACCTCCAGGAAGACCCCGTGGAGATGAACGACTTGTCGGACGAACCGCGATACTCCAGCGAAAGGGAGCGGCTGACGGACCTGCTGATCGAGCGTCTGTACGGGGGAGACCTCGACTGGCTGAAGGAAGGACGGCTCGTCGGAGCCCTGAATGTCGAGGCGGTCCCGTACCCGAATCCACGCCGCATGTTTGGGACCGCGAGGGGATGGAGGTTCTAGCGCTCCCCCAACCCGCTTGCGCCTCAAATGGCCAAGGCGTATCGCACAAGCGCGAATAGACGACAGAACGATATCCAAGGGAGGATTGAATGGCTCGTATCATGTCCTTCACGGCTCATCCAGCAGACCTAAGCGAGTGTACATGAGGGCCCTTAGCCAACCATCTCGCCCGCGGGGAGGAGGCGATGTTCGTGAGCCTTACGACGGACGTGGTAACCCACGCTTTCAACGTCTTTCCCGCGACCGGGGAGGACAAGCTCAAGGACATCGACAAGGTCAAGGAGATGAAGCGGCAGGAACTATCGCGGGCGTGCAAGGTGCTTGGCGTGCAGAGCTGGAAGCTGCTCGATTTCCCGGAGAACCCCATGCTGTCCGGCTTCGACGAGTACTCCACCGTCATCGAGCTGATACGCGAGTTCCGTCCCGACGTCGTGCTGTGCCCCCACCCGACTGAGTACGGAAGGCACGACCACATGGATGCGTGTCGCTTCGTCGTGGCGTGCGTGGACTACGCCCGCGTCGACGAGTTCTCTTTCGCGCTGGCCGCCCACGCGTGACCGACGTCTTCATGTTCGACTACCTGGACTTCCGCAGCGACCAGTTCATGGGCGCGCCCGCCACTCCTCCGGTGTCATAGGCGACATCACCGACGTGATCGAAACGAAGTCGGCCGCCCTCTCTGGGTTCAACAAGACCCAGGTCAGGGAGGGCGTGGACGCGGATAAGCTGCGCAAGCTCTTTGCGGACAGCGTGGACGGCAACGCGGGATACACGCACGGCTTCGGCTATGCGGAGCAGTTCGTCCGGCTGAACGTGGAGAAGAGGCGGTACCTGCCGCTGGCTTAGGGAGGGTGCGGGTGTTGGGTACGGGGTAATGGAAGACGACTGGCTCTATCGGACGCCCCCGAATGGGAAATTAAAGACGGAGGCATGGCAGCATGGTGGACATGGTTATTCGTGGTGGGATGGTCGTCGATGGGACCGGGAGGCCCAGATTTGAGGCGGACGTGGTCATCCACGGGGGCCGGATCAGATACGTCGGCAAGGCCCCAAACATCAAGGGTTCCGGGACGTATCACGCCGCCGGCAAGGTAGTCTGCCCTGGCTTCATCGACATCCACAGCCACGCCGACTTTCCTCTGTACGTCGACGGACTCGCCCAAAGCGGAGTCCGCCAGGGCCTCACCACCGTCGTCACGGGGAACTGCGGCCACGGACCCGCGCCATCGCCGAACAAGGAGCTGACAAAGACCGTCACCATCGGTTTCAACGAGGAGTGGGGGCTGGACCTGGCGTGGAGCACCTTCGGCGGGTACTTGGAGAGCCTCATTGCACGAGGGCAGTCGATCAACGTGGCGCCCCTGGTCGCCCACGGCGCGATTCGGCTGGCGGCGATGGGATTCAACCCGAGGGAGCCGACACGCGAGGAGATGGAGCGCATGAAATCCCTCGTGGCTGAAGCGATGTCTTCGGGCGCCATTGGCATTTCCACCGGACTGGAGTACTCCCCCGGCCAGCACGCCGAGGTGGCCGAGCTGGTGGAGCTGAGCAGGGTCGCCGCGCTCCAAGGCGGCATCTACGCCAGCCACATCCGCGAGCGCGGGGACCGATTCGAGGACGCCGTCGCCGAGGCGCTGAACATCGGTCGCAAGGCAGACCTGCCGGTGCAGCTTTCCCACCTTGCGCCGCGGCCCTACGCGCCTCCAAGGGCGTTGGCGAACGTCCTGCGGATGGTCCGGGAGTCTCGCGAGGAGGGGCTCGCGGTCGGCATCGACACATTCCCGGACCCATGGGGACCGGCGCATCTGACCGACCTTCTACCGCCCTGGGTGTGCGAGGGCCCCGAGGAGGATGTCGTTGCCCGGCTCCGAGACCCGCGAACAGCGGACCGATGCCGGGACTACGTCGAGCACCCGACAAACTTCCTCCTCCGCCTGGGCGGGTTCGACAGCTTCTTTGTAGCCCATTCAAGGGCCTACCCTGAGCTCGTTGGCCGCTCGCTGGAGCAGGTCTCGAACGTGATGAGATTAGACCACACGGAGACCATCCTGAGTCTCGCCGCGGCCGATGAGCGGGACTTCGCCGGGGTCCTGATTCGCCATATCTTCGCTACCCGACAGGACCTGGACACGCTGCTTGCCGACCCGTATTGCAGCGTCGGGAGCGACGGCGCCGTGGCCTCGACCGATGGTCTCCTCGGCGAGTTCGTCATGAACCGCTCCAGCTTCGGCTACGCCCCACGGTTCATCGAAGAGTACGCCCTCAAGCGCCGCCTTATCACGCTGGAGGAGGCCGTCCGCAAGTTGACCTCCCTCCCCGCCGACTCGGCGCAACTCCGCGACAGGGGCCGGCTGGCGCCCGGCATGGCGGCGGACCTGGTCGTCATGGACGTGGACAATCTCAGAGACAACTCCACCGACGACGCGCCCCAGGCGTACCCGAGTGGCATCAACATGGTGGTGGTCAACGGCCAGGTCGTTTTCGAGGACGGGGTCCATACCCAGAGGGTGCCGGGGCAGATACTTCGCATCTAGCCAGGCGCGTATCAGCAGTATCGAGCATCCACCTGGCTACTCGTCGGCGGGGAAGCCACGGGAGCCTGGACCTGGGGGCGCTCCCGGTCGCGTTAAGCTTGAAGGGCGGCGGCACGTCTGGTTGCGCAGGTTGCGATGCCAGCCGATTTCGGACACGCCGGGACTGTCCACTATCAGCCGGGCGACCTCAGCGAGCAGTGGTCGAAGGCCCCCGGCATCGCGATCGACGTCCGCGAACCCTCCGGCCGCTGGTGGGCCCTTACCCCGAACGTCGTCAGGCTCACGGATGCGTTTAGGATGTACTACACGGAGTCCGGTTCCGGCCTCGACTACCGTGCGTCGCGTGGACAGATTATGAGCGCCTTCTCCGCCGATGGCGCGACCTGGGAGCAAGAAAACGGCGTTAGGCTTGCGCCTCACAGTCCGTACGCCACGCTTCGAGTCGTGTGCCCGGACGTAATTCCACTGCCCGGCGGGGGGTTCCGAATGTACGTCGCGGGGCAGTCCCCGGACGACCCCAGCTATGTGGTCAGCGCGGTCTCCGACGACGGGCTCAACTTCGAGCCCGATCCCGGGGTCCGCTTCGGCGATGACGAGGGTCCGTATGGCCCGCCGCGCTGCGTGTACCTGCCCTCGGAGGGACTGGCGCAGCGCCGCCGCCTGTATTTCTATTGCTACACCTATCCGCTCGTGCCCGGCCTAGAATCCGCCAACCACATCGTCAGCGCCACGTCAGACGACGGGCTGGATTTCAAGATCGAGCCGGGGGTGCGGATAAGGCAGGAGACGGAACTGGAGGCGTCTTCGGCCTACGCCCCGGAGGTGCTCCTCTTCGGCGACGGGTAGTACCGAATGTACTACGCGGGCTGGAGCACCGACCCTGTCCACGGCTATATCCTCGGCGCGACCTCTCATGACGGGCTGGAGTGGTCCACAGACCCGGAGCCACTGGTCGCTCCCAAGGGCATATGGGACGGGCAAAAGTGCTCAGAGCCCTGCGTCATCAGCCTGCGTGACGGGCGGTACCGGTCGTTCTACGAGGCCAGCGAGGACGACGGGGTATGGCGAATTCTCAGCGCGAACGCGACAGGCAGTAGGTACCGGGCGGAATCGGTGTCAAGAGCGGCTGCGGGACGCCACCCAAGAATCCGGAGCCGGGCTATATCTGCGCATCAGCGAGTAGCTTAGCCCGCAGAGGCGCCCTCGGCCAGCAGCCTCGCGCAGGCGTACACCGCCTTGGTGTTGGGCATGGGTACGCCCAGCTTGTCGCCCAACTCCACCACCGCACTCACGATGCTCTCGAGCTCCAGCGGCCTCCCCGCCTCCAGGTCCTGGAGCATCGACGTCTTGTGGCGCCCGACTTGCTCCGCACCCGCCATCCGTCGGTCGATGGAGATGGGAATCTCGACGCCCACGGCTCGAGCCACCGCGTCGGCCTCTTCCATGACGGCACGGGCCAGGGCGGCCACCTCCCGGTGTGTGACGATCTCGACCAGGGTCGCGCGGGTCAGCGCGCTGATCGGGTTAAACGCCAGATTACCCAGTAGCTTGACCCAGAGGTCGCTGCGTATCTGGGAGCGAATGGGGCCTCTCAGCCCCGACTCCGTGAGAGCGCCGGCCAGCCGCCTGCATCGGTCCGTGGCGGTCCCGTCCAGCTCCCCAATGGCGAACCTGTCGCCCTCGATGTGGCGAATGACACCCGGCTCGACCACCACGGCGGAGGGATAAACGATGCAACCGATCACCCGCTCGGGCACGATGGCCTCGGAGATGACGCCGCCAGGGTCCAGGCTCTCGAGGCGTGTGCCTTCGAGAGGCCCGCCGTGACGCTGGAAGTACCACCAAGGGATGCCGTTCTGGGCCGACACCACTGGGGTCCCGGATACAAAGAGTGGGCGGAGCCTGGGAGCGATCTCGGGGAGGCTGTGGGCCTTCACGGTGAGAAAAACGAAGTCGACGACTCCGACCGCTTCGTAATCGCTGGTGGCGACGGGCCGGGCCTCGAAATCCCCGTCCGGGCTGAGTACCTTGATGCCGTTGGCCTGCATCGCTCGAAGGTGCGGACCTCTGGCTATTAGGTAAACATCGTGACCCGCGTTGCTTAGCCTGGCGCCCAGAAAGGCGCCGATTGCGCCGGCTCCAACGATGGCGAACTTCACTGCGGCCTCCGGCCCTCGGCGTTGCTTACCTGCCCGGGGCTCCCTGCGTCAGCCGGCCGGCTCGCCGGCGATCGTCGAGGCGACGATGCGTCGCTGCACCTTGCCCGTGGCCGTCCGCGGGATGGCTTCTACGATGTGGATCGTCCTGGGGCACTTGAACGCCGCGAGGTTCGCGCGGCAATGGGCGATCAGCTCTCTCTCGGTTGCCTGGCCATCGAGTACCACCGCCGCCGTTGGCTCCTCGCCGTGGACGGGATGCGGTACGGCGAACGCCACCGCTTCGGAGACCGTGGGATGCGAAAGCAGGACGTCGTCGATCTCCACCGGCGAGATCTTCTCTCCGCTGCGGTTGATGAGCTCCTTGAGGCGGCCCACCAGGAACAGACATCCGCTCTCGTCCAGATAGCCCTGGTCTCCTGTACGGAACCACCCATCTGTGAAAGACGAGGCATTGGCCTCCGGATTGTCCTCGTACCCATTGATGACGTTGGGCCCTTGAATCACCACCTCGCCTTGCGCCTGCAGGTCCAGCAGCTTGCCGGCCTCGTCCATGATTCCAATCCGGACACCGGTGCCGAAGCCGACGGCGCCGGGGAATCGCTCGGCGGGGGGCAGGGGATTCGAGGCCATCTGGTGGGCCGCCTCGGTCATGCCGTAGGCCTCCAGCATCGGCGCGCCGAACTGCTCCTCCAT
>CAZJDV010000023.1:0-31031 GCA_964544865.1 uncultured Dehalococcoidia bacterium | reverse complement strand
GACGATCGATAGGCGCAGACGCTAGAACAGAGCCGTCAGAGAGATCGCTTTCTACCCTTCATCACAACAGATCTTCTCGGTTCCATAACTGTCCCACTCTTGCTGATTGACAACACGTCAGAAATGCGCCCGCTCCCGCACCGGCATGGTTTCAAGCCACCCGACAACATCCTTCAATATTACGTATAATGCCTGTGTCCTTGTACTACTACAGAGCGGGAATGTGAGTGCATAGTTGACGATCCCCCAAGTGCCAGAGGACCAGCGACCTCTGGATCAGAGTGAAGGTGCCGGCGCGTCGCGTCAACTGGACCATCTGACAAAGCCAAGGCTGGTGCTGAGGCGCCTGGCCCAAGACCGTACGCTGCTTCTGAGCGTATTCGTCTCAATCATCGCCGCAACGACGCTGAGCGCGGGCGCGCCCGTCTACCTCGCCTCGCTGGAGCAGCTCGCCTTCAATATTTCGTTGGACAGGACGTCTTCCAGGTTCATGAACGTCCACGTGCTGGCTCCCGGCACACTGCTCTCGAAGCGGTCGCTGGCCGATGCAGACGCCCGCCTGCTCGATGCGATCGACACCAACATTGCGCCCATCTATCGCGGTCAGGAGAGATACCTCAGAGGCGGATGGCAGCTCGTCGGCCATCCCGTTCAGCCACTTCCCGACGAAGGTATTCCGGGACCCGAGGTGACGAGAGGTTATCTGCAATCGCTCTCCAACCTGGGTCCACATACAAGGGTCCTGGAAGGAACAATGGCCAATAGCGTCGTCGAGAGCGGACCCTTGGGGCCTGAGCTCGAGGCGGTGGTCGGGAAAAAGACCTTCGACCAGTTCGAATTCGAGATAGGGATGGTGCTCACGCTGACTCCGGTCCTTGAGTCCAGCAGAAGGATGTCGGTGCGCATCGCCGGCGTCATCGAGCCCGCCGACCTCGAATCGGACTACTGGCAGTTCGCCGGCCTCTACCTCGAACCCGCGCTGCTGCAGTCGAACATACCGGTCGGGTTGGAGTTCCTCGAAGACGACTTCGCCGAAGCGCCCGAGGTGCGCACGGTGCCCCTGTTCGTCACCGAGGACGCCATGATCGAAGCGATCGCCCAAGCATTCCCGGGTGCGCTCGTCAAGCCGAACTGGTTTCTTCTGTTGGATAGAGACCGCCTGAAAGAATGGTCCGTCTCCGAGTCCGGCCGGCGCCTGCGGGGCTTCGAGGACTCGCTTGTCGAGTCGATGCCAGGCTCCGCCATCACGACCCGATCCGTTCGAGGCCTGATCGACGAGCTGGAGCGCAGAAGCCTCCTGGCCCTCATGCCGATGCTCGTGCTCATGGTCGTCGCACTGACAACCATCCTGTTCTACATGGCCATGATGGTCTCATACGTGGTGCGGAGCAGGGAGAGGGACGCCGCGCTGCTTAGGACGAGGGGCGCGAACATATTCGAGGTACTAAGGCTCTACGCCCTCGAGGGCGTGTCGATGACCGGCGCGGCCGTGGTCGCGGCGCCCTTCCTGGCCATGGCCATCGTCGCCCTAAGCGGCAAGCTCCCCTACTTCCAGGAACTGACCGGGGGAGAGTTCCTCGCCGTCCGCTGGGGCGTGTTGCCCTTCCTGGTCGCCGGGGCCGCGGGGGTGTTGTGCCTGTCCATCCTCGTCATACCGGGAACGGCGGGGGCGAGGATGGGGCTGCTGGTCCACAAGATGCGGTCCTCGCGGCCACCAACCCTGCCCTTCTTCCACCGCTACTACCTGGACATCGCCCTGCTGACCTTCGGTGGATTGACCTTCTGGGAGCTGAACGCCAGGGGAAACCTGGTGACCGGGGGACTTTTCACGGACGTGAAGATCAATGAGACCCTTCTTTTCGCGCCGGTGCTGTTCTTGGTCGTCGTGGCGTTGCTGTTCCTTCGATTCTTTCCCATTCTGGTCCGCTTCATCAGCGGCGAGTCGCCCGCGCTGGCGCACCTGCTGGCCGCGGCCACCGTCCTCGTACTGGCTCCCGGCATCGCATATGTGGCGATCACCGGCGAGGGTGGCGGCGCACCGACCGGGTCCGTAGCACTTCTGCTAGCGCTCGGCGCGGTATACTGGGCCACGAATCGGGCCTCTCACATGGCGATGCGCGCGGTCGGGCTCGCGGCCCAGGCGGCCCTTATTGGCGGGGTCATCACCCTCGAACCCCTGGGCAGAGAGGAAGCACTATATCCCGCGATGGCCGCTCTCGTCACCATCGTGCCGGTGCAGATCGCCTTCATTGTGTTGAGAGGGACTATGAAAATTGTCCCGGCGTGGCTATCGATGGCCCTGCTGCACATGGCCCGCAACCCCCTGCAATACGCCTGGCTGATACTGCTGCTGGTGCTGGCGACAGGCCTTGGCATATTGGCCACGACCGTGGGCGGGACGCTGGAAGCCAGCCAGATCGACCGCGCCCGATACGAGGCGGCGACCGACGTGAGAGTCGCCGGTTTCACCAGCCACCGGGCGGGCAGTCTGAAGGGGTTGCTCGAATCTTACGGCTCCACCTCTGGCGTTGCGTCCGTGTCTCTCGGCTATCGAGACGACGGTACGATAGGCCCGACGCCGTTCGAGGTGCTCGGCCTCGACCCCGAAGAATTTTCCGAGATCTCATGGTACCGCGACGACTTCTCTGGCCTCCCTCTCTCCGAAGTCATGGCCCAATTGGACTCAGGAGACCGGTTGGAGCGAGTCCAACTCCCCCCGGGGACCGTGGAGATCGGCGCCTGGATCAAACCTCTAGTGTTTCATCCCGAGATGCAGCTATGGGCCCTCATCGACGACCAGACCGGGGATCTAACAGGGATCAAGCTCGGTGAGCCTCGGTCCGGAGAGTGGCAGCTCATGCGAGGCGAGGTCCCGTCTCACTTGGTACCCCCACTTTATCTGATCGCCATGCATGTCACGGAGCCGGCGTTTTTCTACGGCCTCGAGTCCCCCGGCGCATTCCTCGTCGACGACATCCATGTCACCACTAGCACCACGACCGATGAGACCATTGTCCTGGAGGACTTCGAGAGGGACACGCGCTGGTCGCCGATAATCACGGAAGAGCTCTCGTCGGACCTGTTCGCCGTCACCGACGAGGACGTATTCAATGGCGACCGGGTCGGCACGTTCGTGTTCGGCAGCGAGACCAATCAGGGCTACAGGGGAATATACCGGAGCCCGACCCGGGGCCCCGCGTCCGTGGTAGTGAGCTCTGAGCTACTCTCGGCGCTCGCCGGAAAGATCGACGATTCCTACATTGCCGCCATCACCGGTCGCCGCGTTCCCGTTGTCATCCGTGGCGTTGTCGACTATTTCCCCACGCTCAGCCCCAAGGGCGGGCGGTTCTTACTGGTCGACAGGGAGAGCCTTTTGAGGCACCTGAACGTCCTGAGCTCGGCCGTCGATTCCGAGCCCAACGAGCTCTTCGTCGCCGGCTCATCGTCCGACCATCAGTCCTTGCGTACAGCCGTGGACGAGCTGGTTGGAAAGAACGGCGTCGTGGTCGACGGAGTTGAGATGCTAGAGACCATCAGGCTCGATCCCCTGGTGACCGCCGGGTGGAGGCCGATCGTGCTGATGGCGCCGGTCATCGTCGTCCTGGTCGTGGCGTTCGGATATATCGCGTATCTCCTGCTTTTCGCCGCGTACAGCGAGAGCGAGATGGGCATACTGAAGACGTTTGGCCTGTCCCGGGTTCAGCTACTCGGTCTGGCGGGCTTCGAGCACCTGGCCATAATAAGCGTGGGCCTGGGTCTGGGGACCTGGGCCGGTTTTCAGGCGAGCAAGCTGATCGTGGACCCGCTGGTCATCACGGAGTCCGGCGAGCGGGTCGTTCCTCCATACATCCTGCTGACCAGTTGGGGTCTCATGGGTCCCACGTATGCCGCGCTCGGAGCGGTCCTGATCGGTTTGCTATTCGTGCTGGTCCGCACCTTGTCCCGGGTCGACCTCACCCACGTCACCAGAGTGGAGGCGAACTAGCGCCGTGCCATTTCGGAGTCGCCCTGAATCGCACCCTGCCACGACGAAGCCAACGGTGAAATGACATGTCGGAAACGATGGCGGCAATAATCACACAGTGGACTCGGACTGCCACTAGGCTGGCCTCGGCGTGGCAGCTCGTAGCCAAGCGGAGCCTGGCGAACTGGCGGCTGCTATCGTCCGTGATGCTCGGCGTGCTGCTGGCCTCCGCGATCATGGCCGGCACGGTCATCTACTTCGATGCCCTGAAGGAGACGGCCTTGAAGAGTACGCTGGCGAGAATCCCCTCGACCGATCTGGATATCCTGGTGCAGGGTACAAGAGGGCCGACGACCAGGCCCGAGTACACCAAGACCTCGGAGGCGACGGTCGGCGTCATGCAGAAATGGGTGGCGTGGATGCTCAAGGACAGCTTCCGCGCTGGCAAGACGCCGACATTCTATCTCGCGCCCCCCGGAAACGAGAGCAAGGCGGGCGGCGACAACAAGGACCGGGCGTTTTTCGCCTTCATGCCCCGCCTCGAAGAAAACATCACCATTCTGCCCTGGGGCCGGCTGCCCCAGGACGTACGTCTCAGCGAACCTGGCGAGCCCACGGAGCTCGAGGCGATAATCCCCGAAGAGGCGGCCGGAATGTTCGACGTCGAGGTTGGCGACCGCCTGATCGCGGTACCCACCTGGTCCGACGACATCCCCTTCGTGTCGGTGGTGGTCAGCGGCATTTTTCGGAGAGACAATTTCGACAGCGAGCTCTGGTACCTTGAGCGGGAGGCGCTACGGGGGGCCACCGGGGCCGATTTTCGCACCGTTCTCTTCTATGTATCGGAGACCGCGTTCCTGGACGTCCTGGGGCCGTCTCTCCGCAAGCTGGACAGCACGTACATATGGCTACTGGACGTGGACGTGGCGCGGCTGAACGCCGACAACGCGAACCTGGCCGCGTCACACATCGGCTCGATGGGCAGCTCCCTCGGCGCGATCTTGCCCCGCTATCTCCAGTCGACGGTGCTCGTCGAGGCGATAGGCAGATACGACCGGAGGCTGTTCTTCACCAGGCTCCCGATGTTCATGGTACTGGTCCTGATCGGCGTAGTGATCGTCTACTACGTCGCCACGCTATCGTCGCTGATCGTTGAGGACCGGCGCAGCGAGGTGGTTTTGCTCCGAAGCAGGGGGGCGACGTCGTCACAGATCCTCACCGTGTTCATACTGGAGGGTGCGACCATCGCGGCGATTGCGATCGTGGCCGGGCCGCTGCTGGCGGCGGGCGCCATCAGCATCCTGGGCCTGACCCCCGCATTCACCGATCTGACCGGCGGAGCGCTGCTTGACGTCGGTATCTCTCGAGATGCGTACCTGATGAGCGGGTTCGGGGGCGTCATCGGCCTCGTAGCGCTGGTGTTCCCGGCGGTCCAGGCATCGCGCATCGGGGTGATCCGCCACAGGCAGGAGGCCGCGCGACCCTCCTCAAAGCCTCTGTTCCAGCGCTACTATCTCGATGTCCTGCTGCTGCTCGTCAGCATTTATCTCTTCAGACAATTAACCGAGCAGGGCTCAGTCGTCGCCACGCGGTTGCTCGGCGAGAACGTCGTCAACGAGCTGCTCCTGGCTCTCCCGGGTCTGACGCTTCTTGCCGCCGCGATGGTGTTGCTCAGGGTCTTTCCCCTGGCGACGGACTTCGGCAGCCGGTTGTTCTCGAGCTGGCTTCCGATAGGGCTCGTGATGGGAGTGTGGCAAATCGCCCGGACTCCAACCCACTACGCCAGGCTCTCGCTGCTCCTAATTCTGACCGCGGGCCTGGGAATCTTCGCCTCCAGCTTCGGCGCGACGCTTCAGCGCAGCTTCCAGGAGCGCGTGCTGTACTCGGCGGGAAGTGACATTAGGGTCGAGGGAGTCGGGCCCGGTGACATCGTCACCGAGTTCCGGACACCCGCAACCAGTGCCGGAGCGACCCTCGTGGCCGCTTACGAGATACTGAAAGGAGTAGAACGGGCGAGCCCCGTTCTCCGCACCTCAGGCCTGGATACCACCAGAGCCATTGGGACGAATTACGAAATGCTCGGCGTGGAGGCGGAGAGTTTCAGCCTGGTGGCCTTCTTTCGCGAGGACTTTTCGACGGCGCCCATGGAGAGTCTGCTCAGCACTCTCGCGGCCCCAGATCCGATTACAGGTATCACGCTGCCCGACGACGCGCGGGCGATAGGCGTGCGCGTCAAACCGGACCAGCCTCATCCCGGCGTCAGGGTCTCCGCTCGGATCAGGAATGCGAGGGGTGAGTACTCGACCTACATCCTCGGAAATCTCTTCAGCGACGCCTGGTTGGTACTCGAAGCCGACCTGGGATTCGGCCTCCGCCAGTCCCTGGAGCGCAGCCAGCCTCTCACGCTGGTGGCGCTGCGTGTGCACGAGATCGACGCCTTTGGCCGCCTCCAGGCCGGCTCAATCCAGATCGACGACATCAGTATAACCACCGAGTCGGGCGAGACACGAATCATCGAGGATTTCAACGACTCCTCCGGCTGGACACCGCTTCAGGCTACTCCGAACGCCGTCGCCGACGCGCTGCGCCCGGCCGGCGAACTGATCGATGGCAAGTCCGGCTCGGTGATCTTCTCCTGGACCGAGGGCGGTCCGCGAACGGCCCGCGGGATTTTCCGAGGCGCCGCGCGGTCCGCCCTGCCCGTCCTGGCCAGCCGCACATTCGTCGACGACACGGGCCACGCCGAGGGGCGGGAGTTCAACGTCATGGCCTCGGGCCATCGCATACCCGTCCGGATAGCCGGCGTGGTCGATCTGTTCCCAACCATGACTGTCCAGGGCCAGAGGTTCTTGGTATCCGACCTGGACTCCCTGACCCGCTACGCCAATCTGTCCATTATCGGCGGCGAGCTGGTGCCCAACCAGGTATGGATGTCGGTGTCGGGGATCGGTCCGGACAGGGACGGGCTCATACGTGATGTGAAAGGCGTGACCGGCGCACAGGGTGGCACGATCAAAGTCTACGACAGAGAGGAGCGGCTAGAGCGGTCCAGGGTCGATCCCCTGATCAACGCGGGCTGGCGGTCCTTGCTGTTCATCGCCTTCTCGGCCGTGCTCATTCTCAGTATTCTCGGTTTCCTCGTCCACGCCTACGTGTCCTACCGGAGCCGCATGCTTCAGTTTGCGCTGCTTCGGACGGTAGGGGTCTCGATCTCACAGCTTATTACGATGGTGTGGCTGGAGCAGACGCTGGTCGTTGTGATTGGGATGGCGCTCGGCACGTGGATGGGGGGCAGGCTGGGCACGATCATCATGCCCTTCCTGGGACACGACGACTGGGGCGACAAGGTCGTGCCGCCCTTCACAACTGAGGTGGACTGGCCCACGCTCCTGGTCACCTACGGCATCATGCTCCTGGTCTTTTCGGCGATAACGTTGGCCCTGATCTGGCTCATTCACAGGATCTCGCTGCACCGGGTTCTGAGACTAGGCGAGGCGTAGTGGCATTCAACTAAACGCCCTCTTGTCATGGTCGAACGGTCGCGTAGCGCCATTGCGAGACACCTTGCGTCGAAACCACCGGCGGGCTAGAATTAGGCAAGATTCGCCTTGTGCTCACCAAAGCTACCGTCTAATTACTAGACTGACAGACCTCGGCTACTCTTTAGAGCCAGGTCCGGCCCTGCTGCCGGGCGAAGCCGAAGCTAGGCAATTGGCGGCAACGGCATTCGCGTGAGAAAGGCACGGGATGTGCAGCTAATGATCGAGACACGACGCGCCGAGCTCGCTTCGCTGTGCCGGCGGTTTTACGTGCTTCGGCTCGACGTGTTCGGCTCTGCTATCAGGGATGATTTCAATCCGGCTAGAAGTGATGTGGATTTCCTGGTGGAGTTCGACTCACCGGGCGACGTGGGAGCGTTGCGCCAGTTTTTCGGCCTGAAGGATGCGCTGGAAGTGCTCTTGGATCGGCGGGGGATCTCGTTGTAGCGTCTGCGGTCAAGAACCCGTACATCAAGAAAAGCATTGAGGAGACCCGGGAGAACCTCTTTGCGGCGTGAACCCAAAGCGTATCTCTGGGACGCCCGCTAGGCCATCGACGCCATCATGGAATTTACCCATGGCGCGACCAGGTAGGATTTCCTTCTAGGTCTCATGCTGCGCTCCGCTGTGGAGAGGCAATTTGGGATCGTTGGCGAAGCCCTCGGCCAGTTGGCAGTACACGACCAAGCCCTTGCCAGTCAGATACCGGACCTGCAAGAGGTCGTCGCGTTCCGCAATATCCTGATCCACGGCTACGCAATAGTGGACATCGACAGGATTTGGCGAGTTATCCATGGGAGTCTCCCTGAGCTCCGGAAGGCCGTCGATCGGCTTCTGGATGAAGTCCTATCCGACACGTAGTGACGTTCAACTGAAAGCCCTCTCTACTTCTACTCGTTCTCCTCATCGTTGGACATGTTCTCGCCGCGCAGCAGTCGTGCTCGAATGTCGTAATGGCCGGGGTAGCGGACGGGCACGTGACCGGATTCCACCATCAAGTCGAGGGGGCTGACCCGCGTCTGCAACGGCAAGGTGACCCGCTCGTGCAGCCTGGCCGACTCGTACAGCGCCATAGCCATCTCCACCGATTTGTACCCGTGACCGGCCTCGCCTCGGTGCATCTCCACCCTGCCCTCGATCCAGTCGGCGAGCTCTGCGGCCTGGGCCACGCTTGCGTCAAACTCCTTTACGCCTTCCACACCGGCCTCGATGAAAGGCTCGGCCGGCTCGCGGCGCTCGCTCACCCCTCTGGTGTCCGCGTTGAGCAACGTGTAGTGCGTGGGACGCAGTTCGATGGTACCCTCGGAGCCGTATATCGTGCACCCCTGGTAGTAGTCCGAGGTGAGGTCGCTGGTGAGTATCGCCTCCACGCCGCCGCTAAACCCGAAGACACCGAAGGCCCGGTCCTCGATACGCGTCATCCGCTCGAACCGGTCCGTGTGGCGCTCTATGGCCCCCATCGCCCAGATGCAGTCGGAGTCACCCAAGAGGTAGCGGAACATGTCGAACTGGTGGCTCGCCCAGTTCAACAGCCCGGCGCCCGATACACTCCGCATCAACTGGACCCCGCCCACGGCGCCCTCGGCGATGAGCCTCCGCGCCGCGTTGTAGGACGGCAGGAACCGGCGCTGATGGCCGATCACGAGCTTTACGTTGTTGCGCTCGCACGCCACGATCATCTCGTCCGCCCGGCCCAGGTCCTCGGCCATCGGCTTCTCGCACAGTATCGCCTTTGGCCGGCGCGCCGCGGCGGCTATCGTCCACTTGGCATGACCCCGGTGCCAGACGCAGACAGACACAACGTCGACCTCCTCGGTGTCCAGCATGGCCGTGGCGTCCGTGTAGTACCGGGGGTGGTAGTCATCGGAGGCCGAGAACCGCTTTTCGAACTCCTCCATCGCCTGTGAGCTCAGGTCCGACACGGCGACGACCTCATACCTGCCGCACTCCAGGTAGCCTCGCACGTGGAAATTGGCCATCGAACCGCATCCGATAACGCCAACGGTCAGCTTGTCCGCCATTCTCAACCTCCGTACCGAGGTCGCCGGAACGCCGCGGCGCCCTTCAGACCGTTCCCACGCTATCATCCGTCCTATTTCCGGCGAGCACTCACGCCCGGATGGACCCGGTGGCCCTGAGCAATGTCTCCTGGACCGTGAGCTCGTGGTCCAGGGATCGGTCCGGCCGCTTTTCTCCGCGCACGTCCTGAACGAATGCGGCCAGGCTCATCACGTATCTCGGTCTGTCTTCGAGCTTCAAGACCGACACACCCTCTGGGTAGCCGCCCTGCGCCTTGGCGAGGCACAACCGAAGGGTCTCCGCCGGCTCGAAGGGCTCCATTATGGCCGAACCTTCGTCGCCGTAGACCTCGAAACGGCGCGCCATCGGGCGCGGCTCCATGGCTGCTATGTCCACGATGGCCATGGCACCGTCGTACTCGAAGATGCTGGCCGTGTTGTCGCTGAATCCCTCGACCGTGGACACGTCGCGGCGCATGAAGGAGCCGATCCTCGTTGGCCGGCCCAGTATCCACACAATCTGGTCGATCATGTGCCCGGCAAGGTCGTAGAATATCCCGCCCCGGTGGGCGCTGAGCGTAACATGGGACTCCGGCCGAATAACTGTGGACATGTGCGCGCGGATGGAGAACACGTGGCCCAGAAACCCTGACCGGGCCCACTCGGCGATGCGTGAGAAGCCGTCGTGGTAGCGGAACATGTAGCCCATCTGTATCAGCAGCCCGCGCTCCCGCGCTGACGCCACCACTCGCTCGAATCGAGCGTAGTCTTCGCCCGCGGGCTTGTCGTAGAACACGTGCTTGCCGGCCTCCACGATCTCCTCGGTTTGGGAGAGGCTCTCCGCGTTCAACCCCTCGGACGACACGGCGGCCACCGTAGGGTCGTCCAGGAACTCCGAGCTGTCATCGAACCAGCGAATATCCGACCAAGGCGGTCCCGACGTTTCGAGGAGTTCGCGCCTGCTGCGGTCGGGCTCGTAGACCCCGGCGACCTCTACGTCCGGGTTGTCGAGCATGACCTTGAGCACGCCGGCGGCGTGGCCGTGCTTGGTGCCGTACTGGGCCATGCGAAATGGCCTCGGGCTGTTGTTCGTGGCTGACCTCCGTGTCCGTCACGCGGCGACGGGAGCCATTGTATCACCGCACCTTGATTTGTGCGCACCGTCGGTCTAACCTAGCCTCGAATCTCCCCAGGAGCAAGACATGCGGATCACCGACGTGGAGGTCATCGAGTTCAGGACGACGACTCATTCGATACCCTCGAAGTGGACCTATGGAATCTGGGGTGAAGGGGTCCAGAGCACCAGTACAGTCACAAAAGTGTCGACCGACGAGAGTGTTGATGGGTACATGCTGGGCGGCAACAAGGCTATCATCGAGGGCATCGTCAGGCCGATGCTCCTCGGGGAGGACCCGCTGGCCCGCGAGAAGCTATGGGGCTGGATGGACCAGACCGTCACGTTCAGCCGCAGCCTTCCGGAGCGCGACATGGGCGTGGTGGACTGCGCCCTCTGGGACCTGATTGGGCGGATGGTGAGTCTGCCGGTCAGCAAGCTTCTGGGCGGCGCGCGCGACAGGGTCAAGGCGTACGCCAGCACCCACCCCAACATGGGCGGGCCCGAGGTATACGCGGAGCACGCCCTGGCCTGCAAGAAGCAAGGATACAAGGCGTACAAGGTCCACGCGTATATCTGCTGGGACCCCATTAAGTGGCAGCCGGCGCCTCAGCTACCGGGATTCCCCAGGGAGGACGTCGAGGTATGCAAGGCGGTTCGTGAGGCGGTGGGCGACGACATGGTGCTGATGCTCGACCCGTTCGGCGCCTACACCCTGGAGCAGGCGCTCTGGGTGGGACGGGAGCTGGAGAAGCTCGACTACTACTGGCTCGAACACCCGATGATCGAGACCCGTGTGGAGCCCTACCGGCGCCTGACGCGCGAGCTGGACATCGCCATATGCTCCCCGGAGCACCTGCCAGGGGGCGTTTTCAGCCGTGCCGAGTGGATACTCCAGGGCGCATCGGACATGCTGCGAATCGACTACTTCTACGGCGGCCTCACCGGGTGCTGGAAGTTGATCAACGTGTGCCAGGCCTACGGCCTTCAGTGCGAGCTCCACGGCGGCGGCTGGCCCCACATGCAGCTTGCCTGCGCCGTACCGGAGGCCACCTGCGAGTACTACGAGCGCGGTCTGCTGCGACCCGGTCTGGATGACAGCCTGCCGGAGCCGTATTTGACCACCATCCCCGACCCTATGGACGGCGATGGAAACGTCGTTCTTTCCGACAAGCCCGGCCTCGGCTTCGAGCTCAACTGGGACTACATCGACGAGAACAGGATAGACATCTAGTGCACTACCGGACCCTCGGCCGCACCGGGCTAAAGGTATCTCTCCTCAGCCTCGGCACCGGCGGACCCAGCAATCTGGGACAGAGCTCAGGGCTGTCCCAGAGCGTGCAGGACGCCCTCATCCAGCGCGCGCTGGACCTGGGCGTCAACCTGATCGATACCTCCGCGGGCTACCGCGAGAGCGAAGCGATCCTGGGACGGGCGTTGACAGGGGTCCCCAGAGACGCCTATGTGCTCGCAACCAAGTGGCGGCATGAACGAGGCGACCGCCCGGTTGACTCGCAGGCGCTCGTGGACTCCGTGGACCGCAGCCTGCGCCGTCTTCGTACCGACTTCATAGACCTCATGCAGTTCCACGGCCCGATACCCTCGGAATACATGGAGGTCGTCGAGCGGTTTTACCCGGTGATGACACGCCTGCAGGAGCAAGGCAAGATAAGATACATCGGCTTCAGCGAGCAGTTCTCGGCGGACCCCGCCCACGAGACGGTTTTGATGGCGCTCAAGACCCATCCGGACCTGTGGGACACCATCATGCTCAAGTACGGTATCCTGAACCAGTACGCCGCGAAGGAGGCGCTGCCCCTGGCCGCCGAGCACAACGTGGGTATCGTCAACATGGCCGCGGTGAGGGTGAAGCTCCCGGACCCCAGCCTGCTGAAGGAGCTTATCGCTGATTGGAAGACGCGGGGCGTGATCCCCGCCGACAGCCTGCCGGCCAAAGACCCGCTGGGCTGGCTGGTCCACGACGGCGTTGGCTCCGTCATCGGCGCCGGCTACAAATTCGCCGCGGGACACCGTGCCATCTCCACCGTCCTCACCGGCACGGCGAACATCGAGCACCTGGATAGCAACGCCGCCGCCCTCGATGAGCCGCGTCTGCCCGATGCAGACGGGCGGCGTGTCGTCGAGCTGTTCAGCCACATCGCCGAGTACGCCTGACGACCCGGCGTGTGCGACCACGGTTGACGACAAGTAACAAGGGCAGGACCGCTACCGCAGCGATGGAGGCCGGCTCCATGTTCTCATCGATGTACATGTACGCCTGGGATCTGAGCGACGAGGGCCTGGACGAGGTCCTGGGGAGGATCGGCGACTGGGGCGTCGACGCCATCGCCATGGCGAGCTCCTACCACACCGGCTACTTCATCCACTCCCACAACCCAAACCACAAGATGTACTTCGCCGAAGACGGCGTCGTCTACTTCCAGCCCGATGAGCGCTATTTCGAGTCAACGGACCTCAAGCCGAAGGTCGCGGCAGTATCGAGGACGACCGACTGGTTCGTGGCCGCCGGCGAGAGGCTTGAACGCTACGGACTGACGATGATGGCATGGACCGTCTGCTCCCACAACAGCAGACTCGGTGCGGCCCACCCCGGGCATGTGGTCCGTAACGTCTACGGCGACGCCTATGCCCACGCCCTCTGTCCCAGCAGCTCTCACGTCCGCCGCTACGTCCTCGGCCTGTGCCAGAACCTGGCGGCCGAATATCCGTTGCACGCCGTGCAGCTCGAGACCCCGGGATTCAGGGGCATGGAGCACGGCCACCACCACGAGCGGTACGGCACCCCGCTGCGCCCGCTGGAGACGTGGCTCATGTCCCTGTGCTTCTGCGAGTCGTGCCAAGACCGCGCATCGGCCCGCGACCTGGACCTCTCTCCCATCGCCCAGGGGGTGAAGGCCCATATGGACGGGTATTTCGAGACCGCGCCAATGGCTCCACCCGGCAGCCCGGCCACAAGAGACGAGATGCTCGAATCCCTGCCCGGTCTTGCCGAGATGGAGTCGTTCAGGGCCGAGGTGGAGTCGTCGCTGGTCAAGGAGATCGCTGAGAGCCTTCACACCCTGGGCGACACCCGCCTCTTCGTGCTCGAGGGACACAGGCCCGACTATATGCCTCATGTCGACGGCTTCACCGCCGACTGCTACGGTCGCCGCCCCAACGAGACCGGGCAGGTCGTCCAGACGCAGCGGCGCCTCGTCGGCAACGAAAAGGAGCTGGCCGCAGGGCTCAGGGTTGGATTCGACGCGATCCTGGGTCCGGGCGAGATGTCCGATGTCGTCGAGGCCGCTGGAAGCGCCGGCGCCTCCGGAGTCAGCTTCTACAACTACTCCGAGGCCCCTATGCGCGCGCTGGAGTGGATAAAGCCGGCGCTGGAGAGGGCGAATAGCACGAAGTAGAGGCACGAGGGCCAGGGCCGTCGCCGCCATACATCAGACGGGACGCGGCAAAATGTCGGTGAAATTCTCTAGCCGCGCTCCAGGTCGAAGACCTCGTCCATCTCCGCCCACCACTCCCCGGACGCCGCACCGGGCGCCGGTTCCTGGAACGTCCGCATCAGCTCGTCCCACTCCCTCGCCCGGCCCTTCTCCATATACTTGGCGAAATCGCGGCTGGGCACGAAATCATCGGCGGTCTCCATGTACATGAACAGGCTCAGTCCGTGGCGGAAAATCTTCATCCTGGATATTCCGAGGCCGCCGAGTCCCGCCAGGACGTCCGGCCAAACAGCCTTGTGGTATTCGACGTACTTGTCGACGACGCCCGGGTCGCTCTTGAGGTTCAGGGTCATGCCAAAAGACTTCATTGGAGTTCTCCTATCGGCGGCGCACAGCCAGCTAAAGCGATTGGCGGCCGCCCTCCGTTTCGACCGTCACCAAACGATGATTCCACCCCGTCCACATCATACAAGGGTAGAACTGCGATTTCCAAGAAACGGCTATCCGCGACAAGGGCGTAGCTCCCGAGCAGATACGCATGGCCTACCGTGATAGAATCGGCACGTCCCCCGGCCTCCCGGCCGCCTTGACCCGCGCCTAACAGGTAACGGCTTCACATCGAAATAAAGTCCGGCGGCTGCGAAGAGCCCAAATCCTCAGAGATGAGATTGCTAATGATCAATTTCCATGCCTCGACATTTACCTGGATGGGCCACCCCATAAAGCCAGACCCCTACTACAAATACTCGGGCGGTTTCGTCGGTCGGTTCGGCCAGGTCTATCAGGTCAGATTCAACCTGGAGGCCGCCTGCCAGGTTCTCGACGAGGCGTCCGGCCACGTCTCGGAGATGTTCTTGGGAGCGCCCTGCCGCGCCGAGTACACCATCGCCTCTCGGAACCTGTTCCAGGTCCCCAGCAACGAGTTTCGCATGGCCTTCAGCCGCGAGCACGTCCTGCCCATCGCCACGGGGCCGAGCGATGAGCCGGAACAGACCCCGGTACGAAAGCTCAACGAGAGTTTCCAGGGCTACAAGATAGACATAAGACACCACAAGGGGTCGTCGGAGCTCACGGACGTTCGCGCGATCATCTACGCGACGCTGGCCAACGATCTCCTGAGCGCCCGGTCGACCTACCGCGACTCGGAGCGTAGCCTCACTGTAACCTGCGAGTACCCCGTAAACCTGATCAACGTAAACGAGGACGATGGGGAGTTCCAGGTCTGCACCGGTCCGGTGATACTGCCCGATCTGGCGACCTGGGACGGCCAGGGCGTGTCGCGCCTGTTCCTGGCGCACGTCGCCTTCACCGCGTTCGACCACGTGGAGTTCATCCTGCAAAGGGAAGTCGATGCCTCGGATGCGGACAGGGCGTGGCTGGAGCAGGCCAGGGGTCTCGACCGCAACGAGCTCATCGACCCGGAAAACCGCCCTGCCGACTATCCACCACGCAGATGGCAGCTAAGCACATACGATGAGGTCTGGGAGCTGGCGGGAACCAACGTCATAGTGCGCGCGGAGAACGTCTGAGTGTGCTCAGGCGGGCGTCGGCGCCGCCTCTGATATAAGCCGCTCGGCGCGCAACTCATCCCAGAGCTGGCCGGGAATCGGATGCGCCGCCATCGCGAGGTTCTCCTCGACCTCGGCTACGGAGCGCGCCCCCGGTATCGTCGCCGCGACCGCCGGATGGGCCAGGCCGAATTGCAGTGCCGCCGCCTTCAGCGGCACGCCGTGGCGGTCGCACACAGCGCTGATTCTTCTCGCCTTATCCAGCAGGTGCGGAGGCGCCGCCACGTAGTCGAACGTCGCGCCGGGAGAGAGATCGGACGACAGGATCCCGCTGTTGTACGGCCCGCCGATGACGATGCTGATTCCCTTTTCCTCGCAGATCGGCAGCAGCTCCTCCAGCCCCGACTGGTCCAACAGCGTGTATCTGCCCGCCAGCAGGAAGCAGTCGAAATCCCCTTCGCGGGCCAGGCGCGCCGGCATCTGCCACTGGTTCATCCCAGCCCCGATGGCCCTCACGACCCCCTGGGACCGCAACTCCGCAAGCGCTGGATACGCCTCGCCGATAGCCTGATCGAAGTGGTCGTCCGGGTCGTGTATCAACGCTATGTCCACACGGTCCAGCCCCAGGCGCTCTAGGCTATCCTCCAGAGACCTCAGCACGCCGTCGCGGCTGAAATTGAACACTTCTGCCACGGTCGGCGCATTGACGAATGGCCCTGAGTCCGGCGGCCCGGCTATGGGCACAAGCAAGCGGCCCATCTTCGTTGACAGCACGAAGTCGTCGCGCGGAATCCGGGCCAGCGCCCCCGCGTAGCGGCGCTCGCTCCTGCCGCTTCCGTACAGCGGAGCAGTGTCGAAGTAGCGGACCCCAAGCTCGTGGGCGCGCAGCACGAGGCCCGTCGCCACATCGGCGCCCACGTCGGCTAACAGTCCGCCCAGCGGCGCGCCCCCAAGGCCCATACGCGTCACACGCAGCCCCGTCGTCCCTATCTCGGCGGTATCGAGTGGGTCCACTAGTCTGGCCTCCTGCTCGCGGTTGCTCGCCCCCTCAGGTCAGGCATCGTCGAACACGCCCTCCTCCAGGCCTGCCGGTACCGCTGCGGGCCGTTCGCACGTCGTTCCAATCTCGATGTGCCGCCCTTTATCGGACGACTCGTGAAATGCGTGCATGATGTCCAGCACGTGGTTCGCCAGGCTGCCCTCGACCCGCGAGGGCCGTCCGCTGCGCAGCGCTCCGGCCATCTCCGCCACGCCCAGGCCGCGCCCGCCTTCCGGGTACACCAGAGGCGTCTCTTTCCAGTCATTTTTTCCTCGCTGGACACGCACGGGGCCGCCGAAACCATTGGGGTCGGGCACGCTCAGCGTCCCCTCGGTCCCGTACACCTCGATCCGCGGCAGACGCGACGCCCACACGTCGAAGCTCGTGATGATCGTCCCGATGGCGCCGCTCTCGAAGTCCATCACGCCGGCCACGTGGGTCGAGACCTCCACGTCTATGGTCTCTCCGCGCCGAGGCTCACTCTGTATCGTCCTGCTCTTAAAGGCGCTACCGTGGGAGCCGCTGACTCGCCTTACGGGTCCGGTCAAGCATATTAGCGCCGTCAGGTAATACGGTCCCATATCGAACATCGGACCGCCGCCCCGTTGGTAGAAGAAGTCCGGGTCCGCGTGCCAGTGCTCGTGGCCGCGGCTCATAATGAACGCGGTGGCCGCGATAGGCCGTCCAATCGCCCCGTCGTCGATGAGCTTGCGGCACGTCTGAATGCCGCCGCCAAGAAACGTGTCCGGCGCGCAACCGGCGATGACCCCGCTCTCCCGCGCCGTTCTCATTATCGCGCCGCCGTCCTCTCGCTCCGCGGCCAGCGGCTTCTCGCTGTAGATGTGCTTGCCCGCCGCGATGGCCGCCAGACTGACCTCGGCATGGATCTTCGGGACCGTCAGGTTGACGATCAGCTCGATATCCGAGTCGTGCAGCATCTCTCGAGGGGAGCACGCCTTCGGCACTCCAAACTCCGCCGCCCTGCTCTCAGCCCTGGCGAGGTCGATGTCCGCGCAGGCCACGACCTCCACCGCGCCGTACTTGGGCAGACGACCCAGATACTGCGGGCTGATGGTCCCGCACCCCATCACCCCCACCCTCAGTGGAGCCACACTAATTTCCCCATCCGTCCTTTTTCCCAGACCCACTCTCTATCTCCGCGTTCTCCGCGTTCTCCACAGTGAAACTCCCACCCTCACCGGCTAGCCCAGAGTATCCCGCGCTTGGCGATCTCCAGCACCTCGGGAACGGCGAAGTCGTCCAGCTTGTGGCCGAGCGACGAGTAAAACACGCGGCCCTTTCCCCACATGCGCTTCCACGCGACCGGCATAACGCAGCCCGCGACCCAGGGACACTCGTACGGCGCCTTGCCGCTAATCCGCTGGTCGCCCTTGAAGGTGGTCGTCGCCAAGACTTGGTTGCTGGGATCTACGTGCATATAGTACTGCTCCGTCGACATGTTGAAGTCGCTGAGGCCCGCGGTGATTTGGTCGTCTTGGTCTACGATGTTGACCTCGTAGTCGATGTAGCCGCCCGGATGGGACACCCACTGGCCTCCCACCATGAACTGGTAATCGACGCTCGTGCGGAAGGAGTCCCCCATGCAGCCGTGCCATCCTGATATGCCGACCCCGCTCGCCACGGCGGCCAGCAGGTTGGTCTCCTGCTCCGGGGTGATCTCGCCCTGGGTCCAGATGGGCACTATGACGCTTAGCGACTTGAGCATTTCGTCGTCCTCATACGCTTCGAGAGAGTCGGATATCGCGACATCGTAGCCCTGTCCCTCCAGCCAGGGGCCGAAAATCTCGGTGCACCCCTTCGGCGAGTGGCCCGGCCATCCGCCCCAGACCAATAGCGCAGATTTCTTCATTCTCTCACCTCGGTTTTCGATCAGGCATCGATAGACTCGGCGATGGAGTCACTGACCCGGTTCCTCAAAACGTGTATCATGGCTCTGCCCCATCTCGCGCCGGCTAATCATAGCAGATCGGCGCCGGTAGTCAGTCAACACAATCAATCGAGAATCGTCCTGTGAACAAGCATCTCAATTGGGGAATCATCGGTACCGGCAAGATCGCGAAGGCGTTTGCCAGGGCTTTGAATCACTCCAACAGCGACAGCCTGCTGGCCGTTGCCAGCAGGACGCAGCGGGGCGCGGACGCGTTCGCCGTGACGCACGAAACCCCGCGCGCATATGCCGGGTACGACGCCATGCTGCGGGACCCCGAGGTCGACGCGGTATACGTCTCGACCCCGCACCCGATGCACGCCAGGTGGGCGATCAGGTGCGCCGAGGCGGGCAAGCACATCCTCTGCGAGAAGCCGATGACACTCAACGCCTACGACACGATGGCGGTCATCGAGGCGGCGCGGCGCAACGACGTATTCCTCATGGAAGCCTTCATGTACAGGTGCCACCCGCAGACGGAGAGGCTGGTCGAGCTGCTCAAACAAAAAGTCATCGGCGACGTTCGGCTGGTCCGGGCCAGCTTCGGATACCGGGGGGCCTACGACCTGGAGGAGCGGCACTTCAACAACGAGCTCGGCGGAGGCGGCATCCTCGACCTCGGGTGCTACACGGTCTCCATGTGCCGGCTGGTCGCGGCGGCGGCCCTCGGGCTGGAGGTGGTGGAGCCCAAGGAGGTGCATGCGGTGGGGCATGTGGGCGAGGAGAGCCGCGTCGACGAGTACACTGCGGCGACCATGCTCTTCCCCGGCGGCATCGTCGCTGAAGTCGCCTGCGGCGTTCGGGTCACCCTGGACAACGACGTGCACATCTTCGGGACCGAAGGGAGCATCGTCGTACCTTCGCCCTGGTTCTGCAGCGGCCGCCAGGGCGGAACGAGCGAGATCGTCGTCAACCGCAGCGGCGAGCCGCCCGAGGAAATTTCCATCGAGACCGACCGGTGGCTCTACGCTATCGAGGCGGACCACGTCGCCGCGAACATCGAGCGCCGCCAGGGCCGGTTTCCCGCCATGACCTGGGAGGACTCACTGTCCAACATGAGGACGCTGGACCTCTGGCGGCAGGCCATCGGAGTGGAGTTCGACGCCGAAAAGCCCGCCGCCCTGAAGCTGCCTGTCCACGGGCGGCCTCTGGCGCGGAAACCCGGCGCCCGCATGAAATACTCCCGCATCCCAGGCGTCGACAAGGACATCTCTCGCGTGGTCATGGGGGTCCTGGGCTTCAAAGACCTCAGGCACGCCAGCGTAATGTGCGACGACTACTTCGAGCTGGGTGGGAACTGCTTCGATACGGCCAGGCACTACGGCTCGTCCGAGATCACCCTCGGCCGGTGGATCAAGAACCGGGGCATCCGCGAGGAGGTCGTTCTCATCACCAAGGGCGCCCATACCCCTGGCTGCTACCCAGAAAATGTGACAACCGAGCTGCTCGAAAGCCTCGAGCGCCTTCAGACCGGCTACGTCGACATCTATTTTCTCCACCGCGACAACCTGGACATCCCCGTCGGCGAGTTCGTCGACGTCCTGAACGAGCACCGGGACGCCGGCCGCATCAGGGTCTTCGGCGGCTCAAACTGGACCATCGAACGCGTGCGGAAGGCCAACGAGTACGCCGCGCGAAAGGGCCGGGCTGGGTTCACCGCGCTGAGCAACAATTTCAGCCTGGCCAGAATGGTCGATGCCCCGTGGTCCGGCTGCCTGGCGGCCTCCGACCCGGACTCCAGGGACTGGCTCGAAAGACAGCAGATGCCGCTCTTCCCGTGGTCGAGCCAGGCCGGGGGGTTCTTCGCCGACGGCAGAGCCGATCCGGCGGACCACTCGGACCCGCAGCTAGCCAGGTGCTGGTACAGCGATGACAACTTCGCGCGTTTGGCGCGCGCCCGTGAAATGGCGAAAGACAGGGGCGTTCCAACGATCGGCGTCGCGCTGGCCTACGTCCTTCATCAGCCATTCCCGGCATTCCCGCTCATAGGGCCCATGTCGCCCCACGAGACCTGGACGTCGCTTGCCGCCCTGGACATCGAGCTCTCCCCCGCGGACCTGCGCTGGCTGGACCTGAAGGACTGATGACGGCGCGCCCTGAGCCCTGCCCGCTCTGCTTCTCACCCGATGCCGCGCTGCTCCACAGCAGTCGCGAAAAGAGCATGGAAAGGGACTTCTTGCTCTGTCCCGAGTGCGACCTGGTGTTCGTGCCGGGCAGGTTCCACATCGGCGCGAATGCCGAGAGGGAGCGCTACCTGACCCACAACAACGATCCGGAGGACGAGGACTACCGCGACTTCCTGGACCGCCTGCTCAGCCCGCTGCAACTCCACCTGTCCGCGGGAGCCTCCGGGCTCGACTATGGCGCCGGCCCGGGGCCCGCCCTACTCATGATGCTGCGCGAGAGGGGCTTCGACGCCAACATGTACGACCCCCTTTTTCACCCGGACCCCGCGGCGCTGGAGCGGACCTACGATTTCGTCACCTGCACCGAGACGCTGGAGCACTTCGCCTCGCCGCGCAAGGAGCTCGACACATTCCAGACCCTTTTGAAGGCGTCCTCGTGGCTGGGCGTGATGACCGGCATGCTTGAGACCTGGGACGGGTTCCCGGACTGGTACTATCATCGCGACCCAACCCACATCAGCTTCTACAGCTGGAAGACGATGGCCTGGATAGGCCGGCGATACCGCTGGGACGCGCTGTTTCCGTGTCAGAACGTGGTGTTGTTCCACAAGAGCGTTTCGGGCACAGCCGCCGAGTTGTTGGGTCGCGATCATCGCCACTGAACACGAGGAGCTAGAATCAGAATGGACCTGCTCAAGATTTTCAGGGACCTGCCGGTAGGAAACATCACGACGATAGCCGGCGCCGGGTATCGTGACGGCATTCCGGCCAAGGAGGCCGACGCCGGCTGGACACTGGGCGTCGTCCGGCGGCCCGACGGCGACATGATCATCGTGGACTACCATGCCAACCGCATCTGGCGCATCGACAAGGACGGCATCCTCCACACCTTCGCCGGGGATGGCGTGCCGGGGCATTCCGGAGACGGCGGCCCGGCGATCGACGCACGATTATCCAATCCCCACGACCTGACCCAGGACAAGAAGGGCAACCTCTATCTCTCGGACCTGCGCAACCAGACGTACCGCCGCATCGACTACGAGACCGGCATCATCACCAGGGTGGCCGGTACCGGGAAGATTGGCCGCGGGGGCGACGGCGGTCTGGCCGTGGATACGGAGCTGGACACCCACTGTGGGATAGCGGTGGACGACGACGGCAACCTGTATCTGTCCAGCGAGTGGGCCAACAACATCAAGCGGGTCGACGCGAAGACCGGCATCATCGAGACCTTCGCCGGCCAGGACGCTCGGCACCACCCCTCCGAGAAAGGCTCGTCCCGCCCATACTCCGGCCCCGGCCTCAGCCTGGGCGGCTACCACGGAGACGGCGGACCCGCCGGCGAGGCGGCGTTCAACCACCCCGAACACCTCGCCTTCGACTCGAATGGCGACCTGTACGTATGCGACAACTCGAACCACCGCATCCGCAAGATCGACATGAAGACCGGCATCATCACCACCGTGCTGGGCAACGGCCAGGCGGCGTCCAACGGCGACGGCGGGCTCGCCACCGAGGCCAGCACCCTGATGCCGGACGCGATATTTCTCGATGTCCACGACAACCTGTACGTGGGCGAGAAGTACGGGTTCCGGCTCAGGAGGGTGGACGCGAAGACCGGCATCGTCACGACCCTGGTCGGGAACGGCGTCCCCGGATTCGGGCAGGAGGGCCTGCACGGCTCCGAGACGCAGATGAACTCCTGCGAGGTCGGCATCTGGGCGGACCCGGACGGCACCGTGTTTTGGGGCGACTGCTCCGGGCGGCTGCGCCGGTACGACGGTGAGACCGGGATCGTGACTACGGCGCTCGGCGGCACCAGCATTCACGACGGCGAGAAGGCGACACAGGGCTTCCTATGCGGGCCAGGCGGGATGTCCGTCGGACCAGATGGACACATCTACCTGGCCGACGTCTGGAACCAGCGGATTCGGGCGATCGACCCGGACGGCGGCGTCATACGGACCGTGGCCGGCAACGGCGCGCGGGCCTATGGTGGAGACAACGGACCCGCCACGGAAGCCTACCTGGGCAACCCTTACGACGTGTCGGTTGACTCAACGGGCCGTGTGGTGATCGCCGACACCCGGCACGGGCATGTTCGTATCGTCGATACCGACGGCGCCATAAGGGGCCTGGCCGGGTCCGGTGAGCAGTGGGACAAGGGCGACGGTGGACCGGCCATAGGCGCTCACCTGATCCACGTGCTCTCCGTCGCCCACGGCCAAGACGGCTCGGTGTACATCGGCGACTCGGCCGCGGGTCGAATACGCAGGGTGGACGCCGGGACGAGGATCATAACGACGGTCGCGGGCACCGGCACGCCCGGCTACACGGGCGACGGCGGGCCCGCGACGGTGGCGCGCGTGGGGGCGCCGACAGCCATTTGTTTCGACGCCGGCGGAAGCTTGCTCTTTGCCGACGGCGACAACCACGTGGTCCGCCGGATCGACTCGGCCGGCACGATCACAACCGTCGCGGGCACCGGCGCCGAGGGCTTCTCTCCGGACGGCACGCGCGCCCAGGAGGCCTCCTTCTCCGGGCTGTACGGACTCGCGGTCGCCGACGACGGTGTCCTGTACATCTCCGACACGAACAACGACCGGGTCCGCAGGGTCCTTCCACCATGGAAGGACGGCATCCTGTCCACGGTCGCGGGAAGCGAAGAGCCGGGAGATGCCGGAGACGGCGGTGCGGCCACCCAGGCGAGGCTGAATCGGCCTCACGGGCTGCTGCTGTACGGAGACAACGTGCTGCTGATCAGCGACCACTTCAATAACCGTATCCGTGCGGTCAAGCTGCAGGTGTAGCCAGGAGCCAATTTGCACCTGTGTGATCCAGCTCTCACCAGAATGAGACGCTGACGGATAGCCTGAACGAAAGGCGGAGACAAGTCAGAGCTTGCCGACCTTCAGCAGGCGATATCGGAGGTCAGGTCCGAACGGGGCTTCGTCACCGATCCGGTGAAAATCCAGGTACTGTTGAGCGAGGAGAGCAGGGAAATCGCGTCGCAGATCAAGCGCCTGTGGTCGGTCAACTACGATGATTTCGATGGGAGCCAGCTTGAGGAGGAGATCGCGGACGTGTTCGTCCTCCTGACCGTCCTGGCGAACCGGTTCGATATCGACATCGAGCAGGCCGTCGTCAGGAAGTTCTTTGAGAAAGGCAGCAAGAGAACCTGGAGATCATGAACTGGTAAACCCTATCGAAAGCCTCTCGCAGATGAAACCGGGCACGATCATCAGCATCGCAGGTACCGGGTACCACGACGGCATCCCGGCGCGGGAGGCCGACGCCGGCTGGCCGATGGGCGTCGTGCGCCTTCCCGCCGGCGACCTGGTCGTGGCTGATATTCGCGCCCACCGCATCTGGCGCATAGACACGCAGGGCATCCTACACACGTTCGCCGGCGACGGCGTGCCCGAGGACTCCGGCGACGGTGGCCCCGCGGTCGATGCGAGGGTGTTCACGCCCCACGACCTCTGCCTGGACAAGCAAGGAAACATCTACTTCTCGCAGCTTGGAGCCCGGGGCCCCGACCTGGGGCCCAACGTGGTCCGTCGCATCGACATCGAGACGGGCATAATCACCCGAGTGGCCGGGTCCGGACGTGTGGGGCGCGGCGGCGACGGCGGGCCGGCCCTGGAGGCCGAGTTCGACACCACGACCGGCGTCGCGGTGGACGGCGAGGGCAACCTTTACGTGTGCGGTAAGTGGGACAGCAACGTCCGGCGGATCGACGCGAAGACCGGCGTCATCGAGACCATAGCCGGACAGAACACCCGCCACTACCCATCGGAGCGAGGTGCGAGCCGGCCTTATAGCGGCGGAGCCTTCAGCTTCATGGGGTTTCACGGTGATGGGGGCCCCGCGACCGAGACGGCATTCCAATTTCCCGAGCACCTCGCCTTCGATTCCAGAGGCGACCTGTACGTCTGCGACAACGCGAATAACCGCATCCGCAAGATCGACATGGAATCGGGAATGATCACAACCGTCCTGGGAACCGGCGAGCAGGCTTCCAACGGAGACGGAGGCCCGGCGGCCGAGGCGGCGACGAACACGCCCGACGCCATCGCCATCGACGCCCACGATAACATCTACGTCGGCGAGGCGCGGGGTCTCATGGTGCGGAAGGTGGACGCGAAAACGAGCATCGTCACCACGCTCGTGGGCAACGGTCTTCCCGGCTACGAGCGGGAAGATCTTCCGGGCATGCAGACCCGGTGTAACCCCATCGAGTCGGGCATCTGGGCGGATCCCGACGGCACCGTCTTCTGGAGCGACTCCTCGGGCCGGCTGCGCCGGTGCAACGGCGAAACGGGCATCGTCACCACGGTGCTGGGCGGCACGAGCATCCACGACGGTGGACCGGCTACCGAGGCGTTTCTGGCCTGCCCGGGCGGGATCAGCGTCGGGCCGGACGGCCACATCTTCATAGCGGACATGCAGCACGAGCGCATCCGAGCCATCGACCCGAATAGCGGCGTCATTCGCACCGTCGCGGGCAGCGGAGGCAGGGCCTACGGGGGCAACACCGGCCCCGCCACCGAGGCCCATTTGTTCAACCCACACGACGTGTCCGTAGACTCCAAGGGCCGCGTCGTGATCGCCGACACCTACAACGGCCGCGTGCGGCGGGTGGGCCGGGACGGCGTCATGACCAGCATCGCCGGCACGGGCGTTGGATGGGACAACGGCGACGGCGGACCTGCGGTGTCAGCCGGCCTGGTGAGGGTCGAGGCCGTAGCCCACGGCCCAGATGGAGACGTCTACGTCGGCGACGCGGCCGGCCGCGTCCGCAAGATCGAGGCCGAGTCAAGTATCATTACCACCGTGGCCGGCAACGGCGTCCACGGCTACTCGGGCGACGGCGGTCCGGCTACCGACGCCCGGATCGGTTCTCCGACCGCGATCTGCTTCGACGGCGATGGAAACCTCTACTTCACCGACCGGGACTTTCACGTGGTGCGAAAGGTAGACACAGCAGGCCGGATCTCCACGATAATCGGCACCGGAGAGGCCGGGTTTTCGACGGACGGCACCCCCGCCGGTGAGGCTATGCTCCATAAGCCCTTTGGCCTGGCCGTCAGCGTCGGTGGCACAGTCTACGTCTCCGACTCGCGCAACAACCGCGTCAGAGCCGTCCTTCCAACGTGGAAGGACGGCTCGCTGAAAACCATTGCGGGCGGCGACACGCCCGGCGACGCGGGAGACCGGGGCGTCGCTACACAGGCCGGCCTGAACGAGCCCCACGGCCTGTGCTTCTACGGCGACGACATCCTTCTCATCAGCGACCACTACAACAACCGCATCAAGGCGGTGAAGCTTTCGACCGTGTGATCGCCGACAGACGCGTCAACCGTCAATCAGGAAGGGAAACAGAGCAGGTGTCGACGAAACTGCCGCGACTAGAACACGTCTACCAGAACCATCACCTGGACAGCACTCGATGGGACCGCTACACGGTGCGGGACGGCGACATCATCGTCGCCACACCTTACAAATCGGGTACAACCTGGATGCAGATGATCGTGCTCAAACTGCTGCACGGCGACCGAGAGGACATCTCGCTTAAGAACATATCTCCGTGGATAGACATGCGGATGTCGTCGCTCGACGACATAATGACCGGTCTCGAATCGCAGCGGGGCAGGAGGTCTGTCAAAACTCACCTTCCGCTCGACGGCCTGCCCTACTACGCGAATGCCAAGTATATCGTGGTTGGGCGCGACGCCCGTGACGTCTTCATGTCGCTCTGGAACCACTACCGTAACTACACCCCAGAGCTCTATGAACGAGTCAACGAATCGGCTGGCCTCATAGGCGCCGCCCTTCCCTATTGCCCCAGTGACATTCGCAAGTTCTGGCACGGGTGGACGACAACGGGACAATTCGAATGGGAGAGTGAGGGTTATCCGTTCTGGGCCAACATGCGCCACGTGCAGTCGTGGTGGGACTACCGCCATCTGCCCAACATCCTGTTCGTTCACTTCAACGACCTCCTGAGCGATCTGGAGGGCGAAATACAGCGCGTGGCCGGCTTCCTGGATATCGAGACGCCAAAGGACGCGCTCCCATCCATAGTGGACGCCGTTACCTTCAAGACCATGAAGAGCAACGCAGAGCGCATCTGGCCCGATTTCAAAGGAACATTCCAGGGTGGAGCGCAATCGTTCTTCCATAAGGGTACAAACGGGCGTTGGAAAGCGGTCCTTACCTCCGGGGACCTCGAACTTCACGAGGCGGCGGTCGCGCGCGAGCTCACGACCGAATGCGCGCTCTGGCTCGAACACGGCCGCGCGGCGGTTCGCCACGTATGAGGGGGAATCATGGGTGAACCAGGAGTCCGTTACCCATCTCTGGACACGCCCGCCGTGCTGGTGGATTTGGACAGACTGGAGGCGAACATAGGGGAGATGTCCCAGGTGGCGGCCGGGGCGGGGGTCGAGCTGCGGCCACATGTCAAGATTCATCAGTGTCCGGCTATAGCTAAGATGCAGATTCAAACTGGGGCCCTTGGCGTCGAGGTCGGCACGGTCGACCAGGCCGAGGTCATGGCGGAGGCGGGTATCGACGACCTCATGATCGCCCACCCGTTCTACGGCGAGCGCAAGCTGGAAAAACTTAGGAGACTTCTTGGCAAGCCAGGTCTAACGCTCGGCATCGTGATAGATATGATTGAGCAGGCCAGGGACATCTCCGAGCTGGCCCAAGGGGCCGGCGTCACGGTCTCCGTGCACATCAAGATCGACACCGGTGTTAACCGGTACGGCGTACTGCCGGGTGAGCCTGTCTTGTATCTGGCCAGAGAGCTCCGACGGCTTCAAGGCATTGACCTTGCAGGTATCTACGCGCACGAGTCAGGCCCGGTCCCGACGGACGAGGGCGTAGCCGAAATGGCCCTCGAGATTGGATCGATCATGACCGAGACCGCTGGAATTCTAAGGCGGGAGGGCTTCCCAATAAAGACCGTTGCCGTCGGCGCCTCCCCTACGTTCCGCGCGACCTGCCGCTATTTGAGGGACGGGCGGCTCAGCGGGATATCGGAGATTCATCCCGGTGGCTGCGTAATCGGCGATATGTTCTACGTAAACTCATACGGCACTACCAAAGAGAATTGCGCCCTCACCGTGCTGACCGGCGTGGTGAGCACCTCTCATCCAGATCATGTGGTGGTCGACGCAGGGCTCAAGACATTCGGCGGCGATTCTCTCATAGGCCGCAGGGGCGAACCGGACTACTATTGGAACAACATGCCCAGCTTTGGCTCCGTCCAAGGGCGGCCCGGCCTGTGGCTGGGACGTCTCGGTGCCGAGTCCGGCCTTGCGTACTACATGAACCCCGATCCGGACTCCAGGGCGGGGCTGAGACTTGGCGAACGGATCGAGGTGGTGCCCAACAACGCCACAGTGGTCATCAATCTACACGACCGAATGTATGGCGTCAGAAGCGGTGAGATTGAACGGGAGTTCTCAGTAGCCGGCCGGGGTAGCTAGACGGTATACGACGCCTCGGCCCTCCGCCCTACCCTCCTCGCAGCTCCCGGTATCTGGCGTACGTCATCCCCGGCCTCGCGGCGATGGACTGGGTGGCATGCTCGCGTTCTCGTATCTCGCCCGCCATCGCCAGGACGGCCTCTGCGTCGTGCCCGCTGGGAATCTTCGTGCATCCGTCGGTGTCGGCGATCATCACCTCCCCCGGGTGTACTCGAAGCCCGGCGACGGTGATAGATCGATTGATGCTTACGAGGTTGAAAACACCGTGGCCCGGCACAATACCTGTTCCCCAAATCGGCAACCCCACGGTCTCGATGCCCGCCACGTCGCGGGCCGAGCCCTCCAGCACTGCGCCGGTGACGCCGCAGAGCCTGTGGACTCCCGCCATGCCGTCGCCGAAACAGGCGCCGCGCCCCTGGCGAGAGTCCACGTCCTTCATCACCACAATAATCGGGCCGGGCGTCTTGTCCAGCACCTCGTAGTAATCGTCCCACGGTATCGCCTCGGAGTCCGGGTCGATGGGCGTGACCTCCGTCGTGACCACGGTGCCCACGGCAGTCCCAAGCTCGGGCAGCAGGCAGCGCATCGCCGGCCCCGTGTAGATGACCGGGATGCCGCCGCTGCTCTCCAACTCAGATCCACCCTGGGTCGCTCCCATGCTCTCGACCACCGCGTTGAACACGGTCGCCGAATCGAATCCTTTCAGCGCGTTCAGCACCTCCACCGATACCGTTGGCATATACTCTTCTCCCATTATCAGATTTGTTCTCGCCCGGATGCCTCGGGGCTTGTCTGCGCCGGATTATACCGCCCCGCCACGCGCTGTTCAATCCGTCGCGTGGCGCCCCAAGATTCTATCTGGAAAATACTGTTCGCCGAAGCGCGGCATGATACAATTATGGCCGCCCAATTGGAAATACATTGGAGGTCCTGACGCTCACATGCCATCCAACATCGTCCTGTCTACGACGGAGTACAAAGTCGTCGGCACACGCCCGATTCGCCACGACGGCTATGACAAGGTTACCGGCAAGGCCCGTTTCGGCGCGGACATCGACCTGCCCGGCCTGCTATACGGCGAGGTCCTGCGAAGCCCCCACGCCCACGCCAGGATCGTCTCCATCGACACCAGCAAGGCCGATGCGCACCCCGACGTGAGGGCCGTGATCACGTCCAGAGATCTGCCGGATACGAAGGGTCTGGAAATCGGCGACCGGCATTCGAGCAACAAGATCCTCGCCGGCGACAAGGTGCTCTACAAGAGCCATGCGATCGCAGCGGTGGCAGCTACCAGCCTCCATGCCGCCAAGGAGGCGCTGTCCCTCATCGATGTCGAATACGACGTGCTTCCCGCCGTCACCAATATTGAGGAGGCAATGAAGCCCGGCGCGCCCCAGCTCCACGATGAGTACGAAGGCAACGTCGCCGCGCGCTCCCAACTGAGCCTCGGCGACATCGAGAAGGGTTTCAAGAAGGCCGACCTCGTGGTCGAGCGTGAGTTCCGCACGGGCATGGTGCACCAGGGCTACATAGAGCCCCACTCGGCAACCGCGTGGTGGACGCCCCAGGACAAGATAACGCTCTGGTGCAGCTCTCAGGGGCATTTCCAGATAGGCGAGAACACCGCCAAGATGCTTGAACTTCCGGCGTCGATGATCAAGATCGTGCCCATGGAGATCGGCGGCGGTTTCGGCGGAAAGACCACCATCTACCTGGAGCCTGTCGCCGTTCTGCTGTCGCACAAGACGGGCTTGCCCGTAAAAGTAACGATGAGCCGAGCCGATGTCATGGAGGCGACCGGCCCCACGTCGGGGACGTACATCAAGCTCAAGATGGGCGTCACCAACGAGGGACACATCACCGCGGCGAAAGCCGATCTGATGTACGAGGCGGGCGGGTTTCCAGGGTCCTCCGTCGGCGGGGGCGCCATATGCATGCTCTCGCCCTACGACATCGAGAACGTCTTGATAGACGGCTACGACGTCGTGGACAACAAGCCCAAGACAGCGGCCTACCGGGCGCCAGGAGCCCCTCCGGCCGCCTTCGCCGCAGAGCAGGTGATCGACGAGATCTGCGACAAGCTGTCCATGGACCCGCTGGAATTTCGCATCATGAACTCCGCAAAGGAGGGCACGCGCCGGGCTGACGGAATGGCCAACCCGCGAATCGGCGCCATAGAGACCGCCGAAGCGGCCAGGGCCCACGAGCACTATTCGACGCCTCTAAATGGCCCCAACCAAGGCCGGGGCGTCGCCTCCGGCTTTTGGATGAACGGCACGGGTCCGGCCTGCGCCACGGCGAATGTCAAATACGACGGGACGGTGAGCCTGATCATCGGCTCGATGGACATAGGCGGCATGCGGCCTGTGGCGGCCCAGCAGTTCGCCGAGGTGCTCGGGATAAGCGCCGAAGATGTCGATCCCCAGGTCGGCGACACGGATTCGATCGGATACACGTCCATGACTGGAGGCAGCGGCGCGGCATTCAAGACCGGGTGGGCCAGCTACGAGGCCGCTCAGGACGTGAAGCGCCAGATGCTCGCCCGTGCCGCCCTGTTGTGGGAGACGACCGACGACGCGATAGAGCTGGTCGACGGCGTGTTCCGCCACAAGTCCGATCCTGAGCTTTCAATGAGTTTCAAAGAGCTTGCGGGGAACCTCTCCGCCACGGGAGGGCCGGTCGTGGGCAGCGCCAACCTGGACCCCGCGGGCGCCGGCGCCGCGTTCGCCACCCACCTCGTCGATCTGGAGACAGATCCCGAGACCGGCAAGGTCACCATCCTTCGCTACACGGCGGTCCAGGACGCGGGCAAGGCCATCCA
>CAZJDV010000022.1:0-31486 GCA_964544865.1 uncultured Dehalococcoidia bacterium | reverse complement strand
ATCACAACAAATCTTCTCGGCTCCATGACTGTCCCTCTATTGCTGATTGACAACAACGGAGCATAGGACGCAGCCCGCGCCAGGGTAGAGAGAATACTTTGGGTCATCGGAGGTGACAAGGAAATAGTCTTGGGAGGATTTGGGAAGGGATGCCGACACAGCGAAATCCATCTCCACGGCTCGTTGAATCCCAGATCACGCCGCCAGCAGACAACCATGTGGGTTCCGATCAGATGCTTGACGGCATTCGGTAGGAATAATACCCTTGCCCTCGTCTAGGATAGTGTGGTGATCGGGCCCGACGCGGCTTGAATTTTGGGGGATTGCGGATGAAGAGGCTGCTGCGTAGGTTTCTCGTCGTACTGGTCGCTGTGGGAGTTGCGGTGGTGTTGCTGGCGACGTTCACCCCGCAGGGCAAGGCCGCGATCCGGGCGGCGCTTTTCATCCCCCAGGTCCTGCCGGCGATACCCCTGAAGCCCCAGGAGTGGGTCACACCAGACCCGACGCTCAAGCAGATACGCTTCCCCACGGTCACCAGCGAGGGCCTCGCGGACCTGTACCTGCCCGGTACGGACGGCAGGCACAGCGCTGTGGTGTTCTTCCAGGGGGTAGTGCCGGGAGGGCGCTACGACCCCCGCTTAGTGGCCCTGGGAGAGGGCCTTGCCCGCGCGGGCATGGTCGTGATGGTCCCTTGGTCGGAGACCCAGATCGAGCAGCGGATCGCTCCCGCCGATGTCGACGTACTGGTCCGGGCTTTCCAGCACCTGCGGACCCTCGACGCGGTGGACCCCGAGAGGGTTGGGATGGGCGGCATATGCGTGGGGGCGTCCATGGCGTCCGTCGCCGCGCAGGACGTTCGCATCCGGGACAAGGTCAGGTTCGTCAATTTCTTCGCGGGGTACTACGACGCCGCGGACCTGGCCCGGGCGATTGCAACCAACAGCCGGTTTGGCGAGGACTACGTGGCCCCCTGGCGGCCCGACAAGCTCACCCGCCGAGTGTTTCAATACCACCTGATCGACGGCGTCACCGAGGCGGCGGACAAAGAGCTACTGGAGCGTATCTTCTATGGGGACGACAAGGCGGCGGAGGACGAGACCAGCTCGCTGTCTCCCAGCGCCCTGGCGGTCTACCTGCTGCTGAAAGGGGTTACGCCCGAGGAGGTCGACTCGGTGATGGAGCAGCTTTCCCCGAGAACGGTGGAGTTCTTCCGGTCCATATCGCCGAAGACCAACATCGGCGACCTCAAGGCGCGGATGCTCATCATGCACGACCGGGCCGACCGCCTGGTGCCGTCGGAGGAGTCCCGCCGGCTGGCGCAGGCCCTGGGCGAGGCTGGAGACACCTACTTCACCGAGTTCTCCCTCTTCCAGGCGCAGATCCAGGTACACATGGACGAGTCGGACTCAATAGGCCCCATCGAATACGCCAAGGAGGCGTTCAAGCTGTATCTGCACATGTACAACATTATGCGGGCGGTGTCTTGACACCGGATTTTCCAGACAAGCGGAATTCCGAATGATGGATAACGCATGAACACGTGGATCGCGCTCCTGCGGGGAATCAACGTCGGCGGCAGGAACGTCTTGAAAATGAAGGGCCTTGCCGCACTGCTTGACGGGATTGGATGTGTTGGGACTAGGACCTACCTTCAGAGCGGCAATGCCGTATTCAAGAGAGGAGAGTAGAGCGCGGTCGAAATGGGAACCACAATCGAATCCGCCCTGGCCGAGGTTCGCGGCGTGGAGTCCCGCGTACTCGTGTTGAGCGAAAATGAGTTCAAACAGGCGATTGCGTCGAACCCGTTTACGCGGGCGGAAGAGAACCCGAGCACCCTGCACCCGTTCTTTCTGTCCAGACCGCCCCGGAGTTCGGATATCGAATCCCTGAATACACTTAAGGCCGTGAGCGAGTCATTCGTACTCGCGGGCAACGCGTTCCACCTGAACGCCCCCGACGGCATAGGTCGTTCCAGGTTGGCCTCCCGGGTCGAGCGGCTGCTCGGAGTCGATGCCACCGCTCGAAACTGGCGCACCGTTTCCAAGGTCCTGGAGATGGCGAATGAACTCGAATGACCACGGGCATATCGCCTCGCTTCTTCCTTCTTCTTGCCAGGGGCTCTGTACTTGAACCAGTCTCATCCACGCGACTCTTGCTGAGGCTCAGATTCCCAGACCTCATAGAGTCTTGCCCGGGTCCGTTGGACGAGTTAGCCGATCAGACTACGTGATGAGCGACTGCGATGCTGGCCGCGACAGAATTCTGTGGATTCGTGTTGGATCCGGATTTTGGAGGAGCTTCGGGGGTCTCTGTAGCGCCGCCCTACGGGCGAACGGAGCGTTGGCCACCGTTGACGCGGGACATCGCCAGTAGATGAGAGAACAAGATGGCGGCAGCCAGGAGATACGAGAACACGGGCGACTGGAAGCGAATCAGCGACTTCCTCATACGGACCTATCGTACGGGTGGAGGGCACGTCAACTGGGTACAACCACGTTGGGAGTACATGCACTATCACCCTAATTTCCGAGGAATCGACCTGGGCCTAATCGGCATCTGGGAGACGCCGCTAGGGATCGTCGGTGTCATCCTCCCGGAGCACGACTTGGGGACTGTCTACGTCGAGATTGACCCTGAGTACGGGATCCTCACTAGAGAGATGCTGAAGTTTGCCGAGGCGCACCTGCGGACAACAAGTGGCGGCCTCCACCGCCTAAGCGTCTACATCAACGATGACGACGGTGACTTCCAGTACGTGGCCTCTGAGATGGGATATATGAGAGGCGACAGGAGCGACCCGATGTCCAACTGCCAATTGCAGCGCCGCGCCTAGCGGCCCCGTTACCCCCAGGCTCCCGGCTGAGGAGCCTGGCCGAGGATAACGACTTGGGCAGGTTGGCACGCGTCCTATGGAGAGGATTCATCCATGGCGGAAGGCCGCCGGACGACGGGCATTCGGATCAGGAATTCATTCAGTCGGCTCCCAACTACTGGAAGGACCTGAACGTCTTCGTGGAGGCGCTCGATGGCGAATTCGTGTCCTATTGCGGCATGTGGTACGAGCCCGTACATTCGATCGGATACGTCGAGCCCGTAGCCACCGACTCTGACTACCGTCGCATGGGATTGGGCCGTGCGGCGGTGATGGGGGGAATCAGGCGTTGCGGCGAAATGGGCGCCACGGTTGCCTGGGTTGGGACCACAATGCCGTTCTACTTGTCACTGGGGTTTCGGCCGGCGTACACCAGCTCTATCTGGCGACGGGAGTGGATGTGAGACGGGCTCGGCCCCAAGGGGATGCCGGAGCGAGAGATCAGTTCCCTGGCAGCGTGTCGAGGTGCATGCCGTCCTTGACCCCTCTCCACGGGCTTCCTATAATGTGGCGTACCTATCCGTGTTTGTGAGTCTTCGAGGTGGCAGATGAGTGATGGGTCCAGCGTCGAGATTGTGGAAGAGGTGAAGGTAGGCGCCCTCGGCGAGCTGTCGGACGCCTCCGACGAGGAGACGCTGGAGGGCTGGAGGATCGCCTATCTGGGTCGGAGCGGCCGCCTGACTCAGGTCCTTCGGGGCCTGGGCGCTATCGACCCGGGCGAAAGGCGCGCGGTGGGCGCCGCGGCCAACGCCGCGAAGTCGCTTCTTCAGAAAGGCCTAGAGCAGCGCTTGGCCGAGATCAAGACGGCCCGGCTGTCGAGCTGGCTCGAACGGGAGAGCATCGACGTCACCCTCCCCGGCTGGCCGTCGCCCCAAGGCAGGCTCCACCCGATCACTCAGACGCATCGCGAAATCGAGGACGCCTTCGTCTCCATGGGGTTCAGTGTCGAGGAGGGGCCGGAGGTCGAGTGGGACCGCTACAACTTCGACATGCTCAACATTCCCAAGGACCATCCCGCCCGAGACATGTGGGACACCTTCTGGATCGACCAGACCAACGACCGCGGCGAGCGGTCCATGCTGCTACGCACCCACACCTCGCCGATGCAGGCCCGGATAATGGAGAAGGCCGAGCCGCCGGTGCGCGTCATCGTGCCGGGGAAGTGTTACCGGTACGAGGCCACGGACGCGACCCACGAATGGCACTTCCAGCAGGTCGAGGGGCTGGCGGTTGACGAGGGGATCACCTTTGCCCATCTCAAGGGCGCCCTGTACGAGTTCGCCCGCCTCATCTTCGGTGAGGAGCGCAAGGTCAGATTCCGCTGCGACTTCTTCCCCTTCGTGGAGCCGGGGGCGGACATGTCCATCGACTGCTTCAAGTGCGGCGGCGACGGGTGCCGCATCTGCGGGGACACGGGCTGGATCGAGATCCTGGGGGCGGGCATGGTGCATCCCAACGTGCTGGAGGGCGTGGGCTACGACTCGCGAAAGTACACCGGTTTCGCGTTCGGCATGGGCGTGGAGCGCATCTGCATGCTGCAGCACGGCATCGACGACGTGCGTTTGTTCTACGCAAACGATCTACGCTTCCTGAGGCAGTTCTAGCTTGGGCCACAGGACCGTAGCGGGGCCAAGGGCGGGCCGGAGGGGACTTCACCACCCCCGCAACCCGGGTCGGCACCAAAGCTCCCCAAGGCAATAAGGGATTTCATGCTAATACCCATATCCTGGCTGAAGAAGTACGTCCCGGTCTCGGTGGCGCCGCGGGAGCTGGCGCACCGGCTGACCATGGCCGGCACGGAGATCGTTGGTGTCGAGGAGGCCGGCGCGCATTGGGGGCGGGACAAGGTACTGGTGGGCCACGTAGTGAAGGTCGACCCGCACCCCAACGCCGACCGGCTGACCCTTCCCACCGTGGACCTGGGCGGCGGCGAGACCTCCACCGTCGTCTGCGGCGCGCCCAACGTGGTGGCGGGTCAAAAAATCGCGTTCGCCAGGGAGGGCGCGAGCCTGCTAAGCAACCGCAGCGGCAAGATCGAGCCGCTCAAGGCGTCGAAGATCAGGGGGGTCGTGTCGGTGGGGATGGTGTGCTCGGAGATGGAACTGGGGCTGAGCGACGACCATGAAGGTATCCTGGTTCTTGACGAAGACGCGCCCATCGGTGCGCCGCTGGCGGACTATCTCGGCGACGCCGTGCTCGACGCCGACGTGACCCCCAACCGGCCCGACTGCAACTCTATCCTGGGCGTGGCGCACGAGGTTGCGGCCGTCACCGGCGAGGCGGTCACCGAGCCGGAGCTGAGCTATGCGGAGGACGGCCCGCCCATCGAGGAGCGGGTCACGGTCGAGATAGCCGACCCCGCCCTGTGTCCCCGCTACACCGCAGGGCTCGTAACAGGCGTGGCGGTGGGACCGTCACCCGGCTGGCTGAAGAAGGCCCTAAGCAAGGCGGGGCTGCGCTCGATCAACAACATCGTCGATATCACCAACTACGTGATGCTCGAGTACGGGCAGCCTATGCACGCCTTCGACCTCGAAACTTTGAAGGACGGCAAGATCGTCGTGAGGGCGGCCCGGGGCGGCGAGAGGCTGGCCACCCTGGACGACGAGACCCACGACCTTCGACCCCCGATGCTCGCCATCGCGGACTCCGGCGGCGTCATCGCGCTGGCCGGGGTCATCGGCGGCGTGCACAGCGGCGTCACGGACAGCACGTCCTCCATCCTGCTGGAGTCGGCCAACTTCGACCCCGCGAACACGCACCGCACGAGGAAGGCCATCGGCAGCGGCACCGACGCTTCGTACCGCTTCGAGCGAGGCATCCGGGCCGAGCTCGCCCCCCGCGCCCTAAGGCGAGCCATCGGCCTCGTCCTGGAGATAGCGGGGGGGGCCGCGGCCAGGGGAATCGTCGACGAGTACCCCGACCGCAAGGACCCGCCCACCGTCAAGATAACGGCGGCGCGCATCAAGCAGTCCCTCGGCGCCGAGATGGCGATTGACGAGGTGGAGAAGTTGCTTGGTTCGCTGGGCTTTCGGCGGAGCGATGCGGAGGAGGCGGAGAGGGACGCGTTGCTGATGGAAGTACCTTACTGGCGCTCCGACATCGCCATGGAGGACGATGTGGTGGAGGAGGTCGCCCGGATAGCCGGCTACGACAGCATCCCCGTCGCCATGATGTCCACGCCGGCGCCGCATCACGAGCCCCAGCCGCTGAGGGCGCTGAGGGAGCGCATACGGGACATCCTGGCGGCCTCGGGCATGCAAGAGGTCATCACATATTCACTGACGGACCGTGATACCCTCGACGGCGTGGGAGCGCTTGACGGCGTCGAGGAGCCGCTGCGCATCGCCAATCCCATGAGCAGCGAGATGGGGCTCCTCAGGACCAGCCTGCGGGGCAGCGTGCTCAGGACGCTGGCGGCGAACCGGCGCATCTCCCAGGCCGAAGGGATGAGGCTGTTCGAGATAGGGCGCGTCTACCTGCCCCGGGAGGGGGCCAAGGAGAGGGACCTGCCCGACGAAAGGGAGACCATCGTTGGCGTCCTGTCGGGCCCCCGATTCTCCGCCTCGTGGCTGGCCGCGCAGGCCGGCATGGATTTTTTCGATGCCAAGGGGGTGCTGGAGGGGGTGTTTGAGCAGATCGGCGCCACGACCGCGTACGAGCCATCGGATGATCCCATCATGCACCCCGGCAAGACGGCGCGACTGGTCTGCAAGGGCAAGCCTTTCGGGGTGGTCGGCGAGATACACCCCCGTGTCCTGGAGCGCTTCGACCTGGGCGAGGCCACCCTGGCGATGTTCGAGATCGACCTGGAGTCGCTCCACCAGGCGATGAAAGGGATCTCCGCCGTCTATGCCGTTACCAGCAAGTTCCCGGAGTCGGAGCGCGACCTCGCACTCGTCGTCGACGCGGACGTGCCCTCCAGCCGTATTCAGACGATCATCCGGCACCACAAGCTGGTCAAGGACAGCAGCCCCTTCGACCTCTATACCGGCGAGGGCGTGCCCGACGGTAAGAAGTCCGTCGCCTACCGGGTGGTGTTCCAATCGGACAGGTCCACGCTGACGGCCGATCTCGTGGACCGCGCGCAAGGCGACATACTGCGCCAGCTACAGCGCGAGCTTGGCGCGGAGTTGCGTGAGTGAGGCGGGAGGAGTATGAGCGCAACGAGAGAGGAACTACGCAGACTACTCAAGTCCCTTCCGGAAGAGAGGCTAGACGAGGTGCGGGACTTGATGGTAGTGCTAACGAAAGAGCCAGAGGATCTGACGACGGAAGAGCTTCGCACGGGCGACTGGGTGTGGTGGCGGGACATCAAGCGCAAGGATGTATAGGATCCGCCTCGTTCACCGGGCGGCTCGCTATTACAAACGATCCGATGTGGCTACGGCCCGTCGGCTTGAGTGATGTTTCGAGGACTTGAGCAACAATCCTTTCAGCGCAGGCAAATTCCGGCTCATGCGTGGCCGGGCAGGCCTGTACCGTTACCGGGTGGGCGGTTTGAGGGTACTGTTTGTCGTGGACGGGAGCGACCGTATCGTCACCGTCCTGGCGATTGGCCCGATGGGTGACATCTACTAGCGGGCGCGTCGCGGCTCTGCGAAAATTCGACACAGGAGTACCCAGGCTGAAAGACCACGAACACGTGCACCGGCACGACCACGAGTCCATGCTTAGCGTGGAGGAGACGCGAGAGAGAATCCTTGCTTTCTGCCACGTGCTGGAGCTGGAGACCAGACCCATCCTGGAGACCCAGGGGCAGGTGCTGGCCGAGGACATCGTGGGGCGATTCGACGTGCCGCCGCTGGACAACTCGGCCATGGACGGATACGCCGTCCAGGCGCGCGGCGTGGAGGGCGCGACTGTCGATTCGCCTGTGGTGCTTCGCGTCGTGGGGTCGGTGGCGGCGGGCCAGCTACCCCAGCAGGAGGTCACGCCTGGCACGGCCGTGCGCATCATGACCGGCGCTCCCATCCCACGGGGCGCCGACGCCGTGGTTCCCTTCGAGGACACCGACGAGACGGAGCGGACGGCCAGCGGCGAGCCCATTACCGGTATAGCCATCCAAATCGAGGCGCCACGCGCGGCGAACATCCGGCCGGCGGGCCAGGACATCAAGAGCGGGGACCGTGTCCTCGAGAAGGGTATCGTGTTGCGGGCGCCGGAGATCGGCGTCCTGGCGACGTTGGGCCGCCGCGAGGTCAGCGTCATCCGCAGGCCGGAGGCGGCGATCCTGGCGACCGGCGACGAGATCACGTACCTCGGCTCTGACCCGGGGCCTGGCAAGATATACGACAGCAACAGTTACAGCATCGCCTCCGCCGTTCGCAGCGCGGGCGGTATCCCGAACCTGCTCGGCATCGCGCGCGACGACATCGAGTCGATCAGCGCCAAACTGCGGCAGGGGCTGAGGTCTGATATACTCATTACCGCCGCCGGGGTTTCCAAGGGCGACTATGACGTGGTCAAGGATGTCCTCGCACAGCACGGGAAGATAGAGCTCTGGTCGGTGAGGATGCGGCCTGGAAAGCCCCTCGCGTTCGGCATGCTCAGGGGACCGGATGGGCGGAAGGTACCCCATCTTGGCCTGCCGGGCAATCCCGTAAGCGCCCTGGTGGGCTTCGAGCAGTTCGGGCGCGCAGCCATCAACAAGATGCTCGGGCGGGGCGACCCACCGAGGCCGGCGATCGAGGCCGTTCTGGAAGACCCGATACACAACTTCGACGGTCGCAGGGTCTACGCCAGGGCTCAGATCACCAAGCGTGACGGTACCTACTACGCGAGATTGACCGGCCATCAGAGCTCCAACCTGCTGACCTCCATGGCCCGCGCCAACGGACTTGCCATCTGTCCGGAGGACGTGCCCTTAAAGGACGTCGGCGAAAGGGTCACGGTCCAGATGATTGACTGGCCGGAGGACGTGTTCTGACGCGCCGCCGGCCAACCTGGAGAGACCGTATCGCGCCCGGGGGACCGGTCCGCGGCGATCGGCGAAAGCGCTCTGTCGAGCGTGGATCGAAGTCCCGAATGCGCCCACTAGCATATCGGCAACACTGCGCCTGAAGGGAGACCTGGCCATATGGGAGAAGAGAGCACCAACACGGACCGCAGCTACTATATCGATCTTGCGGGGATCGGTGACCAAGAGAGTTCCCTGTCCGTGCTAATCGCGGAGAGAAAATGCTACGAGCACCGGCCTCGTGAAGTCGATCAGTCGCTGCTGGACTCCGAACCGCAAAGCCATATTGCGGACATCACCGGCCACTGCTCCGAGACGGCCGATTACCTGCTGCAGGACACGCCGCTCAAAGAGGCCATATTCAGGGTGATCCTCGCGGGTGGAAACGGGCAGATGAGCGCCCAGGACGTTAGCGACACCCTCACGGAGCGTTGGGCTATGAGCGCGTACCCGAGGGATCTGTCGATCAGGGTGATCCAGCGCTTGCTCGAACACAGCGCGAACTACCACCTGGTGCCGGAGCCTCCCCCTCTCGATGTCGTTAAACTGCCGAACGCCGCGGACAGCACGGAGGACGAATCCGAGACCCAGGCGCCGGTCGCCGAGGCGGCCGATGGACCGTCCGGAGAGGCGGTTGGGGACGCTAAGCCTGAGGGTGAGGCGGTGGAGCCGCCCGCCGGGGAGTCCGCGGAATAAGGCCGCCGATCAGCTTTGGGAGTGGCTCGCCGAAGGATTGTGGTTAGCCAGATAGAAGGGATCGCAGACAAACGCCGGCACTGCCAGGGGGATCAGCAGTGGCGGATAGGTTCACCCCTTGGCCGACCCTCGCGGGCCAGGGCACGCCGTTTCTAGTCCTCTTCCTCCCTCGGCTTCCTCTTCCTCTTGACGACATCCACTTCCGGTGACGTGAACACGGCTGTCGTCATGGTCACGGGCTTGTCGACCTTCTTCTTTGTCTTTTTCTTCTCTCGTCGCGCGGCGTGGCCTTTGGGCATGTTATCCACCTCCCCTCGGTGTCCGCAGTATTCCAGATTGAAGTCTAGAGCAAATTGCGTACCCGTGTAAAGGCGGCGCGATGCGGGCCTCATTGACGCCCGCATCGCGTCGCGCTATGATGGAGGCGGGAGTATGAGCCAAATGGAGGCCTTACGATGCCATTCGGAATGGGAGCCCCAGAACTGATAATAGTCATGGTCATCGTGATGATTGTCTTTGGCGTCGGCAGGCTGCCGGAGATCGGCGGCGCCATGGGCAAGGCCATCCGCGAGTTTCGCTCCACGGTGTCCGGCAAGTCCGACGACCCTGAGGACCGGGGGGCCATCGAGTCGAAGTCGGAGAACGGCAAGAGCGCGTAAGCCGACTGCAGTCCGTATCGCGCCAAATGCGAAAGCCCCGGCACTCATTGGGGCTTTCGCTTTTTTTAACTAGCGCCGGCTACCCAGCTCCAGCTCCGTAGATGCCGCCTCTCGCTTCCGACCCCCAATCTTCGCCAGCCAGATTCCAGCCTCGTACAACGCGATGATGGGCAGCGCCACCATCGTCTGGTTCACCGGGTCGAATGTCGGCGTGATGACCGCCCCGAGCACGAAGGCGACAACCACGGCGTACCGCCTCTGCCTAGCGAGGAACTTGTGGGTCACGACCCCGATCTTGGAAAGAAAGAACATGACCACCGGCGTCTCGAAGACGATGCCCATCCAGAACAGCAACGACAGCATCAGATTGGCGAAGTTCCCTATGCGAATGTAGGGCGTGGCTATCTCGTTGCCAAAGCTGAGAAGGAATTTCACGGCGGGCGGAAAGAGAATACGGTAGCCGAAGGTCGCGCCAAGGGCGAATGTCAACAGGCTCACCGGCAGCAAGGTGTACAGGTAGCGCCTCTCCCCGGGGGTCAGCCCGGGAGACACGAACATGACGATCTGGAACAAGGTGAATGGCAGAGAGAGGACGATGCCGGACAATATCGAGACCTTCATGGCGACGCCGAGGAACTCGGTTAGATCGGTGTAGATGGGCTTCTCGGCGGGCATCCCCGCGAAGCCCTGGGCCGGCTCCATGAGCAGCTTGAGAATCTGCTGGTGGAACAAGAAGGAAACGGCCGTGGAGACCAATACGGCCACCGCTATCCACGTCATCCGGCGGCGCAGCTCGATCAGGTGATGACCGAACGGAACGTTCCGGTCCTTCACGCCCCCTCCCGGCTTTCCGGCGAGCCCGGCTTGTCTCCGTTTTGCCGCGAGGGACCCTCGACGGCTCCGGGCTGGGCCGGTCGCTCGCCCGATTCATGTTCCACCGGGGGCTGCGGGCCTGGGCCGTCTCCTTGCCCCGAATCGGAGCGAAAGGCGACCGGGCCGGCGTGCTCGGGCGCTTCTTCCTTCGTATCCGCCTCGAAGGTAGAGCCTGATTGACCACTGCCTTGATAGCCCCCCTGCCGCTTGCCGGGCTCCTCCAGATTCTCGTCCAGAATCATGTTGGGCAGGTCCTCGGTGATACGGCGAACCTCCCTGGTCGCCTTTCCGAGCAGGCGGGCGGCATCGGCCATCCGCTTGGGACCCAGTATGATGAACCCCACCAGAAGGATTACGAGGAACTCTAGGCTGCCCATGCCCAGTATGTTCACGGCGAAACGGCCTCGCGGCGATTTGCCAGGGCGCAATCCGCACAACGGGACGGTGGTCTCCAGCCATCTCGAAGGCGGACAGGCGAGCCCATGTCCCTCATCAAGGTGACGACCTCGCAAAGCGGGAGACCGACCACGTTCAGGTAGCAGCCGTCCACGCGGGCGGCCGGGTTGAAACCTTCGTGCTGCACGGCGTAGGCGCCCGCCTTGTCCATGGGATCGCCGGAGGCGACATAGGCGGCTACCTCCGCTTGTGCGTACTCCCGCATGGTCACGTGGCTCGTCGTGGCGGACGCCAGCCATCGTCCTGATCGGCCATCGATCACCGTCACTCCCGTCAGGACACGGTGAGTCCGGCCTCTGAGCCGCGCCAGCATGTGCGTCGCCTCCCTCGGCACGGCGGGCTTGCCGAGCACTTCCCCATCCAGCACCACGACCGTATCGGCGCCGAGCACGGTGGCGGCGCCGGACCTGCCCGCGGCCCACGTGGCCTTTTCCAGCGACAGCCTCAACACAAGGTCCTCCGGCGACTCCTCGCTCCGCCGCGGGGTCTCCTCGACCTGGGGCGCGATGGCCGTGAAGGGCGGCGTAAGAGCCGACACCAACTCTCGCCTTCGCGGCGAGCCGGACGCCAGCACGATGCGGCCCGCGCCGTCTCCGCTCACATACATTCTAACCTATCCGCGCCATCCATCGCCGCCCACACCTCCGCCGAGGCGCCCCGGCCCTCTGAGTGTCTCAACGTTTCTGTGCCCTCTGCGGGGAATTCCGGTGCGCCGCCTAGCCTGCTGACGACAGCGTAACGACGCACTCGACGTGGTGCGTGTGCGGGAACATGTCCACCGGCTCTACCCTCTTGACTCGAAGACCGCCCCGCACGAGGAACTGTAGGTCCCTGGCAAGCGTCTCTGGATCGCACGACACGTAGCAGACCCGCCTCGGGGCCCACCGCACGACCGCCTCCAACGCCGCGGGGTGGCAGCCGGCCCGGGGAGGGTCCAGCACGACCACGTCGGCCTCGCCGTCGAGCTCGTCCAGCACGTCCTCCACTCTGCCCTGCCGAAACTCCAAGTTATCTATCCCAAGGGTGTTGATGGCCGCGTCTCTTACTGCCGCCTCGGATTCCTCTATGGCGATCACACGCTGGACCTGAGACGCCAGCAGCACGGCGAAAGTCCCTACGCCCGCATAGGCGTCAAGGAGGGTCTCATCCCCCGAAAGCTCCAGCCGTTCGCCCACCATCGCCACGAGCCGCTCCGCCTGCTCTGTATTGACCTGGAAGAACGACGGCGAGGCCACGCGGAACGTCCTGTCCAGCAGCCTCTCCCGGTAGTGGGTCTGGCCGGACTCGAACGGGATCTCGTTTGGGCTGATGGCGGGCTGTATCAGCCACTCGCCCGTGTTGATGCCATAGCGTATCGAGAGCTGGCTGGTCGCCTCGCAACGCCCTTGTAACCCTCTCAGCGTTTCGTTAATCCACGGTGCCATCAGCATGCACTCGTCCACCTTGACGAACCGGCGCGTAATGCGGTTGACGAAGCCCAGGGCGCCCTGCCGTCGAACGGTGAAACGGGCGTGGTTCCGGTAGCCGAAGAGCTGAGGTCCGGCCACGGTCGGGGACACCGGCAAGCGCTCCAGCTCGGCGTAGCGTCCCAGCTCGCGGACGACGGCGTCCCGCTTTAAGGTTAGCTGGTGCGGGTAGTCGATGTGCTGCCACTGACAGCCGGTGCACGCGCCGAAGTAGACGCAGGGCGGGTCCACCCTGTAGGGCGAGGGTTTCAGGACCTGCGTAACGAAGCCGGAGACGTACCTCTTGCGTTTTCGGCGATACCGGACGATCCGGCACACGGCCTCCTCGCCGGGTATGCCGCCGAATACGTTGACGCTCTGGCCGTCGAGCTCGGCGAGGGTATCGCCGAGGGACCCTATCTCTTGAAGGGTCAGACGAACGAGCTCTTCCTCTTCGGTCGCATGCTCAACCTGTCTTGTTTCAGCCATCTGGATGGGCTCTCTAGCAATTCTGGCGCGAGCGTCTTGGGAGTAGCATGTCGCTTCCCCATTGACTACAGAGGATAAGGAGCCCGTCCCAAACCTGTCAACAGCTATGGGCCAGAGGGATGCCCGACACCAAGGACACTTACGTCCTTCGATAGCAACCTGCTATTATTAGTATCTGCACCCAGCGAACGGAGGTGACATGGCTGAGCGGAGACGGCTACCCGAGTGGCTGAAGGTCAAGATGCCCGGCAGCCCCAACTACGTCAAGTTGAAGAGGCTGATGCGCGACAACGGACTGCACACGGTCTGCGAGGACGCGCGTTGCCCGAACATAGGTGAGTGCTGGGACAGCGGCACCGCCACGTTCATGGTGCTGGGGGACATCTGCACGCGGGCCTGCGCGTACTGCACAGTTAAGTCGGGAAGGCCCGGCAGCCTCGACCTCCAGGAGCCCGTAAAGCTCGCGGAAGCGGTCGAGCGCATGGGGCTCAAATACGCCGTCATCACGTCGGTGGACCGCGACGACCTGCCCGACGGCGGCGCCTTCATCTTCGCCCAGTGCATCCGCCAGATCCGCAAGCGCGTGACCGGCTGCAAGATCGAGGTGCTGACCCCGGACTTCCAAGGGAACTGGGACGCGCTGGACGCCGTGATGGACGCCGCACCCGACACGCTGAACCACAACATCGAGACCGTTCGCAGGGTGTTCCGCAAGGTGCGCCCCAAGGGCGATTACGACCAGTCGCTGGAGCTCTTATCGAGGGCCAAGGCCATCGCCCCGGACGGGGTGACCAAGTCGGGCATGATGGTGGGCCTCGGCGAGACGCGGGACGAGATCGTCGAGACGATGCGGGACCTGCGGTCCGTGGACTGCGACCTGCTGACGATCGGCCAGTACTTGCGGCCCTCTCCCAAGCACATCGCGCTGGCCAGGTGGTACACGCCCCAGGAGTTCGACGAGTTGGGCGGTGAGGCTCGTGTTCTGGGATTCCGGCATGTGGCCTCGGGGTCCCTGGTGCGCAGCTCCTACCACGCAGGAGAACAGCACGCGGCCGCCACCGGCGCAGCCGTGGCCGTGTAGCGGGGTTGCGCCGCCGCGGCGTGGAACAATGCGGCCGCGCCCGGTTGGCTCCCAGGATGGCTATTCAATGGCGCAACCTAGTGCCTTGTCAACCGTGATTCGACGTTCTACGGCTTCTCACCCTTCCTGACTTTCCTCCGCTGGGAGAAAGGATTATTCTCTCCCCTTCAGGTCTCACTGGGCTAGGTGTTGCATATGTCGAACCGCCCACTACTGTCATTCTGAAGAGCAAAGCGAGGAAGAATCTGGGGCGAGGGTGTCCGTTTTCAGGCGCGTGAAGACCTCGCACCGACCCAGATTCTTCGCTGCGCTCAGAATGACAATGACCAGTCGGGGATGCCGTGTCATAGTGTCGAAGTTGATTATCCTACCCTAGTAGCCCCCTCAGGTGGAGAGCGAGAGCGGGATCCAACCTGACGTATCAAGTTATCTATGACAATACACTAGCATCCGCGCCGGCTCCGAAAAGCCTAACCGAATCGAGAGACATCCTGATGAAATTGTGGTATATATGAACCGTATGCATCAATTGCGGGAACCGATAGCTGAGTAGCAAGTGACAAAGGAGTTTAGTAATGGCGCCCGGCGGCAGTAGGCAGTCTCTAGTGGTGATACAGCTTTCCGGTGGCAACGACTACTTGAACACGGTGGTTCCCTACAACGATGGGCTCTATTATGACTATCGTCCCACCGTGCGGATCGAACCGGAGAGTGTGCTCAAGCTCGACGACAATCTGGGGCTAAGCCCTGACCTGGCGCCCATCAAAGGGCTCTGGGACGATGGCAATGTGGCTATGGTAAACGGCATCGGCTATCCAAATCCGAACCGATCTCACTTCCGCTCGATGGACATATGGCACACGGCGGAGCCGGAGAAGGTAGGGACGGAGGGTTGGCTGGGCCGCGCGATCAGAGACATGGACCCCACCGCGGAAAACGTCCTGACCGGCATTAACATCGGCCGCGGCCTGCCGAGGGCGCTCGTGTGCAAGGGAGTGCCCGTGGCCTCCGTGGGCAACCTGGAGACTTACGGGCTGTTCCCCGACATGACGGACGAGTGGCTGCGCAAGTACGCATTGGAATGCTTCGCCAAGATGTATGGGATGACGGAGGGCAATGACCCGGTGATGGAGGCCCTGGGCCAAACCGGCAGCGACGCTCTAAAAGGGGCAGACATCCTCAGGACCGCGCCAGCGCTGTATTCATCGACCGTCGAGTACGCGGCGAATCCCATCGCCCAGAGCCTCAAATCCGTCGCCCAGATCATGTTCGCCGACCTGGGCACCCGCATCTACTACACCCAGCACGGCAGTTTCGACACCCACGCCGGCGAGCTGCCTCTGCACGCGAAGCTCTGGCAGGAGGTCTCCGGCGCGATTCGCGATTTCACGGATGACCTCAAGGAGCACAACCGCGAGGACGAGGTCGTCATGCTGGTCTACTCGGAGTTCGGCCGGCGCATCAAGGACAACGGCTCCGGCACCGACCACGGCTCCGGCGGGCTGGCGTTCGTCATAGGGGACCAGGTGAGCGGAGGAATGTACGGCCAGTTCCCCTCCCTCAAGGAGGAGGACCAGCTCGAGGGCGATCTGCACTTCAACAACGACTTCCGATCGACATACTCGACGATTCTGGACCGTTGGCTGGGGCTGGAGGCCTCGCCGATCGTCAACGGCCACTTCGAGCAGCTCGACCTCATCAGGAACTAGCCGATACCGATTGGCTGAGGACCGTCGCGGGCCACGGACACCCCCACAAGGAGACAACATGGCCAGTCCCGATATAGCCCTGATGGCACATCTGATGCGGCGAGCGGGCTTCGGCGCCACCCGCGACGAGATCGAGGAGCTGGTGTCCAGGGGCTACGATACCGTCGTCGACGAGATGTTCGCACCCGGCGATGCGCAGAACATGCCCGACGACCTGATTCGCCGCTATCACGTCGACATGCACGAGCTCCGGTTTCCCAATAGCGCCTCGGCTTACTGGCTCTACCGCATGGTCACGACCCGCCGCCCGCTCGAGGAAAAGATCGCCCTGTTCTGGCATGGGATATTCGCGACCGGGTACTCCAAGACGAACCAGTCCAGGTCGCTGCTCAACCAGATCGACATGTTCCGCCGCCTCGGCGCCGGCCGTCTCGACACGCTGCTCGTGGAGTTGTCGAGGGACCCGGCGATGCTTCTCTGGCTCGACAACAACGAGAATCACAACGGCGCCATCAACGAGAACTTCGGAAGAGAGCTACTTGAGCTGTTCTCCATGGGGGTGGGCAACTACTCCGAAGAGGACATCAAGGAGGCCTCGCGGGCATTCACCGGATGGACACTGGGAAACGCGGAGTACATGGCAGCCCGCGCCGCCAAGGACTCTATCTGGCCCTATGGGCGGATCGCATGGCATTTCGACTTTCGGCAGAGCGACCACGACGACGGTGAGAAGACGTTTCTCGGTGAAACCGGCAGCCTCGACGGAGAGGACATCGTGGAGATCATCTGCCGCCAGGAGGCCACGGCCCGATTCATCGCAAGGCACCTGTACGACTTCTTCGTCGCCGACGAGGCGCCGGTGCCCCACTGGCCATACACACCCCCGGTCGACCCGGAGGCCATCGATATGCTGGTCGGCGCCTACTTCGATAGCGGCCATGACGTCGGCGCCATGCTGCGCTCGATGTTCAAGTCCGATTACTTCAAGGCCGCGCGATTCGCGCACGTGAAGTGTCCGGCCGAGTTGGTCGTGGACACGCTGCGACTCAGCGGAGAGGTAGTGGAGCCGGACCTCGAGATGGTCGACATCGCGAACCTGGTCGAGTACATGGGCCAGATGCTCCTGAACCCTCCCTCCGTGGAGGGATGGCACGAGGGGGTCGAGTGGATCAACACCGGGGCGCTGGTGGACCGGGTCAACTTCGCCGCGACGCACATGAGCAACGTGGACAATCCGGGCGTCAGGGATATTATTAACCGGCTCGCCGGCCAGAACGGCGAACCCCTCACGCCGGAGCTTTTAGTCGATCGCTGCCTCGATCTGATGGGGCCGATGACGGTGTCCGAGAAGACCCGCACGGCGTTGGTCGAAAATCTGGCGCTGGACGGCGATCTGTCGCTCGAGGAGCACGAGCGTGGGGACGCGTCCGAAAAAGTCGTCGGCAAGCTGCTCGGCCTGATCGCCTCGACCCGCGAATACCAACTAGCCTAGAGGAGGCAGGACGAAACAGACCCGCGGCCAAGGTTTGGCATCTAGCCTTCGCCCGGCTCCCTGATCACATCTCCAATGATTACGACTCAGGCGCTCAACCTCAAGTACTTCAAGACGATAGGGCTGGTCAACAACCAGTCCACCGGGCGAGGTTTCGCCAACCCCATTGACTTGGCGGTAAGCGCGGACGGTCGTATTCTGGTCTTGAATCGCGGAGCGCCCATATTCACCCGCGTCGGCGTTTGCAACCTGGACGAGGACTACCTATACGAGATCGGGTCCATGGGAGACGGCGATGGGCAGTTCAAACTGCCAACGGCCCTGGCCCTCGACAGCCGGGAACGAGTCTTCATCGCGGACGAATACCATCACCGGATCAGTGTGTTCGACATTTCGGGCAAGTACCTGGGCAGATGGGGAGAGCACGGGTCCGGCGAAGGGCAGCTCGATGGACCCGCGGGACTGGCTATCGATGCCAATGACAACGTGTGGATAACCGATCAGCGCAATCACCGGCTGCAGAAGTTCACGGCAGACGGACTCTTCATCGCGCAGTGCGGGGAGAAAGGCGACGGTGACGGACAACTCGACCTGCCGTGGGGGATCGCGCTTGACGCCGGCGGCGGCATCTACGTGGCCGATTGGCGAAACGACCGCATCCAACAATTCTCGCCGGACGGACATTTCATGGCTAGCTTCGGCGAGCTGGGCGGCGGCCAGTTTCACAGGCCGTCCGGAGTGGCGGTCGACTCCGAGGGCCGCATATACGTCGCTGACTGGGGCAACGAGCGGGTGCAGGTGCTTGCGGCGGACGGCGGCCATCTGCTGACACTCAGGGGCGAGGCGACACTCTCGATGTGGGCCGAGGAATTCTTCGCGGCGAACCCGGACGAGGCCGTCGAGCGAGAGAGATCGGACCTCGTGCCGGAGCTCCCGCCCCAGTACAACACTCCGTATCTGGTCTCCTCGCAGACCGAGTCATATTTCTGGGGGGCCACATCCGTGAACCTGGACGGCGAGGGCCGGCTTTACGTCACGGAGAGCTCCCGGCATCGACTCCAGATATACGAGAGGTCTTAGTCGGCCGTAGAGAAGGGTTGGATAGCGCCTAAGGGTATCCAGGGGACGGGTTTCACACCTGAGGCTGCGCGGACTTTCATCAAAGATAAACTGGGACTTGCCCACGTCGATGCCGGCAATGGGTGGCTGATATTCGATGTCCCCGAGGGGGAGTTTGCAGTTCACCCGGGAACCGATACCCACCACGAGATCTCGTTCTGGTGCGACGACATCGAAGGAACCGTCAATGAGCTTCGTGAGAACGGCGTCCGCTTCAAGTCGCCCGTCAGGGACGAAAGCTTTGGGCTCATGACAACTTTCGAGCTGCCGAGGGGTGTGGACGTCATGCTGTACGAACCGAGGCATCCCCAGCCGTAGCTGCACGGCGACCCCGAGTGCCCGCGAGGGCATCGCGCGTCTCAGCGACATGGGAAGAACCAACTCGACAGGCCTAGGCTCGATACGACGCGGAGCGTGAGGGGCCAGGGACTAGTCCCTGAATATGTCGATCACGCGCTGGGCGGCCTTGTAGTCGCGGCGCCCTCCGCGTATTATCGGCGGCACCAGGTATATGGATCGAAAGCCCTCGGCGACGAAGTCTCGCACGACCTGGGCCGCAATCTCCTCGCCGGGCCTGCCACCGGACAGGTCGCGGGCCACCCATTCGGGGATATCGCCGAAGACGATGCTGTCCGGCGCCATGACCTGGACGCCGCAGAAGACCGGCGCGGACAGCGGCTCGCCGTACTCCCGTTCGTACCCAGACAAGAAATCCTCGAGTCGCCGCGGGTCGAACAGAGGCTGCATCAAGAAGAACTCGGCGCCCGCCTCGACCTTCCTGCGTGTGAGCCGGGTCTCGCGCCGGACGCCGTGGGCGAGATCGATGGGGGCGCCCACACACAGGTCCGTGGCAGACCGAAGCTTGCCGCCCTTGAAGTCGCGGCCCTCGTTCATGGCGGCGATGGAGTTCAGCAGCTCGGTGGGCTTGAAGTCGTCGACGGTCTTGACGGCGGAGAGCTCCCTCTCAGTGAAGCCGTCTCCCTTGACGACAAGGACGTTCTCCAGACCCAAAAGGGCCGCCCCGAGCAGCAGGCTCTGGGCGGCTACCCTGTTCATGTCGCGGGTCGCGAGAGTGAACAAGACGTCACTGCCCGCGTGTGCCTTGATCCAGCACGCGCCAAAGGCGGAGTTTACCCCGGTGGACTTGCCGGGGTTGTACGCGACCGATATGAAGTCCGCGTCGAGGTTTTGGGCGGGGGCAAGCAGCTTTGGGTCAGCGCCGCGTGGCGGCGAAAAGTCGCAGATGAACAAGAGGGCGTTCGGGTCCTGGGCGCGCTTGTCGACAATCTTCGCCAATGTGACTACCCCGAAGGGCGCGCAGGCAGGCTGGGGGGAAGCCTGGCCGCACTCAATTCCGCGTCCCCACGGGTCCGAGGCGGGCTGAAAACAGACCGCGCCGCCCCCTGGAGGCTACCGCCAACCTAGCATACCACGCGACGTGGGGACGAGCGAAACCCGATGGCCCACGGGGCATCTGAACCGATGCTCTCTGGCCTCTGGCCGCATACCGGAAAGCGAGGTCTCTTCCATCGCCTCCTGGCAGAACGGGCAGTTGACCGCATAGACGGCGCGATTGCGCTGGCGAACGAGCTCCGCGTAGATCAGGGTCTCCGTGAGATGAACAGAATCGCCTACATAGCGAATCACGTTGCGAGTCGCCGAGCTCACCATGCTCGTCCTTTGCCATCGCGGCGCCATGTCGCGTGTGTTCGAGTAGTCTGCATTGCCGCAGCAAGGGCAGGTTGGCTCGTAGTGGCCCATGATGAGCTTCGTATCACATCTATGGCAGTCTAACTCTCTGATCTTGGTCGGACTGGGTTGTACCTGGCGCCTTGGAGCGACAGACGTAGCGGTATTTGGAGCAGCGTCGTATGCGATCACCATAGCGATCCCCCCCAGGATATTGTTTCGCGCCGAGGGTAGGGCCCGGATCGGTGGCAAGGCGGACAAGCTCTTGCTGGCGGGCTCTGCTGAGAAGCAGGTGCTAACCCCAATGAGTGTGTGCGAGCACTCCCAAGAGGACACCGGTGCTACCCCTAAGACACGCTGCACTATTTTCATATAAGTCTAAATCAAATGTCAAGTATTTTTTGAGCTATCATTGGGCGATAATTCTTACAATGGCTGAGATATGTCTTAAGATCTGTTTATGAATCCAGAGGTCGCGACAGCGTCACCGACCGCCGTACCGGCGGTCAAGGGTAAGACAAGTGGGTCCGCGACAGCAAGTGAATCACATTGAGTGACTACGGACCGCGGTTCGGCGAAGCGAGGTCGGACGAGATCGAGAACGCGCTCAACCTGGGCCGCTCTATGTTGACTACCCCAAGATCTGGTGCTATATTCCCATCGGCTCTGACATCTCCCCACGGGGGTTGCCGGAGCATATCGCAATACTTGCCACGGAGGAAGCACCGATGCCAATCGATGTAATCGTGTGTGTGAAGCAGGTGATGGACCCCGATACGCCCGCATCGGCGTTTCAGATCGACCCGGTCGCGAATCGGGTCAAGATGCTCCCCGGGGTGCCGCCCGTGGTGAATGGCTTCGACGAGAACGCGATCGAGGCCGCTCTCCGTATCAAGGACGAGACCGGCGGCACGGTCACCGTGCTGTCGGTCGGAAGCCAGTTCGTGATGGACGTGATGAAGAAGCCGCTGTCCATGGGAGCAGACCGGCTGGTGCTTGCCCAGGACGAAGCCTTCGCGGACCTGGACTCATACTCCACCGCCCGGGTCCTCGCCCGGGCGATCGAGAAGATCGAGCGATACGACTTGGTCCTCTGCGGTCGCCAGGCGTCGGACTGGGACAACGGCCAGGTGCCGATGGGCATCGCCGAGATGCTGAATCTGCCCTGCATGACCGTCGCCCAAAAAGTAGAGGTCGTGGACCACGGCGTCGTGGTCCACCATCCCCTTGCGGACGGCTACGAGGTGGTGGAGAGCGATCTGCCCGCCCTGGTGACAGTCAGCAACGAGCTGGGGGAACCGAGGTACGCCACACTGCGAGGCATCATGGCCGCGGGTCGCAAGACTCCGACCGTATGGACCGTGGCCGACATGAGCATCGACGAGTCCAGTCTGGAGCCGAGGATTATGATCGCCGATCTCGTCGTGCCGACGACCGAGAAGCGATGCGAGTTCATCGAGGGCGAGGACGACGCCGACTCCGGCCGGCTGCTCGCCCTGAGACTTCGCGAGGACGGGCTGATCTAGGAAGGTACTGGGTACTGGGAATGAGCAACGGGTACTGGGTGGTGAGTGACCCGATTTTCAATTGACGGGGGGGATTAATGATTGAAATACTTGTGCTTGGCGAGTTGGCCGCTGGGGGCTTGGCGCCGGCGACGGGGGAGATGATAACGGCGGCGAGGGGGCTCCAGGGCGAGGTCGGGGTCGCTCTGCAGGGTGACGGCCTTGACGACCTCGCGAACGAGGCCATCGCCCTGGGCGCCGACAAGGTATTCCTAGCGCAGGACCCACTCCTGGCGCAGCCGATAGCCGTCGATGCCCACGTGGCGGCCTTCGAGCAGGTGTGCCGGCAGACCGGTCCCAAGATAGTCATGGTGGGCAGGACGAAGCTGGGCCGGGAACTCGGCCCAAGGGTCGCCTTCCGGCTGGGCGCTGGCCTGGCGCAGGACTGCGTGGAGGTGAGGCTGGACAGCGGCACGGGCCGCGTGGTGGCCGTCCGCCCCGTGTATGGCGGAAACGCACTGGCGATCGTGACCTTCGCTGAATCCGGCCCTCAGTTCGTCGTGCTCAGAGGCAAGGTCTATGGCGAGCCTGTGCCGGACACGTCTAGGACCGGCGAGATCGTGCCGATAGAGCTGGAGCTCGACCCGTCGGTGGTCAGGATACGACGCGTCGAGACGGTCCGATCGGAGAGCCGCGGCATGAGGCTCGAGGACGCCTCCGTGGTGGTCACAGGAGGGCGCGGCCTCGGGGGCCCGGAGGGTTTCGAGATACTGGAGGAGCTGGCCGGCCTTCTGGGGGGTGCGGTCGGAGCCTCGAGACCCGCCTGCGACGCCGGCTGGGTGGACCACGGCTACCAGGTGGGCCTTACCGGCAAAACGGTGACGCCGGACCTATATATCGCCGTGGGCGTATCGGGCGCGAGCCAGCACATGGCCGGGTGTTCGGGAGCAAAGAACATCGTGGCCATCAACCGTGACGCCGAGGCCAACATGTTCAGGGAGGCTGCCTACGGTGTCGCCGGCGACTGGCAGAAGGTCTTGCCGGCGTTCATCGAGGCCGTCCGAGACCTTGTGAAATCGTAGCGTCGAGCCGCCGGCCGCGCTCAGGCCACCGTGGACAGAGGGAGGGCCCGCTTCATGGATGGCAGCTTCGTCCTGGACCTGGAAAGCGTAATCGAGCAGCATCGACACCGCGGAGGTTTTGTCGCTTTCCTTCCCCACTTTCAACAGATCGCTGGTAATAGATACCCGGTCCAACCCCTGCGGCGGGCCTCTCGTTTGCATCCAGCCGATGGTCAGCTCGCCGCGGGAGCGGATAAGGAGTATTCGGAAGATGCGCTCGGGGTTTCCCAGGATCGACACCCTGACGGTGATCCCATGGCTGCGTTACGTCGACAGCCTGGTGACGCTGGGGGTCTGGGACAGAATCATGCGGCGATTGGCCGTCGCCGGCCACAGCGACCCGCTCACCACCTGTGACGCCCTGCTGAAGGATCTCCGGCGCCTGGAGAGGGACGAGATGGCCGCGGTCCTGCGAGGCGACCACTACCACACCCTGTGGTCCGTCGAGGATTGACCCCTAGGACGAGCACAATAATAGGGGAGCGGCGTCCAAAGCACGCCGCTCCCCTTGCTTTACACGCTATTGCCGAAGGCTATTCGCCGCTGTTGTTGAACTCATCCAGCAGGTCCTTGAGCTTGAGCGCGCCCCCGCGATGTCCGTCCTTGTGTTTGTTATCGAGCTTGCCCGCGTGTTGCAGCAGGGGAACCGAGTCGTCGATCACGTCCCGGATGTCTATCCCCGTGGCGTTGCGGTCGGCGCCGTTTCTAAGGTTCAAGATGGCCGCCATCCGCTGGGCACTCAAGGTGTTCTTGGCATCTCTTGCGCTGGCGTTCTCCAGGATCGCCACTATCTCCGGCACGGTAAGTCCTGGAGCGGGGCCGATCTTCTTTTCGGCGATGATCTCGCCGATCAGGTCCGGGTGGTTCTTCCAGAATCCGATGGTCCTGGCGTCGGCCGACGGGGGCTGCGGATCCACCCATTCCTTGTTCACGTGGTCCGCGATTGGCGAGAACTGAGTTCCATCGTCAAACCCAGCCACGATGGTGTCGATACCAACACCCCCTGAACCGGTGTAAGTCCAGTTCACCTGGCCGTTTTTATCAGTCGTGCAGTCGCTGTTGATGCTGCAAGTGCCCGACACCCCAGTGCTCGGGCCGCGATAACCTCGAAATCCACGATGACGCCCAGCACCGACACATTGATGGGGAAGCTTCGACCGGCAGTGCCCGTCACCTTGGCTGTAACCTTGTGGTCGGTCCCCACATCGTTGACCGCGATATCAGGCGAAAGTGTGATGTGGAAAGGCTGAGGCTACGCATTGCACTCCTTGACGTAGAAGCCGGTGTCGCTCCCGGTAGTCTTCACAGCGCCGGTATGCCCGTTGGCCAACGTCATCAGAGTGTACGGGTCTACGAACCCGACGGTGCGGGAAAAGCCGATCGTGACGGGTGAACCGGAGCTGATCGAAGCGGTGGTCGTCGCCGTAACAACCGTCCCGAAGCTATCTATGACCGTGTAGTCAGTTGTGGTAGCCTGCGGAGGCACCTCCCCAGGACCGGTCGGACCATCCGCCGAAACCACGACCGCTACAGGCGATACATCGTGTAATCGGACGGGTTGAACACCACGGCGCTGAATGCCACGCCGGACGTAGCGTGCGATGCCGCCACGACAGACTGGACAGGGACCATCAGTGCCACGATCCCGGCCAGCACCGCGACGAGGCTGATTATCCAACCATTGAATCTCACCGTATTCCTCCTTATTCCTCATTCCTCCTTCGGTCCACCTACAGTTGTTTCCAGTTCCAGGGGAGCGGTCACGAGCGGGCCGCCTCCGCTTTCGCCTTTTCCTTTGCGTCGACTATGCGCTGCACCAGGTGGCCGGGAACCAGGTCATAGTGATCGAACACGATGGTGAACGTCCCGCGCCCCTGCGTCTGGGAGCGGAGCTCCGTGGCGTAGCGCAGCATCTCCGACTGCGGCACCTCCGCCTCTATGATGGTGATACCGCCGTCCATTGGCGTCATTCCCAGGATTCTGGCCCGTTTGCCGTTCAGATCGCCCATTACGTCCCCGGTGTCGCCCTCGGGCACGGTGACCGCGGCGCGCAGTATCGGCTCCAGGATCACGGGAGTGGCATGGTGGATGCCGTCAGACAGGGCGTGGCTTCCCGCTAGCTCGAAGCTCAGGCCCGACGAGTCCACCGGGTGGTAGCTTCCGTCGAACAGGGTCGCCCTGATGTCCACCACGGGGTAGCCCGCGAGGACCCCTCCGGCCAGGGCCTGCCTGCAACCTTTTTCCACAGCCGGGATATACTCCCTGGGTACGGAGCCGCCAACGACTTTCTGGGCGAACTCGAATCCAGATCCCCTCGGCAGCGGCTCGACGGTGAGCAAGACGTGGCCAAACTGGCCGTGGCCCCCGGACTGCTTCTTGTGCCTGTACTCGGCACTGGTCGTTGACGTTATGGTCTCCTTGTAGGGGACAGTAGGGATATTCAGCGCGATCTCCACACCGAACTTGCGCTTCATCTTCTCCACGGCGACCTCGATATGGACGTCCCCAAGGCCCCCGAGCAGCATCTCGAGGGTATCCGGCTCCCGGGTGACGCGCAGGCTGGAATCCTCCTCGGTGATACGCGCCAGCGCACTGGTGATCTTGTCCAGGTCCGCCTTCGACTTTGGGGATGCTGCCATCTGATAAACCGGCGCCGGAAACTCGAATTCCGGCAGCGTGACGGGATCGCTCCTCTCGCCGAGGGTGTCTCCGGTAACCACCGACGAGAGTTTGGCGACCGCGCCGATGTCGCCCGACGCCAGCTCAGAGACCGATTCCTGGTCCTTTCCCGTAACCACGTAGACCTGTCCGACGCGCTCCGCCTCTTTCTTGTTCGCGTTCCAGATCTGAGTATCGCTCTTGAAGGCGCCGCTGTAGACCCTGATGTAGGACAGCTTGCCCACGAAGGGGTCGGCGGAGGTCTTGAAGACTTGTGCGACGACTCCAGAGAGGGGGACTTGCTCGCCGCTATCCACGACGGCCCCCATCGCGGTCCCGGACTCGGCTGGAGACGGCATAAGGTCAATGATCGTATCCAGGAGCTCCTCAGCGCCGAGATTCTCGGTGGCCGATCCAAACGTGACGGGGATGATGGCTCCCGACGCCACCCCCTGCTTGAGGCCGGCCGTCATCTCCTCGGCGGTCAGGGCCTCGCCGTCCAGGTATTTCTCCGTCAGGTCGTCGTCGGTCTCGGCGATGGCCTCCACCAGCGTTTCCCGGGCGACGTCTACCGCGTCCTGTAGGCCGGCCGGCACCTCCGCATCGGTGTCCAGCAGATTGACGAGACCGGAGAAATCCGACTCGGTGCCGATGGGTATCTGCGTGGCGACGCATCCCCTGCCAAAGGCCTCCACGAGAGACGCCACGACACTCTCATAATCCACGTTTTCGCGGTCCATTTTGTTGACGAACAGGATCCGGGGCAGGTCTCGCTCGCCGGTCATCTGCCACAACTGCCGCGTTCCGACCTCGACCCCCGCGGGGGCGGCGACGACGATGACCGCCCCCTCGGCGACGCTGATTCCCGAGACTACCTCGCCCCGAAAGTCCGCATAGCCCGGCGTGTCGATCACGTTGACCTTGTGGCCCCGCCACGGGCACGGCAGTATGGAGGTCTGAGTGCTGGCGGCCCGCTTTTGCTCTTCTTCCTCGTAGTCGGACGTAGTCGTGCCGTCGTCCGTCCGGCCCATCCTCGAAATGACACCTGCTCGAAACAGCATCGCCTCCGAAATCGAGGTCTTGCCCGCACCGCCGTGGGAAAGCAGCACGATGTTTCGCAGATGATCGGTATCGAATTTGGCCATTACCATCTCCCAATGGATTAATACAGGGCCAATTGTAGTCAAAGCCCGATATTCCTGCAACGGGCCCCTCGCGCCGGCGCGCCCCTCCTTTCAGCGATCTGCGTCAGGCCATCCAGGTTGCAGAGGCGGCGGCCTAGCCGGTAGAGTAGAACTGAGCGAAAGTCACTCGGGCACCCACCGGACCCGCAGGAGAAATGTATGCAGATCTACTGGCGAGAAGCGAGGAGAGGACAAAGGCTGGTCTTGACCACCGGCGGCGACGGGGAGGAGGAGGAGATCGGCGGAGTCCGTGAGACGAAACGAGGGTTCGACGCCTTCGCCAAGACCTTCGGCTACGAACCGGGCCGCGCCCAAAAAGGCATCGCAAGCCAGGAGGAGGCGAAGGCGTTCGTCGAGTCTTTCAAGCCGTGGGAGCTATACCAGGACGCGCAGGGGATCACGGTCGATCCCGAGGTGAGGCCTCAGCTCCAATAGCGTCGCGGACCGCAGAGTGTGGCGGTGCAGCTATAGCGGACTAATTACGGGGCCAGCGGTGTCTTGCCGAGGCCCCATGCGGCCCGTTTCGTGTCCCGCCACATACGAAGGAGAACACCCAGTGATCGGATTCATCGGGGGCACCGGCCCCGAAGGCCGGGGCCTTGCGCTTCGTTTCGCCCTCGCGGGAGAGGATGTCTTGATCGGGTCCAGGGAGCTGGCAAGGGCCTTGGAGGCCGCGGAGGGGCTTGCATCCCTGGCTCCCTCAGATTCCGTGTCCGCGTCGCTGAACGAGAGGGTCGCCACGGACGCGGACCCGGTGTTTGTCACGGTGCCGTATTCCGCTCATCGCGATACGCTGGCGGAGTTGGGTCCCCGCCTGGCGGGAAAGACCGTGGTCGACGTGGTGGCGCCGCTGGCCTTCACCAGGGGCAGGGCCAGAGCCCTAAGGGTCGAGGCCGGCTCCGCCGCCCTGGAGGCTCAGGCGCTCCTGCCGGACGCGACGGTGGCGGCCGCATTTCAGACCATCAGCGCCCACGACCTGCTGGAACCTAACGAGCCCGTCGACTCGGACGTTATAGTGTGCAGCGACAGCCGCGAAGCCAGGCGGCTGGTAATGGACCTGGCGGAGATGATAAATGGCATACGCGCGGTGGACGGGGGCGGGCTGGAAAACGCCGCTTACGTGGAGGGCTTCACCGCTCTGTTACTGAATATCAACCGTGTCTACAAGGCACGATCGGCGATCAGGATCACCGGCATTTGAAACGGGCCGGGGCGCGGCCGCATCGAAGCATGTAGATGAGCATTCTCAGCACAATAGCCGGCGTGGCCATCGCGATTCTGACGGCAGGCCCGTTGGGACCTGACGCCGATGTCGAGCGCCTGTCGCCCATCCGCGTGCTGACGCACTCCCACGAGGTCGAGTTCCCCGACCAGGTGGTGTTCAGTCTGGAGGCCGAGTCCGACTCGCCCATCACCGAGGTCCAGTTCTTCTATAGGCTGGCGGACCGGAACATCCAGACCTACGGCTACCCCGAGTTCTCCTCCGACCGGCGCGTTTCCGCCGAGTTCAGTATAAAGACAGGCGGGTCCAGCTACGTTCCCACGGGTGTGGACATCGAGTACTTCTACCGGATAACCGACGCGGCGGGCAACACCCTGGAGACGGAGCACTTCACCTTCGAATACAGGGACCCTCGGTACACATGGAGCGAGGTCCGGCGTGGCGACCTGGTCGTGCTGTCGCACAACCTATCGCGCGAAAGGGTCGAGAGGATGGCGGAGGAAGTGGCGCAGGGGCTGGCGGAGGTCAAGGACCTGTTCGGTCTGGAAGAGATTTCGCCGATAAAAGCCGTTATCGTCAACGGACGCCGCGAGGCCCAGAGGGTTTTTCCCTACACGAGCGACACCGCGGACCGGCTGCGTCTCTTCGCCGGGTTTGCTTTCGGGGACTACAGGCTGTTCGTGGCGCAAGGGCTGTCTACGGACACCATGATGCACGAGTCGACGCATCTGCTGCTCGACCAGGCGGTGAGTTCGCCCCTCGCCAAGGTCCCGGCGTGGCTGAACGAGGGGCTTGCGATGCACTTCGAGGCCGGCGCCAGAGGCCGCGCTCCGGTCGTGGAACAGGCCGCGCGGTCGAACCGCCTGCTCCGTGGACCACATGGTCGAGACGTACGGGGCGGAGCGCATGAGCGCCCTTGTATCCGCGTTAGAAGATGGCGACAAGATCGACGAGGCCGTCCTCAGGACCTATGGCCTCACTCTCGAGGAGCTGGAGCAGCGATGGAAGTCGGAGCTTCTTGGCGAGACCACGCTGGCGCCGCGACCGGACCCGGCCACCGTCGGCACGTCCACCCTGATCTCCGGCGCTGTCATTTTCGCCATCGTCGCCACAGCTTGGCGCTGGGTCTTGCGCTGGCTCCGCGGCCCACAGCCGCTGGACGAGGGGGCGTAGGCCATTGAATCCAGGCCGGCGGCGATGCCCGCCGGTACCGCGAACCAGCCCCCTGTGCTAGAATAATCCCGTCCGGCCGATTCCCCCTTGTGCGTCATGACACTCGCCACCGCGCAAGACATCGCCCCTCGAAAGGCCGTTCACACGATACCCTTATGCCCAGGCTCCTGGTCTTTCCCGATTGCGGCAAGCTCCATTTGCGCAGCGCCTTCAGGCGTAACATGAGGGCGGAGATAGCCGGATTCAAGGGGGGCGGTTGATGGGAGAAAAGGCCGCATTTATCTACTCGGACGCGCTGACACGGCACGTCTTGAGCGAGAATCACCCTCTCAAGGCGGTCCGGCTCCGCTACACCTACGAGCTGCTGGCGGCGTACGGGGTCTTTGAGTCGCCCGACGCGATGCTCCTGGCGCCCCAGCCAGCCACGGAGGAAGAGCTCCTGCGCTCTCACACCCAGGCCTATCTGGAGTGGGTGCAGCGCGTCAGCCGGGGCGACTACTCGGGCGACCAGGCGGCGTTCGGCTTCGGGCCGGGGGACAATCCCATCTACGAGGGCGTGTACGAGGCCTCGGCGCTCTCTACCGGTGCGTCGCTGAGGGCGGCTGAGGTGCTGCTGTCAGGCGAGGCGGACCGCGCATTCAGCATCTCGGGTGGACTGCACCATGCCATGCCAGGAAACGCCTCGGGGTTCTGCGTATTCAACGACCCGGTGGTGGCGATCGAGGAGCTGCTGCTCCACGGCATGAAGGTGGCCTACGTGGACATCGACTGCCATCACGGTGACGGCGTCCAGCACGCCTTCTACGACACGGACGCGGTCCTGACCATATCAGTCCACGAGTCCGGCGCGTACTTGTTCCCCGGCACCGGTTTCACCCAGGAGATCGGGACCGGAAAGGGGCGCGGGTACTCGGTGAATCTGCCGCTGTACCCTTACACGATGGACGATGTGTACCTGCGGGCCTTCCGCGAGGTGGTGCCGCCGCTGCTGGAGGCCTACAAGCCCGATGTCGTCGTGACTCAACTCGGCATCGACGCCCATTTCCGCGACCGCATCACCCACCTGGCACTCACGGTTCAGGGCATCGGACAGGCCGTCGGCGCGTTCGCCGGCGCCGCGCCGACGTGGCTGGCCCTGGGCGGCGGAGGCTACGACCTCCAGGCGGTGGCCAGGGCGTGGACCTCGGCATACGGGTTAATGCTCGACCGCGACCTGCCCGACGAAATCCCGGAATCATACCGGGAGAGCCACGGCGTTTCGACCCTGTCGGACCACGACACTCCCCCCAACGGGGAAGCACACCAGGAGGACGCCAGGACCTTCGCCGAAAACAGTGTGGCGGCGCTGCACCGGGAGGTGTTTCCGGTCCACGGGCTGAGGGGGCTGTGAGGGGCGTGGGCTCATGCTTCGCAAGAAATGACTACACTCCGTGCACCAGCGCCGCGCAGCCCCGCGGCTACAGGGCTTAGTCCTGCAGGCGGGAGAGTACGGCGTTGATGCTGTCGGCTAGCAGTCCGGCGCTTCGCCTTTGTGTCCAATGCATGTGGATTGCGAAGGCCTCACCGCCGGTATTCGTCCCCAGGAGCGACGTCTCGAGCGAAGATATAGAGGCCCAACAGACCGAATATGATAAAGCCGATACCCCAACCCACGCTTTCCGTGAGATAGACAGTCCCCAGGAACACGGCGAATATCCCCAAACCAACTCGAGCAGATTCTGGATCCTCGTGACCGAGGCTATCCACGTAATGGGAGCCCATCGGGATAGTATTGATGAATCTCAACTTGGGCCACTGTGCGACGAGCCGACGATCTGTCACCGCGACTCGCGTCTGTAGTCAAAAAGCTATGAGAGAGAATCTGAAGGCTAGAAATGACGTATCGGCCTCGCCTTCGCTCACCACCAGGTTGCAGGGAAGATTCGAGCCTGCGACCAAATCTCTTACCTCATTGTGAAGTGTAAGCCTTGCGCCCATGGCTGCCAGCGACACTCTACGCCCATCGACATTGCATGCCAAAGGATGCTATGCCCGCGATAGCGGAGCACGTGAGGTCTTAGGGATTGACGAACGGTGTGACACGA
>CAZJDV010000021.1:0-32312 GCA_964544865.1 uncultured Dehalococcoidia bacterium | reverse complement strand
GCGCCACTGCTCCAGCGTCATGTCCAGCAGGGGTGACTTGATGTTGTTGCCGGCGCAGTAGACCAGGTAGTCCAGCCGCCCGAAACGCTCAACGACCCTCTGCACCGCGGCATCGACCGACTCCTCGGAGCGAACGTCGACCTGCACGCCCAGGCCGTCTCCTCCACGGTAGGAGAGGTCGCCGGCCAAGGCCTGGGCCCTCGCGACGTCAAGGTCTGCCACGGCGACGGCCGCGCCCTCCCGCGCGAAGGCCCGGCAGACCTCGGCGCCGATGCCTCCCGCACCGCCGGTGACAATGACTGTTTTTCCCTCCATCAGGACGCCCTCCCGTAAGGTCGTTCAACTACTGTTCCGACAGGGACGAAGGCTTCATGCTGACTCCCGGCAACTCGCCGGCTGCCGTCTTGTCGCTCGATACCCGGGCGGTCCACTGCATGACGTTCGAGTGGGAATGGGCCGGGTTATGGCTACACATTCGTGCCTGGGAATGGCAGATGGAGGCCGCCGCACTCATACCAACTCGTCTTGAATGTGTCGTGAAATTGCGATCACGTCCTTCGACAGGCTCAGGCTTAATGCAACTGCAGGTTCGAGGTGCGCTCTCCGATCGACGGTATTCATGACGGGTTCCGACAAACTTGGTATCAGACCTCCACGGATCCACGCTGAAATGCCATCGGGCTCGGTTCGACCAGGACATGAGTGTTCCCGTACAGGTCCTCGAAGACCACCTGGACGCCCCAGGGCTGGACCTCCGGCTCCATCGCAATCTTCACCCCATGTTTACGGAGCCTATCGACCTCCTGGCGGCAGTCGTCGGTATGGAAAAGAAGGCCGTGAATACTACTCTGGCTATCAGTAGCCCCGTCATGCGGTTTATGGGGCACGATGGAGATGTCTTCCTGGTCTCGGACGCCCACTGTGATGAACCGGTGGTCGCCTCCCATAGAGCCGTCCATGCGGAGCTCCAGATCAAGCACCTCCGTGAACCACTTGATAGCCTCATCGTAGTCCTTCGCAACGACCGCGACGCTCGCCAGGTTGATGAGCATGTCCCTCCTCCATGATCTGCATCATCCAACACGTCGCCCGTGCCCTCGCAACCGGCTAGCTCTCCTGATTCGGCGTGCCGGCGGCGCCCCATGCGCCCAGGGCCATGTAGCCGCCGTCGACGTTCACGTGCTCGCCAGTCATGAAGCTGGCCTTGTCGCTTGCCAGGAAAAGCACGACGTTTGCGATGTCCTGCCCGGTGCCGATGCGTCCAATGGGGTGGCCCTTGCCCCACTCGGCGATGAGCTCGTCGGGGTCTCCCTCCGTCGTTTCCGCCGAGGTCCTCAGCATCTTCGTGTCGATGGCGCCGGGACAGACAGCGAGGACGCGGATGTTCTCCGATGCGTAGTCCAGAGACATCTGGCGCGTAAGCGACAGGATGCCGCCCTTGCTGGCGGCGTAGGCGGGGACCAGCTTTTGGGACTGCAATCCCTGGACGCTGGCGGTGTTGACGATGGCGCCGCCGCCCCGATTGCGCATCTCGGGGATGGCGTATTTCGACATCAGGTAGTAGCTTTTCAGGTTCACATCCAGTATCCAGTCCCAGGTCTCCTCCGGCGTGTCCTCTACGTTGAAATAGGAGTCGGGCGACTGGATGCCGACGTTGTTGAAGAGAACGTCCACGGCCCCAAATGCGGCCAAGGTCTCCGATACGACGCGACGGCAAGCCTCGGCCTTTGAGACGTCGGCCTCGACGAGCAGCCCGTCGGGACCCAGCTCCTTGAGCCGGGCCTCGACCGCCCTCCCGGCGACCGCGTCGACATCGGCGACAACGACCCGGGCGCCCTCCCTGGCGAACTCGTATGCCGTGTCCCTGCCGATTCCGTATGAGCCGCCGGTAACGATCACCACCTTGCCGTCGAACGTCCCCATGGCTTCCCCCTCAATGATTCTCCGCATCGGCTAGCATACGTGCGCCGAGGGGCTGTTTCAAGCCCTCTAGGCCTGCGCCATTGCACCACAGGGCAAGTTCGCAAGTTGCCTGTGGGCTTCGCCGAGCCATACGATAATCTCGTCCCACCCGACATACTCTACGTGAAAGGAGACTCCATGTCAGAAGAAAACAAGGCCATAGTGCGCAGATTGGCGGAAGAGATGGTCAGCTCGGGGAATATGGCTGCGTTCGATGAGCTTGTATCCCGTGACGCGAAGGCGCACCACGTTCCGCCGGGCATGACGCCCGACTTCGAGGGATGGAAAGGACTCGTAGGTATGGTTCTTGGCGCCTTCCCCGACGGGCAGATGAACATCGAGGAACTAATCGCCGCGGACGACAAGGTGGTCGCTATACCTTCAAGGCTACCCACGGGGGGGATCTTATGGGAATACCGGCCACCGGCAAGAAGATCGAGGTGCAAGCAATGGCTGTCCACCGCGTCGCCGGCGATAAACTGGCGGATACCTGGGGCAAACTCGACGTCATGGGAATGTTGATGCAGCTCGGTGTCATTCCCCGCCGGAACAATAGGGCCGGTCTTATGCTGACGGGGTCTTGTCTGAACCGGTTGTGAACACCGGTCTACACGACCGGACCGCCGGAGCACTACACGCCCACCCTGTACATGGCATACTCTCTGTAGCCCGTCATGACCTTCCAGTAGCCGGCGAGGGACCGGTCCAGGTCCTCGGCTCCGGTGTCGACCAGCAGCGGCCTTCCGCGAAGGGCGGCCAGCTTTTCCCTGGCCGCCACGATGATGATGTTGTCCTTGCCGACCCCGCGAACCACGCTGGCGCTGATCTGCTGATTTCCACGGCCCAGGACGTAGCCCTGGCCGCCGATGACTGTTACGACTATCTTCACCTGCTGGTTGGGGATCAGCGCCAGTAGGTCGCGCTCGTTCGCGTCGCCGGCTAGGACGGCCCTGTTCAGGACCGCGTCCACGCCCAGCAGCGTGTTATTCAGGCCAAGCTCGCTCATAATGGCCGCGACGGTAGAGCCGGGTCCCATGACGTACAGGGTGTCCTCGTCCATCTCCGCGGCGAAGCCCGCCGCGATCGCCTTGAGCGACTCGCTCTTGCCCTGCTGGCCCGAGGACTTGGCGCTCTGGACGTGGCTGCGCTCCTCCGGTACCTGGAGGTAGCCGTAGAGCCTGGCGGCGCCGCCCTGTCGAAAGGCGTCCTCGTCGATGTCCATCACCTCCGCGTCGTGCACGCCGTCGAGCCTACCCTCCAGGTACATTCGCGCCACCATGCCGGCGCTGCGCGGTGTAACGGCGTATACGGCGGAGTGGACCTTCACGCCGGCAGGAATACCCAGGACTGTGATCCTTCGGCCCACAGCGTCGAGGATGTCCCTGGCGGTGCCGTCCCCGCCGCTGAAGAGGACCAGGTCGACGCCCATCTCTCCCATTTCCCGCGCGGCCCGCCGGGTATCGTCCGGCGTGGTCGAGCCGCTCGCTATCGAGCCTGCGACGGATGGGGTGAAACCGCACTCCCTCGCCGCGTCCTCGCCCATCTCGCGGGGATAGGTGACGACCTCGATGCGGTCCTTCAACGCGGTGAGGGACTTGAGGGCGTCCACCGCCCTGCGGGGCGACTCGGGCAACGCGCCAAGCTCCCTTGCCCGCCGCTGTACATCGGGGCCGTCGCTACCCTTGAGCCCGACCCTGCCGCCGATGCCCGCAACTGGATTGATTATGAGACCAAGCTTCTTCACGCTGTACCGCCGTGAGCGCGGCCCGAGGTAATGGAGGATCGGACTGCATGGCACGAGTGTACCACCACGCCACGCTGAGTCAATCGGTCGTGCGGGGGTCGGAGCCCGGCGAGCGCCGGAGTACCGGCTGACGTGGCCGCCCCAACCCGGGGCGCCCTAATTAGTAGTATGCTCTGCTCGTGGCGATTTGGAAATCGCTCCCGATGGTTAGTTATTGACCGAGAGGAGGTCCCATGAGGGCGACGATCCGGCTGGATACAGACCGCCACGCCGGCGAGATCGACCGGCGAATCTTCGGCGGGTTTCTTGAGCATCTCGGCAGATGTGTGTACGAGGGCGTTTACGACCCCGGCAATCCCTTGAGCGACTCCAACGGCTTTCGCGCCGATGTCCTAGACGCCCTTCGACGGCTGCGGATGCCGTGCATCCGCTATCCCGGCGGCAACTTCGTAAGCAACTACGACTGGCGGGACGGCGTAGGTCCGCTATCCGGCAGGCCGTCGCGACCCGACTTCGCCTGGAAGAGCACCGAGCCCAACACGTTCGGGATCGACGAGTTCATCCTGTGGTGCCGGAAGCTGGGTACGGAGCCGATGGTCGCCGTCAATCAGGGCACCCTCGGGCCGAGGGAGGCGTTGGACCTGGTCGAGTACTGCAACCTGGCCAGCGGGACCTACTGGTCGGACATGCGCCGCGAGAACGGCGCCTCCGAGCCCCACGCGGTGAAGCTCTGGTGCCTGGGCAACGAGATGGACGGGCCATGGCAGGCGGGACACGTCCCGGCGGCCCAGTACGCGGCGGGCGCCCAGCAAACGGCCCGGCTCATGCGCGGGCTCGACCCGTCCATCGAGCTGGTGCTGGCCGGCTCCTCCGGCAGGCAGATGGGCACCTACCTCGAGTGGGACCGGACCGTCCTGGAGTACTGCTGGGACGACGTGGACTACATCTCCGCCCACCGCTACAGCCGCAACCTCGACGGGGACAGTGCCTGGTTCCTGGCGGAGGGTGTGGAGATCGACCGCATCCTGGAAGACTACGCCGGCCTTCTGGCCTACGTCCGGGGCGTCAAGAGAAGCGATAAGCGCGTCTTCGTGGCCTTCGACGAGTGGAACGTATGGTACAAGAACATGGAGAGAGACGGGGCCTGGGGAGTTGCCCCGCACCTTCTGGAGGAGGTCTATAACCTGGAGGACGCCCTCGTGTGCGCGCAGTATCTGAGCGCTTTCGTACGCCAGGCCGACCTGGTCAAGATCGCCTGCATCGCCCAGATCGTGAATGTCATAGCACCAATTCTGACGAGGCCGGCCGGACTGCTCATCCAGAGCACGTACCACCCCTTCCGCCTCTTCTCGGAGCACGCGGTTGGCCGGTCCCTCCTGCCCGTGGTCGAGGCTCCGTCATACGTTGCAGGGGCAAGGGGCGAGGTCCCGGTCCTCGACGTGTCTGCGAGCCACGACGGCGAGTCCGGCCAGGCCGGCGTGTTCATCGTCAACCGCTCTCTGACGGATGACGTGGAGATCGACCTGCGATTCGCGGACGCGGCTATCGATCGTGTCCTGGGCGTCGACGTGCTCACGGGCGATGGTCCGAAGGCCCGCAACACCTGGGAGCGGCCCGATGTGGTAAGACCGATCGCGGGCGCCGCCACGGTCATCGATGGGAGCGTACGGCTGGTCGCGCCGTCGCTGGGGCTGACGGTTCTTCGCGTCGTAGTGGAGCGTCGCTGAGCCACGCCTGGCTGGCCGCCTGGCCATCTGACGCGGACGCCCCGGGGCCCGGACGTGTAAGACAATGTTCTTGTTATCGCGCTTCCTTGCAAGGCCGTCCGCGTTTGTAGGCGTCTTCGATGTGTCTTCTGCCCAGATGCGCGTCGACCTGAGATCTGACGTCTTCAGGTATCTCCGCCTGTCTCCAGCCGCAGTTGATGCAAAAGAGCCTGTCGCTTTCTGAGGGAAAGCGCTCAAACACGTCCCCGCCGCATCTCGGGCATCCTCGAAAATCTATCATTTTGAGTGGCCTCGTTGTCCCCAGAGTGGCTCGGCGGATACCGTGGATTCTTGCGCAGTGAGCCGACCTTGCAGCGTTGTTGCCTCGCTCGGCATCGAGGCTAGGCCCGGTTTCGCTGCGTCTTCACTAACACCAGTCTAAGGCCCCTTGATCCCGGCAGCCTGACGCCCACCTCTCAGGAACCTGACAGGTGCCTGACGTTCTCCGGATACAGGCCGTGGGGGTAATGCTTGCCTCGCACGCATATCGCGGATACAATTCGCCTTGTCTTCGGTCGTTATCAGAATGCGCCGCTTGGCCGCTATCCGCAGGAGACAGACGGCCGCACGTTTCTTGGAGGGCGAGAGATGCCGGAGGAGCCGTCCGCACTGCTCGTGGTGGAGAAAGGATCCCGGACCTGCGCGTCTTCCCCCTGGAGCGGCAGGTCTGTCTGCTGGGGGCGTCCTCCAGCGTGGACGTGTTCATCGACAACTCATATGTCTCTCGCATGCACGCACAGATCGTCGAGGAGGCCGATGGCCACAGGATCCGGGACCTGGACAGCAAGAACGGCACGTTGGTGAATGGCGCGCGGGTAGCGTCGGGCGGCCGGTTGCTAGTAAGCGGCGACCGCACCGGGCTGGCAGAGGGCAGGTGGTCCTGCGCTTTCAGCTGCGGAGCGTCACGATCTCGCACCACGCGACCCCGGCTGTTGCCCACGAGGAGATCGCCGTCGCTGGATGGCCGGAGCGCACGGGGGGAGAGGTAGGGGACCAGGAGATCGAGCCTTCCAAGCCGCAATACATCATCAATGTACGCGGCTACGGCTACAAGCTCCAACTGGCCTGACGCGATCCAGCAGCCTGTCATCCTCCGCCTGGCACTCGCACATGCCTGGCATACCTCTCCCGTATGGCGAGCTCTGCCAAGGAAGGCTGTAAAAGGAGACCTGGACCATGCCACGAGTCCCACTGCCGAAGCAGGTCGACGAAGGGACGCTGCTGTGGGAGCCGACCGAAGACGCGAAGTACCGCTCTAACATGGCCCGTTTCATGCGGTGGCTGGATCGGGAAAAGGGCCTCAAATTCGACGGTTACCAGCACCTATGGCGGTGGTCGGTAGGCGACCTGGAAGGATTCTGGGCATCCATCTGGGACTACTTCCAGGTGAAGTCGGCCGGGCCCTACTCCCAAGTATTGGCACATCGGCGCATGCCGGGAGCCCGCTGGTTTGCGGGGGCCGAGCTCAACTACGCCGAGCGTGCTCTGGCCCGCGACGACGATCACCCCGCGCTGCTGTCCAAGTCGGAGATCCGCCCTCTCAAGACGCTGACATATCGGCAACTCAACAGCGAGGTGGCGTCTGTGGCTGTGGGTCTGCGGCGGCTCGGAGTCGGGAAGGGCGATCGCGTCGCCGCCCTCATGCCCAATATCCCTGAGGCCGTAGTGGCCTTTCTGGCCACCGCGAGCATCGGCGCCGTATGGTCGGCGTGCTCGCCCGAGTTCGGCGCGCGGAGCGTCGTCGAGCGCTTTCGGCAGATAGGCCCAAAGGTGCTACTGGCGGTTGACGGCTACAGGTATCGAGGCCGCGATTTCTCCCTGTTCGAGGCCCTAGCCGACGTGCAAGAACAGCTTCCTACGCTGAAGCACACCGTGGTGGCTTCCTATCTATCAGGCACGCCCGACTTGGATGGCCTGCGGGACACCATGTCATGGGATGATCTCCACGGCGGTGGCGACGGCATGGTATTCGAGCCCGTGCCCTTTGACCACCCGCTCTGGGTGCTCTACTCGTCGGGTACCACTGGCCTGCCAAAGCCCATCGTCCACGGCCATGGCGGGATCCTCCTCGAGCACCTCAAGGTGCTTTCCCTGCACCTCGACCTGACTCCGGACGACCGTTTTTTCTGGTTCACGACGACGGGCTGGATGATGTGGAACCTCGTCGTCGGTGGGTTGCTGCTCGGCGCCACCGTAGTGCTATACGATGGCGACCCCGGCCATCCGGACCTGGGTGAGCTATGGAGGTTCGCCCGGGAGGCTGACTTGAGCTATTTCGGCGCCAGCGCTCCATTCTTACAGGCATGCATGAAGTCCGGCATCAGGCCGTCGGACGATCTCGATCTTTCCGCGCTGAGGGGTCTCGGCTCCACGGGTGCGCCACTGCCGCCTGAGGGATTTCGGTGGGTCTACGAGCACGTGAGCACCGATCTGCTGCTGGCCTCCTTCAGCGGGGGCACGGACATGTGCACCGGCTTTCTCGGCTCATGCCCCCTGCTGCCGGTACATGCCGGCGAGATCCAGTGCCTGTGTCTCGGCATGCGGGTTGAGGCCTACGGTCCCGATGGCCGGCCCGTGGTCGGGCAGGTGGGCGAGCTCGTCATCACCGAGCCCGCGCCCTCGATGCCGATCTACTTCTGGAACGACGAGAGGGACCGCCGTTACATGGAGAGCTATTTCGAGTCGTACCGGGGCGTGTGGCGCCACGGGGACTGGATCAAGATAACCGGTCGCGGTACGTGCGTTGTATACGGACGCTCGGACGCTACCCTGAACAGGACCGGCGTGCGGATGGGCACCAGCGAGTTCTACCGCGTGGTGGAGGACATGGACGAGGTACTGGACAGCCTGGTGGTGGATACAGGGCAGGTCGGCGAGGATGGCCGGCTGCTGTTATTCCTCGTGCTGAGGGAGGGGGTGAAGCTGGACGGCGCGCTGCGCGACCGTGTCAGAAGCAGGCTGCGCGCCGAGCTTTCGCCGCGCCACGTCGCCGATGAGATGTACGCCATTGAAGAGGTCCCGAAAACCCTCAACGGCAAGAAGATGGAGCTCCCGGTCAAGAAGGTTCTGGCGGGAGCGCCCGTCGAGGACACGATCAGTAGAGATTCAATGAGCAGCTCCGGCGCCCTCGATTTCTTCGCAGACCTTGCCCTGTCCCTCGGCCGAAAGGACGACCGGCGCGCCGACAACGCGTGACGGCGGGTTGCCCGCCGGTGCTCGCCCTAGTTATACTGCTGGGCGGCGGGAGGGGCGGCGCCCATCCGCGTCCCGCGCCACAGGCTGGGCTTGTAGAAACCAGAGCCGGTCCGGCTGTCCCGCGTTTCCGGCATGGACAATTCCTTCATAGAATCGGAGTCACTATTGACCAATAAAGCGAAATTGACCGGCAGCGACCTGGTCGCCCGGTCCCTGCGGCTGGAAGGCGTGGAGAACCTGTTCGTGCTGGCCGGCGACCACGTGCTGCCCGTCCTCGACGTGATGAGCGATGAGGGGTTCCGGTTAATTGACACGCGCCACGAGCAGGCCGCCGTCCACATGGCCGACGCCTGGGGCCTGATAACCGGCCAGCCGGGTGTGGCGATGTACACGACGCCCGGTTTCGCCAACGCCATCCCGGCGTTGGCCAACGCATACCACTCCGAGAGCCCGATGCTGTCCATCAGCGGCTCGGCGGAGCTCCTTGAGCTGGGTCGCGGCGCAATGCAGGAAATCGACCAGATCGGCATGGCGAAGCCCGTCACCAAGGGCGCGTGGATGGTGACCGACCCGCGGCGCATCCCGCACATGATCGCCCAGGCGCTTCGGATCGCGTATAGCGGGCGGCGCGGCCCGGTCCACCTCACAATTCCCGTGGATATTCAGCAACAGGAGGTCTCGGAAGACGAGGTGGCTTTTTTCGAGCCCCACGAGTACCGCACGAAAGCGCTCTCGCTCGCGACGGCGGACCAGATCGAGGAGGCTGTCTCACTGCTGCGTTCCGCCAGCCGGCCGCTGGTCATCGCTGGGAGCGCCGCGGCGTACGCGAACTTGGGCGAGAGCCTTCAACGGCTCATCGAGACGGCCAGGTTGCCGCTGATGACCGAGGGTGACGCCCGTGGCCTGGTGTCCGACGAGCACCAGTATTGCTTTGGCTTTTTCGACTCAGGGCTTAACAGGGCGGCGCGGCTGTTGCGCGAGGCCGACGTTGTGCTGTTGCTCGGCAGGAAGCAGGACGTGATTCTCGGCTACGGCATGGCGCCGACCATATCGCCTGACGCGAAGATCATCCAGATCGACCCGGCGGAGGCGGAGCTGGGACGCAACCGCGGCGTCGCCGTCGGCATCGCTGGGGACGTCGACGCCATCGTGGGTCAGCTCGCCGCCGAGGCGGCCGGCTATTCCTGGAAGGCCCGGGGCTGGCTCCAGCGGCTCCAGGCAGAGCGTGACGCGCAGAAAGAGGAGCTCGATTCGCTGGCCGTGGCCGAGACGCCCATGCACGCGATGTACGTCCACAAGGCCCTGGAAGGGTTTCTTGGAGACGACGACTATCTGGTCCTCGACGGTGGGGACTTCTGTCACTTCGCTCGGGCGCACATGCCCGCCCGCACGCCGAAAACATGGTGGTACCTGTCGCCCTTCGGGATGCTTGGCACGGCGCTGCCGGTGGCGCTGGCAGCCAAGCTGGCGCACCCCGACAGGCGCGTCGCGGTGGTCACCGGCGACGGCGCATTTGGGTTCAATGCGATGGAGTTCGACACGGCGGTGCGCCACGACCTGCCCGTCGTCGCCATCCTTGGGAACGACGCGTCATGGGGGATCGACCGGCAGATACAGCTTGCCGTGTTCGGCAAACCGGTCGCCACGGACCTTCTCCCGACACGCTACGACCAGGTCGTACAGGGCCTGGGCGGATATGCCGAGAACGTGGAGAGCCCCGGCGACCTCTCCCCGGCCATCAAACTCGCCTTCGAGAGTGGGCTGCCCTCGCTACTCAACGTACGAATTCAGCGGGCGATCAGCCCACGGGCGGAGGCAGCGATCAGGAGATGGAAGAGCGCCGAGCTCCAGCCGTTTTAGATGAGGAGCAGCCTGTCCCGTCGCCGCAGTTACCGTGGATCACTTTTAGATTTTCGTAGTCGTAGGGGCGTGCCGGCGATTAGGGGAGTATCATGAAGGTTAATAGATGTTCAAGAGCGCTGACTCCAGAATAACATGATCCGCTCGGAGGCCATCGACTCATTGGAACGCAGAGCCGGCGCCCGCACCCCGACTCGACATGCGGTCGCGGTTATGTCGAGCCGGACCGCACAAGATAGGTTTGTCTTCCGCGTATAGAGGAAGACAGATGGATTCGTAAAGGAGGCATCATGAAGGTCGTCGCTGTCCTTTACCCCGGTGGTCCGGACGCAAAAGAGACGCCCGAGCTCTTTGGCTGTGCAGAAAACGCCCTTGGGCTGCGCGAGATGGTCGAGGCCGAGGGCCACGAGCTTGTCGCCATAAGCGACACGGAAGCGAGTTCGAAAAGCATCTCCCGACGGTGAATGTCCTGATAGCCACTCCGTTTTGGCCGGCCTACATGACCAGGGAACGCATAGAGAAAGCACCGAACCTTCGTCTGCTTCTTACTGCCGGAGTCGGGTCCGATCACTTCGACCTGGCCGCGGCGGCCGAGCGGAACATCACTGTAGCCGAGATCACCGGCAGCAACGTCGTCAGCGTGGCCGAGCACGCCGTGATGCAGATCCTGACTCTGGTCCGCAACTACCTTCCGTCCTACCAGGAGGTGGTCGACGGAGGGTGGGACATCGGCAAGGTGGTGGCACGAGCCCACGACCTGGAGGACAAGGTCGTCGGCATCGTGGGCATGGGGCGCATTGGTCAGTGTGTGGCCGCCCACCTGAAACCCTTCGACGTTCAGACCTACTATTTCGACTACAAGCGTTTGAACACCGTCGAAGAGCAGCTCCTCGGCGCGCGTTACATGACGCTCGGCGCCCTGGTCCCGCATTGCGACGTCATCAGCATCCACATCCCCCTCACGCCGCAGACCGACGGGCTGTTCGACCACGAGGTCTTGACCAGCATGAAAAGAGGCTCCTACCTGGTCAATACCGCCCGCGGCCGGATAGTGGACAGGGACGCACTCGTCGGAGTAATGGAGAGTGGCCACCTTGCCGGCTATGCCGGCGATGTCTGGTACCCGCAGCCTGCGCCGTCGGGCCACCCGTCGCGGACCATGCCCAACCATGCCTTGACGCCCCATGTCTCAGGGACATCCCTGGAGGCGCAAAAACGATACGCCGACGGGATACGTGATTGTCTCACGCGCTTCTTCGAGGGGGACCCCATGGAACGGGATTTCGTCATCGTGGAGGGCGGCAAGGTCGTGAGCCCTAGCTACAGCTACGCTTACGAAAACTAGGAGCATCCAATGCCAGCCACATCGGATAGTGCACTCTTCCCGACCTTCGTCGTGGGCAGCCTGCCCCGGCCGCAGTGGATACGCGATCTGATCGAGGAACGCAAGGCTGGCGGCATCGGCCTGGCGGAGGCGGACGCGCTGCTGGACGCCGCCGTCCCGTCGGCCATCCATATGCAGGAACGGGCCGGTATGGACTTCGTCTCGGACGGAGAGTGGCGGCGAGAGAGCTACGTGAAAGTCTTCGCCGACGCCATCGAAGGCTTCGAGCTCGACCTCATTCTGGGCGGGACCTACCGGACTTCAGCCATGTACTACCCGGCGGTCGTAACCCGTCTGAACCCCCGGAGAGGCATAGCGACGGGCGAGGCGTTATTCTTGCTGCGGCACGCCAGCAACAAGACGATCGTGGCGATCCCGTCACCCTACACGGTCGGTCGCCGGATGTGGAGTCAGGAGCACTCGGTGGGGGCTTACGCCACCCGCGAGGAGTTCATGGACGCCTGCGTGGGCATCATCCGCAAAGAGGTCCAGGACCTGGCCGCCCTCGGCGTGGACGCCATCCAGTTTGACGATCCCTGGCTGGCCCTGCTCGTGGACCCGGAGTACCGCAAGCGGGAAAGGATCACGGATGTCGATCACGAGATCGAGCTGTCCGTCAGGTGCGTCAACGGCGTCGCGGACGGAGTCGAAGGCGTCTCTCTTAGCGTTCATCTCTGCCACGCTCATTTCGACCGCCGCCATGGCACCAGCGGACCCTACGACCTGATAATCGGCGCGCTGGGCCAGATGAACGTGGACCGGTTCGCCATGGAGTTCGCGACCCCTGACGCCGGAGGGATCGGCGTCCTCAAGGACTTCCCCGCCGACAAGACACTGGGGCTCGGGGTCATCGACCACACCGATCTCCACGTCGAGACACCGGAGGAGGTCGCCGCCCGCGTCGAGGCCGCAATGGAGTTCGTCCCCAAGGAGCGGCTGACCCTGAACCCCGACTGCGGTTTCGCACCGTCGAGCATCAACCCGATGGACTTCGACGAGGCGTACCTGAAGCTGCGCGCCATGTGCCAGGGCGCCGCCCTGCTGCGGGAGAGATGCGGGTGAGGCATATTGTGCAGACATGAAGCTGCCAAATCGTGGTAGCGCCTATGTCCAGCGAGAGAAACTCGCGGACTACCTGCTTTCCGACAGGCACCCCGACGGCAGATCTAAGGCCAGGCTACTGCGTACACTGGGCTTTGATATGCTTGATGTCGGTGCACTCAAGGCGGCACTACTGGTGATCGCCCGATCGGAAGAGGTCGAGGTGGTGGTGAATACGGTTCACGGCGCCAAATATGTCATAGACGGCCTACCCAGCCCGTGCCAAGCGGGAAGGAGAAGACGCGTGATTGGCGAACTGGAGATTGTCGTGATTACGCACGACGTAGGGCAACACGGCCTAAAACAGGGTGACGTGGGAACTGTCGTGCATCGCTACGATGACGGCGCCGCGTACGAAGTGGAATTTGTCATGGCGCAGGGCGACACGGTCGCGCTGCTGACGCTAGGGCCGGCTGACATTCGTATCATGAGCGGCACCGAGATACTGCACGCCCGCGAGGTCACGCCGGCATAGTTGCGGTTCTATGGTCCGCGAGAATGCGCGGTCGGTCCCGCGTTTCCGATCTCAAGCAACCGTTACATGACTTCATGTTGGCCCATCCAAAGGTGGGCGGACACGCTCGTACGAATACTCACTTTGATCGAAAGGAAGTTCTGGATGCCAAATGCTGAGATCGTCGCGATCGGTTCCGAGCTGCTTCTCGGCCAGATCGAGGACACCAATTCGGCCTGGATGGCCCAGCGGCTCACCAGCCTGGGCGTCAACTTGTTCTACAAGACCGTCGTTGGCGACAACCCGGACCGCATGAAGGAGGTCATAGGCCGGGCCCTGGACCGGTCCGACGTGGTCATCACAGGCGGAGGACTGGGCCCCACCCAGGACGACCTGACGCGGGAGGTCATAGCCGTTGTCACGGGTCGCAGGCTGGTCAGAGACCCCGAGCTGGTCGATCAGATCGAGCAGCGGTTCCGCAGCCGTGGATTCATCATGACTTCCAACAACGAGAAGCAGGCGGACATACCGGAGGGTGCGGTCGCGGTGCGGAATCCCAACGGCACGGCGCCCTCGTTCGTAGTGGAGGACCCCAGGGGCGCGGTCTTCGCCCTGCCCGGCGTTCCCTTCGAGCTCAAGTGGCTTTTCGACAACGAGGTCGCGCCGTATCTGCGCAAGAGATTCGACCTGTCGGAGATCATCACCTACCGGGTCCTGAAGGTGGCGGATATGGGCGAGAGCGCCGTCGACGACCTCATTGGCCATCTCATCGCTGGATCCAACAACCCCACGGTCGGAGTGCTCGCCCACCCGGGCCAGGTCGACGTGCGAATCGCTGCCAAGGCATCGAGCGCGGCGGAGGCGGCGAAACTGATAGCGCCCGTGGAGCAGGAGGTCCGCGACCTCCTTGGCAGAAGGGTGTTTGGCATCGACGAGGAGTCGATCGAGGGCGTCGTGGGCAGGCTGCTCAAGGATAGGAACGCGAAAATTGCGGTCTACGAGGACGTTACGGGCGGACTGGTGGCGGACCGCCTTCTGGAGGCGAGTCCCGATCAATTCGTCGAGGGGATCATAGGCAACGGGATCGTGACGATTCGCCGCCTGCTAGCGCGCTCACGCGGCCCCGGCGACATCCCGGACGACCCGAACAGCCTGGCCAGGGACCTCGCCTCTGCCGTCAGGCTCCACGCCGAGTCCGACTTCGGTTTGGCGCTTCACGGCGTGCCGGATCCAGGTGATATGGCGGAGAACCTTGCCGGGGGCCACACCGTCATCGCAATCACCGACGGCAACGGGTTCTGGACGCGGACCTACAGCACCGCCGGCCGGGGAAGGCCGGACCGCACCCGCATGAGCCTCAACGCCGTAGAGTTGGTACGAATGGCTCTGATAGAAGGTCTGGGGTAGAGCCACGGTCCCCCGCGTGCGAAGCGCCGTGGTGTGAGCCGGCCTGCCCGGCGGTGGCTCGGCGTTTGCTCTTCGCCATCGCCCATAAATCGATAGGGCCCCGCCGAAGCGGGGCCCTAATTTAGAGATGCTCCAGGGAACATCTACCAGGAACACCTCCACATACTACTAACCAACGCAGTACCTCCTTTCTAGAGACCCTCCATAAGCTGTCATCCTCCGCCACCATGTCTCTAGCAGCTATTATAGCACGGTGCGGGAGCTGGGGAGGCACAAGGTGACCGTCTATCGCATCGGCCTGACCACTACGGTGATCTCGCTCCGATTGTGAAACAGCTGCCGCGCTCCGATGATCTCGTACTTTTCGCGAATCAGATCAAGTGCCGAAGCGGCGGCATTTTCCATTCCCACTCGGGGAAGCTTGAGTGTCAATAAGGCCCATCCGCCTTTCTTGAGGTTTCTGGCCGCGTTCATCATGACCCTCACCGAATCCAGGGCGTCCATCCGCATGTCGTTGAGGATGACATCGAACCGCTCATCACTCGTCCTCAGGTAGCTCTGCGCCGCGCGACGCACGTGCCTCACGGCCGAATCGGAGGCCATTCGACGGTCCAGGTCCCCTGGGTCCACCGCCGTCACCGTCATCGTGTGACCGCGCAATACGCGAGTCCATCCACCGGGGGCGGCTCCCAGGTCGAGCGCAAGGCCGCCGGCTGGCAAACTCAATCCGAACAGCTCGAGAGCCTCCAGCAGCTTGAATTCGGCGCGGCTGACCTGCTGGCTCCTCCGCTTGAATCTGCGGGCGCCGCCGGCCCAATCGCTGAGGTTGTCCGCAGCGAGCGACAGGCCGAGAAATCCCTGGTCGGGAGTGATGACGACCGAGCACACCTGCTCCGGACAGCGCACGTTCAACTGAACGCCTTGCCCCACGAAGAGTTTCGACAGTAGCGTGTTGACGTCGTATCCCCCGTAGGGACACAGGGACCCCAGGATCCTGGTCTGGACCGAAATTGTTCGGGTTAAATCGAGATAGGGAAATAGCAGGCGGCCCGCCAGGACTAGATCGTCCAGGTCTGTTCCTAATCTTTCCAGCGGGATACGGACTTGAGCTGGGCAGATATGGCGGCAGAACACCGGGGGGCGCCGCCGCAGGCGAGATGCCAAAGAGCCCCAGTCGGCGTCCGATTCCACCCAGCCGACCCCTGGAGATAGCCAGTCTCGTAGCTGCGAGCCTGGAGCTAGCGACGTCACCTCTCCCAGTGCGATGCCGGCGGCGGCCGGGTCCGACGTCAGTATCACACTACCGCTGTGACCGGTGTGACTCATCTCACGGAGAAATAAGATACGCCATCGGGCGTCCGCTACACGGGCATTGTCCTCCCGTAGCGCTCTCGGACGGCGTGAACCGCCTCAACGGTGGTCGCCGGCACTATCTTGGCGCCGACGTTCTCGATGGTGTGAATGAGGATCTCCTCCGGGGTCATGGACTCGTCTTTCCAACTGCAGTAGAAGGCTGCGCCGGCCTTGTCCAGCGCGGCCTTGACCGTTTTTCGCGCCTCCTCCATGTGGGCGGGGTAGGGGGGGTCGTGGCCCTCTGGGTCGCCGAAGGACATGCCCATGTCGCCCGGACCCCATTCGGCCCACGAGATGCCGGGGACGGCGGCTATGCGCTCGGCATCCGGGAGGCAGTGCCGGTCCTCGATCTTGAGGCCGAGGAATAGCTCGCCGTCCGGGTTCAGCGGCCACGGGTCGGCGCGCCGCACGTACTCGTGGGGACCGATGTCCCAGATGACCGCCGGCTGGCCCTGTCCGCCACCGCCGCGGAGCCCCTCCGGAATACCCTTGTCCAGCCCAATGGTCTGGAACGGGTAGCGGCACGTGGCTACGAACCACTTGACCGCCTCTGCGCTGCGGGCGTGGGTATGCAGGATACCGTGGACCCCGGCCGCGAGGACGTGTCTGGACTGCCAAGCGTTGTAGCGGACTTCTTCCGGGCTGACGCAGTTGGAGGGGAGGGTGCAGATCACCGTCGGGGTCGGGTGGCCGCTTGGCGTTGGGCCGCCGTCATGAAGCCCCTGCATGAACTTGTAAAGGCCGATGGTGTCGAAGGCGTGGTGCTCGAATTCCACCTGGATCATGTCGGCCCAGGTCTGGGCCATCTCCCGGCCGGCCTCGTAGGTGAGCGCCGACGCGCCGGTGGAGAAGACCGGCTGCCCCTGCTCGATCAGCTCAATGCACTTGTTGATTCTCTTCATGTGTTCCTCCGGCGGAGTTGAATGAGTGAACCCGGTCGCGCCGGGCGTAGTCTAGCAGAGAAGCGAGGCGCGGGGTAGAGGCAGTTCAAAGGGCTCGCCATAGCCGGCAAACAGATGGGAACCAGTGCCTTCAGAATTCTCGACAGCATGGAAATCTCCCTGACAGCACCGGCGGGAGGGTCAGTATCCCTTGCGCTTATCGATGACGCTCATCAGTGGCGCGCCGGTAAGCAGCAGCCTGAGGTTCTCGCAGAAGAGCCCCACGGTCCGGTCCGTGCGTACGGGCGAGCCTCCAGCGGTGTGCGGGGTCACCACGACGTTCTCCATTCGCCACAGGGGATGGTCCTCCGGCAGCGGCTCCTGGGGGGGTACATCCAGCCCAGCGCCGCCGATCAAGCCCTGTTGGAGGGCTTCCAGGAGGGCGTCCTCCTGCACGATCCTGCCCCGGGTCACGTTTATCAGCAGCGCGTCTCTCTTCATCCGGCGGAACGCCTCTCGGTCGAATATACCCTCCGTCTCGGTCGTCAGAGGCGCGCAGATGGCCACCACGTCGGATTCCGATAGCAGGTCCATGAACCGGTCCATCTTCCAGCAGACCCGGACGCAGTCCGGTACGTCCACGTCCTCGGGGTCGACGGCGATGACGCGCATGCCGAAGGCGTCCGCGCGCACCGCGAGCTCCCTGCCGGTGCCGCCAAGTCCCACGATCCCCATGGTATGGTCCCGCAGCTCCCACGACACTGCTCGAATGGGCGCGCGCTGGCCCCAGTTCGGTGTCCGCACGGCGCGCATGATGCCACGCGTGAGCGTCAGCAGCAGGGCCATCGCGTGGTCGGCCAGGTGCACGCCGACGATGCCCTTCGCGCTGGTGAGAACCACATCGCTTTTGACAAGCTCCGGGTACAGCAAACCGTTCACTCCGGCGCCGGTGGCCTGGATCCATCGCAGCCGGTCGCCACGCAGGAACATGTCCCGGCTGAGACCGCCGAGCACGACGTCAATCTCAGGCATCAACTCCAACGCCTCTCCCTCCGACTCGGCGCGCACGACCTCTACTGCGTCCGACACCGCGGCGATCTGCTCGACGTGCCGCTCTTCCAGAGCCAGGCTCACTAGAACTTTCATATTCGCTCCATTTCCATAGTGACGAATGTGCGAACAGGGTGGTCAGTGCGGAGGCCCAGGGAATTCCATTCCCACGGTCCTGAGCTAATCCTGCATCCCAAGTGCGAAGTGGACCGCCGCCTCGACGTCGCGAATCTTCTGCGGGCTCAGGCCGGTGACTAGCTCCCGGATCTGCCTCTTTGGCATCGTGATGATGACATCCAGGTTGGCTACGGACTCCTGAGGTAGACCGTCATCCGGTCCTAGGCGTACCTCCGTGGGGAGATTTCGCCGGCGATTCGTAAGTGGCGACACGATGATGTATTCCCGCACCTGATAGGCTTCGTCGCGGGAAAGGAGAAGCACCGGCCAGCGACCCATAGGCGGTTGCAGATCCGCCCACCATATCTCACCTCGCCTCACTCCTTCGTCGCCTTGCCCCAAGGGCATGTCGCCAGCACTTCGAGGGACGCCGTCTCGACCCAGGCCAGTTCGCCGCCGGCCTCCGGATCATCCGCGTAGCCCCGGACGTACTGCTCGGCGGCCTTGAGCTCCTGTTCGTGGCGGAGAAGCGCCTGGACGGCTCTGCGAAAGTACTCGCTTCTCGTCTCCCCGTTGGCCTCGCATTCCCTGTCCACCCCTTGCAGCAGGTCTGCAGGAAGGCTGATCGCTATTTTCGCTGCCTTTGTCATACCAATGCTCTTACCGGGATCCATACCATGGTATGGATCCCGGTACCCCCTTGTCAAGGGCCGACGAGTCGGGGGCATGACTGACAGGTCTGTTAATGTCAATCACCGACAATTGCGAAAGAGGGCCATTGAATGCGAGGTCCCGTGTCCCCATCGGCGCACGAAACTGGGTGGATGGCCCGTCCTGGCGTCGGCTGCCGGCCCTGGTTACAGGATCTGCCTCTTTCCGGTGTCGGAGGCGCGCTGCATCGCGTCCAGCAGCCGATGGCGCGTTACGGCGGTGGCGAAGTCGGGCTCGGCCGGCTCGCCGGTCATGATGGCGTTGGCGAACCGGCTCCACATCTGCGCCACGTTAAACGGCGGACCTTGCGGCACCGCGTCCGGGACCCAGGTCAGCCGCCGAGGGATCGGAAGCTCTTTCAACTCCGGGTCGTCCCCTTTACCACCCATAATTCGCATGGTGTCGAGGTGGGGGTGCTGCTGCGCCTCGATGACCAGCGTCCCCTCGCGGCCGTAGACTTGCAAGCGGTATCCGCCGCCGTGCCAGGGCACGCTGCCCACGTGGGCCGAGACCATCGCCCCACTTTTCAGGACGCCGCTCACGAGCACATTGTCCGGCGCGGTGACGTCTACCATGCGGTCAGTGTCGGTCTCGCGCCACTGAGGGACTCGAGTTCCGACGACCGCTGAGACCTGGGCGAACTCGCCAAGGCACATGCACAGCGTGTCCACTATGTGGCCGAATGCGATGGTCATGGTGGTTGCGCCCTGGGCCCTGTCGCTCTGCCAGGTCCGGTCTGACGTCCGGCTCAGGACGCCGGACCCGAAGGAGGTCATGTTGGCGGCAAGCACCTCGCCTACGTATCCCTCTCGGATCAGCTCCCTCAGCCGCAGGTAGTAAGGGGAGCACCTGCCCTGAAGCCCGGTCATGGTCCTGACGCCCTTTCGGCCGGCGAGGCCGGCCATCTCCTCCGCCTCCCGGAGGCTGGCGCCCAGCGGCCACTCGGTGTACACGTGCTTTCCGGTGTTGAGCACATCCATGGTCAGCCGATGGTGCAGGGGAACGCGCACGGACACTCCGACGATGTCCAAGTCTGTCTGTTCGAGCATCTCCAGGTGATTATCGAACGCCAATGGCGCACCGAACTTGGCTGCCGACTCCCGCGCGGTGTCCGCGTGCGAGGTGCATACGGCGGCCAGCTCAAGGTCCGGCAACGCCAGCAATGCCGGAAGATGGGCGCGCGGGGACCAGCCGTAGTCTACGTTGGCACCGATCAGTCCGACCCGCAGCCTTCTTGCCATCGGTGAGGACCTCCCTTTTCTGGGAGTGTAGCAGTGTCCTCGGGGGCGGTCAATCGGGGCTGTATGGCCGTGCCGCCCGCGCGCGGAGGCGTTGTACGTCTATCATACGTTGACTTTCTAGATCGGGATGATGCGCATGCCCAGCATGGGCTCCACGTCGAAGCTGACGACGTTGCCGGTGCTCATCTCGGCGCCCCTGGAGACACCGGAAGAAGGGACAATTTGAAATTATGGCGGCACAATGGCGGCAAAACGGTAGTTCGATAGGGTGAGAGAGGGCTCCTGCCAAATGCCAAGAGTCCCTTGTTCATGGGGTCCGTGGGGTGGCTGCCCGGCCAGGATTCGAACCTGGGTCAAAGGAGCCAAAGTCCTTTGTGCTACCACTACACCACCGGGCAATGCTCTGAGAGGTACTAGGCCTCGGCGCTTTTTGGCGGGTCCTCGCTGTCCGAAGGCCGGTAGTCTTGAACCTGCTTCAGGGCCTGGTACAGGTTGACGGACCAGCCAACACCCAGAAAGCTGGGGGTGATGACTCTATCGTCCTCGGGGTTCCACAGCCGTCTCCGGAGCCTCTCCAGGGTGGGCATCCTGAAATCGTAGGGCACGCTGAGGAGATGGCCGGCCGGCCTCTTGGTGCGAATGGCGTACACGAGCGCGGCCACCGTGAACGCGGTGGTGACGATTCTGAGTATTGACCGCAACTCTTTCATGTTGGCTGGCCGTCCGGCGTCTGGGCCTGGTGCGTCCTGACATCGCTTTGCATCGTCACAGGTCCCCGGGCCGAACGCCGGGAACCTGCATCTAATATACCTTATCGCATGGTCCGGCACCACAACCAGTGGTCGCCGGTCCGAGGATTGGACATTCGCTACCGCGGCGAGGCCCGGCGCATCCGGGCCCAATCCGTAGCCTCCCGACATTCCGGCGGCCGCCGGGGCAGCTTTTGCGGACACCGGCGCAAACATCTATACTACGGTCGGCTGAAGGCGACCGGTCGGGATCGGAGCCGATCCACCGGTGATCGCGAATCGGCGACGCTCCCGTCTTCGTACTGGCTACTAGCAGCCGGTCAAAACCGGTTAGATCGATGAAATTCTGAGCTATGTGGCCTCGTCCAGGGGAACCTCCGTGAAGGGTCACATACTCCACTAATTCAAACTGAGAAGTAACGGGCTGATCGAAACCGTGTGAAGATCGCGGCAAGCCTGGCTTTATGTGATAGGCGCCAAGAGGAGAGCTAATGCAGCGCGCAGGGAGAGTGGAGGAAGTCCGGGACCTGGCCATCAGGATTCGGGAGAACGTCCAGAAGGTCATCGTCGGCAAGGACGAGTCCATCATGTTGTGTTTGGTCGCCTTGCTGTGCAAGGGACATATCCTGCTCGAGGACGTGCCGGGCATCGGCAAGACGACCCTGGCCAAGGCGCTGGCCCAGTCTCTGGGCTGCACCTTCGGACGCATCCAGTTCACGCCCGATCTCATGCCGAGCGACGTCCTGGGAGTCAATTTCTTCAACCTGAAGACCTCGGAGTTCGAGTTCCGTCCGGGGCCGATATTCAACCAGGTGCTACTGGCCGACGAGATAAACCGCGCTACCCCTAGGACGCAGTCGGCGCTGCTGGAGGCGATGCAGGAGACGCAGTCGACCATCGACGGCGTTTCCATGGCCCTGCCTCAGCCATTCATGGTGATGGCCACGCAGAACCCGGTGGAAATGGAGGGCACGTTTCCGCTGCCCGAGGCGCAGCTTGACCGATTCATGGTGAGGGTGATGCTGGGCTATCCCACCCCGCAGGAGGAATCTGCCATATTCGTTAGGTTCGAGCGGGACTCGGTCCTGCCCGCCCTTGAGGCCGTCACCACCGCGGAGGAGATCGGTCGTATGCAGATGACGACGCCGACGGTAAAGGTGGACGATCCCGTACGCGACTACATTGTAAGCCTCCTGGGCATGACCCGGGAGCACTCCGGTATCTCTCTGGGGGCAAGCCCGAGGGCGGGACTGGCGCTGCACAAGACCTCCCAGGCCTGGGCGGCGATCGACGGCAGGGACTTCGTGATCCCCGACGACGTCAAGACCCTTGCGCCCTCGATCTTGCCCCACCGAATGATCCTCAGTGCGACCGCCCGCCTGAAGGGTAACACGGCGGTTCAGCTAATCGAGGAGATTCTGACCACCGCCCCTGTCCCGATCGAGAGATAGCCGTGAAGTCCACGTTCTCGTCCGGCCATTTTTGGCACGATCTGTGGATCGCGTTCTTCATATTCATCATAGCGGTCGGCATCTTCATGGGCCAGGGCCTGGTCATCGCCTTCGGGGTAATGGGCCTGGTCGCCGGCGCGATCTCCTTGATCTGGAACAGGCTCGCCCTGGAGGACGTGGCCTATCAGCGTGCCGTTTCGGACACCCGCGTCTTCGTCGGCGAGGAGGTGCGAATGACGCTGACGCTGACAAACCGAAAGCCCGTGCCTCTGGCCTGGATACAGGTGGAGGACGAGGTGCCGGATGCCCTGCAGGTCGTGGAGGGCGATGTTCCGATGAACGTCAAGCCCAACGTACAGACGCTCGAGCACTCGACCTCCATGGCCTGGTACGAGAGGATACGCTGGCGCTACCGGCTCAAGTGCACACGGCGGGGCATGTACCGGATCGGACCCGCCCGTATCGAGAGCGGCGACCCGTTCGGATTCCTGCGCAACCGGATCCGAGAGCCCGCGCAGGACATGGTCCTGGTCTACCCGACGGTCGTTCCGCTGAACGAGCTCGGCATACCGGCGGCGCGGCCCCTTGGTGACGTCAGGAGAGGGCTCGCGATTTATCAGGACCTTTCCCGGCCGTCGGGGCTCCGCGACTACCATGTCGGAGACCCGCTGAAGACCGTGGACTGGAAGGCGACCGCCCGAACGGGTTCGCTCCAAGTGCGGACCTACGAGCCCAGCTCCACCCACATTGTCGTTATCGTCGTGGCGGTGGACACGATGGCGCCCCACTGGGAGGCCTACCAGCCGGCCGACCTGGAGCGCGTGATCACGGCGGCCGCGTCGGTGGCCGCTTACGCCATCGACAAGCAGTACTCCATCGGGCTTTTTTCGAACGACACACCCGTGCAGTTGGGCAAGCCCATGACGGTCGCGCCCAGCAACGGGCCCGAGCAGATGGCGACAATCCTGGAGGCGCTGGCCGTGATACGCCCATATGCGCTTGGCCCCATGTTCCAGCAGCTACCGGAGAATTCCAGAAGATTCCCCCTCGGCGCGAGCCTGGTCGTTTGCACGTCTTTTCTGCCACTGGAATTTGTTACCACTCTCAACGAGATGAGGTCCCGCGGGTTTCGAGTCGTCGTGGTCTACGTCGGGTCCGAGGAATGTCCGACCCTGGATAACGGTATAGTGGTGCACGAGATACGGGAACACCTGGACACGCTGGAGGCTGTGGGTGAGCCAGTCGCAGGATAGATGGGTCCTCGGGGCCACCATATTGTCGGAGAGCGCGTGGCTATTCGCCGTTTTCGGCGTGCTGGGGGCCACTCTGGGCCTCGATGGAAGCCCGATGCGCTGGCCCTCCTTGCTGGTCATCATGGGCGTCGCCACGCTGCTGGCGCGGCTGAGACCGTCGTTCATCGCGGCCTTCGCCGTGCTGAGCGTCGGAGCGATAGCCGCGGGGTCTGTCGACGGCCTGATTCGCTGGCCCAGCCTGTTGACGGCAGTGGTCATCGCCTCCATGCTGGCATATCACCGGCCCATCAAGGCGGCCTCGGCGGAGGTCATGTACCTGCTCCGGTTCGTCGCGGGCGTCAGCGTCGTCTACTTTATGGTCGCGTCAAATGTGACTCGCGGTGTTGGCGGTTTCGATCTAAGTTGGGCGAGCATCGCGTTTTTCGATTCCGCGCCAGAGGGCTACCGGCTCGTCGCCCTGATCGGCATCCTCATGGGAATGGCGTTGTGGTGGCGGGGAGGCAGCCTCGCGGGAAAAGAGTTCCCGATCGAGAGTCTGACGTTCAGCTTCCGCCTCGGTGTTTTCGGCCTCGCCATAGCCACCGCCCTGGACATCCTCCACCCGGCCGACCTGGACACCTTCCCGATGATATTTATCTTCTTCGCGGCCGGGCTCGGGGGCCTCAGCGTCGGCCACCTGCTGCCGGAGACTAAGGAGTCCGCCAAGGCACGGACATGGCCCAAGGTTATAGGCGTCGTCGTGACGAGCGTCCTCGGCGCCGGCCTGGTGTTCAGCTTCCTTCAAAGGGACATCCTTGGGTATCTCTCTAGGCCGGCACTGTCTATGCTGGACTCTGTCGTGAACGGCGTTTTTTGGGGACTGGTCATTCCGATATCGGCCGCGTGGACCGTATTCGTTAACGCGGTGCTGAGCATCTTCGACACCGCCTTTGGAGGGATGCGCGACTCGGCCGGCAACAGGAGGCTGAACGAGACGGTCGAGCAGCGCGCCGCCGACGCGGAGCGGGCGGAGGAAGATGGCGCCATGCTCGACGCGGTAATCCAGGTGATAGAGTGGATCGTTCTCGCGATAATCATCGTCGTGCTGCTGTACGTGCTATACCGTTTCCTGCGAAAGCTCCTCGGACGCGGCCCGGTGGACACCGTCGGACAACGGGACTCGCTAAGGGAAGATACTCACCTGGTGTCGGACGCCACCAGGTTATTGCTAAAGCTTGTACCAAGCTGGGTGAACCGTCGCGGTCACAAGAAAGGCTTCAATATCCCGGACGGTCATCCCGGCGTCGCCGACGTGCTGCGGGTCTACTATGCCCTGCTGACCGCCGCGGAGGACATGGGGTACCGCAGGCATCATCACCAGACGCCGCACGAGTTCCAGCTTACGCTCGAGGGGCTGTTCCCCGGGCGGCTGGTCCGGATGGCCACGGGGGCCTTCGTCAACGCGTTCTACGGCAACCACCCGGCCAGCGACGAGCAGATCTCGGAGATGCGTTCCTCGGTCAAGGGGCTTACCACGGGGCTGTCTGGCGTCCAGAGCACAGGGTCCTCGCCTGACGCGGACTTTCGCTCGACCTAGTAGCCAGTCCCGTTCGTCTCAATAAAGCATGTCGATCTGAGGAGCCCTTCGACCGTGCTCAGAAACGCGATCACGGCCCGCCAATGAAAAACGAGAAAAGCCGTTGACCCGAGGGAAAGTCAGATGGGTCCTGTTCGCCACCCTGGTGGAGGAGAGCGCCTGGCTGTTCTCGGCCATCGCCGTATTCGGTGTCGCCACGGAAATCTACGGCGGCGCCCTCGCCTGGCCCGTCGTCATGGCGGTGATGGGTATCTCGCTGACGATCGTCCATCTGTCGCGGCTGGAGGGCGTCTGGGTCTCGCGGGCATACCGGTACCGTGCCCTGATTGGTGTGGCGGTGCTCTACGGCGCCGTCGCCTCGCAACTGGCCACCACTGCTTTCGGGCTCGACCTGCTCTGGCCCGCCCGCGTGTTTGTCGGCGGCCATCCACAGGTATACAGCGCCTCGGCAGCGGTGGGTGTCGTAGCCGGGGCCCTATTGTGGTGGAGGGGAGGGGCGCTGGCGTCGGCCGAGTCTCTCAGCGAGAGCCTGATTTTCAGCATGAGGCTGGGCGTCTTCGTGCTGGCGTTCGCCGGACTCGTCGACATCGTATTGCCCGTCGATCTGCACTCCTTCTCGATGGCGTTCATTTTCTTCGCCGCGGGGCTGGCCGGTCTGAGCATACATCGCATGTCGATCAACGCCTCCCGGACGGCACGGAGGGGCGGATGGTCGAGCATCATGTTCGGCCCGGTGTCGGCGGTCGTCCTGATCGGCGTACTGTTTAGCCTCGTCCAGAGGGGCGCGCTGTCGCGAGTGTCGGACCCCGCCCTCTCGGCGCTGCGGACGGTGGCCGAAGGAGTTCTGTGGGTGATTCTCATTCCCATAGCTTTCGTCGTCGATCTTGCGATACAGGGGATACTGAAATTCTTCGACCGACCGTTCAGTCCAGAGCTTACAAATCAGACCGAGATCACCGTCGAGGAGGTCCGCCAGGGCATCGATCAGTTGGCACAGGAAGAGGCGGAGCTAGCCGAAGAGGGCGTGCGGACGGCATCCAGCCTGCTGCTTCAGGCCATAGAATGGTCGGTCCTGATTGGCATCGCGCTGATCGTCGGGACCATTGTGCTGATGCTGTTCTTGAGGGCCTACCGCCGCGGATCGCACGGAGCGGCGGCCAGGGAGCAGGGCGATCGAGAGTCAGTCAGGGTTGGAACCGACCTCGCATCCGACCTGGGACGCATGCTGTCCAAGCTCGTACCGGGCTGGCTGGGCAGGTCCGGCGAGGCCCATACCTTCGCGCTGCCCGACGGCCATCCGGGCGTGGTTGAAGCATTGCGAATCTACTATCAGATGGTCACGATGGCGGAGCGGCGCGGGTTCCGGAGGAGGGCCCACGAGACGGCGAGCGAATTTCAGGCTACCTTGGAGACGGTTTTCCCTCGCGATCTGGTGCGAATGGCGACCGCGGCATTCAATCGCGCGTTCTACGGCAATCACCCCGAGTTGAAGGAGCGCATCGACCAGATGAGGACCTCTCTGGCTAGCAAGCGGGGTCAGGCGGGCTAGGTGTTAGATGGTGGGTTTTGGGTAAAGGCCGGGAAAAGGGGCGAGGGGTCGCCAGGGTGGATCGAGGAGCATGATGGAAAACTCCGAGGATAGGGCCACGCTGGCCGGCGGGTGTTTCTGGTGCCTGGAGGCCGCCTATGAGAAAGTGCGTGGCGTGGGCGGAGTGGTGTCCGGTTATGCTGGGGGCCACGTCCTTGACCCAAGCTATGAGCAGGTCTGCACCGGTCGGACGGGCCACGCCGAGGTCGTGCAGATATCCTTTGACCCGCATGCCGTGAGCTATCGCGATCTGCTGTTCGTGTTCTTCACCATCCACGATCCCACCACCCTGAACCGGCAAGAGGGAGACGTGGGCACTCAGTACCGCTCGGCCATCTTTTACCATTCGGAGTCCCAGAAGCAGGATGCCCGGGCGGTGATGGCCGATATCGAGGCGCGGCGCCTGTTGCCGGGCCCTATTGTGACTGAGCTTGAACCTCTTGAGGTGTTCTTCCAGGCGGAGGACTACCATAAGAGCTACTACAACCGCAATCCTGAGGCGGCGTACTGCCGGATCGTAATAGAGCCGAAGCTGGTCAAGCTGCGGAAAGAGCATCAGGCCCTGCTGGATTCCTGACCTACTTCGGCAGGTCTGTGTAGGACTTCTGGCGGCCAGCCAACGTCAGCGGACTCTTCATTGTGAGAGAGTGTGATATTGTTCCTTGAAGACATGGGGCTGCCTTCCGACGTTCTGCTGTGGAAGGCCGCCCTGCTCACCGTCATTTCCCTTGCCGTTGGCGTGTTGGGCGGATGCGTAGGAATGGCTCTGGGGACGATCCGGCTTCCCGCCCTCCTCCTGCTTGGCGTTTCGCCGGCGGTCGCCGCCGGCACCAACATCATAGTCAGCACGGCGAGCTCCCTTACAGGGGCCGTCGGGCACCTGCGGGCCCGGCGTGTTGTCAAGCGCCTGGCGGTTACGATGGGCGCTCCCAGCGTCGTCGGTGCGTTCGTCGGCGGGTTCTACGGCCACCTGGTGGAGGAGTCACTTCTCATCCTTGTCGTGGGAGTCTTAGTGCTATGGCAGGGAGTGGAGCTCGTCAACCGCGCCCGGAAAGAGCTCGCCGCCAGTGCCGAGGGCGCTGCCCTCAGCGAGTCCGTTTCAACGAAATTACGGGGTGTCTTCGATAGGAAACACGTGACGCTGGCCGCGGCGATGGGCCTAGCGATAGGCGTCGCCGGCGGGGCGGTCGGGCTGATCCTGGGCTCTCTCAGGATACCCGCGATGGTCCGCGTGCTGAGGGTGGACCCTCGTGCGGCGGTGGGCACGAACATGGTCATCGGTTTCTTCATGGGCGCCACCGGATGGATAGGACATGTCGCCCGCGGGCAGGTGGACTATCCGCTGGCGTTCTTGATGGCCGCGAGCGCCATGGTGGGCGTTCACTTCGGGGTCAAGCTGACCGGAAAGGTTAGCCTGGGCCGGCTGATAATGACCCTGGGTCTGGTGATGGTCGTAGTCGGGGCGCTGCTCATAGTGCGTGCGGTCGCGACCTAATACTGATAGGAACAACTTGATGAGTAGATCTAGACTGGTCCTTCCAAGGTTGAGCGATGGAGAGGACGTTTTGCGAATCGTGGTGTTCGATGCCGACAACCGCCTGGGCGCGGACTGGGCGCCGGAACACGCGATGGGGAGCGGCCTCGGCTCGGGCGACTCCCGGGGTTTCGTCGCGGAGTCCATACTAATTGTTTCCCCGTCCGGCAAGACCATGCTCATCGACGCCGCATGGAATAGCGGGTACTCCGACCCGAAGTGGGGCGGGACGACCTATGGGCAGAACCCGATCGCGGGTTTCCTGAAGCAAAGAGGTATCGGAGCCATCGACTGGATGGTGATGAGCCACCTGCATCGCGACCACAGCAGCGGCATACGCGAGCTGGTGCTGTCCGAAGACATCGAGGTAGGCCACGTACTCTGGTCTCAGATATCGGAAGAGAGGCTCAAGGAGATCGACCCGGATACGGCAGCCGGCTACGTTGAGCTGCGGCAGGGCATCGAAGAGGGCTGCGCCCTGAAGGGTGTGCGGGTGGTCGAGGCGTTGGAGGGCCAGATGATCGATCTGGGCGATGGGGTTGTATGCGAGGTGCTCTCCGCCGCCAAGCCCGAGCTGGATGCTGATAGCTATCTCAACAACAACTGCGTGGTGATACGGCTCACGTACGGGGCCTTCACGATGCTCTTGATGGCGGACGCCGGATTCGTCCAGGAGGAGCGCATCATGGCGCTCGGCAGGGACCTCGCCACCGACGTGCTCAAGGTCGGCCATCACGCCGGCGCCAACAGCACAGGCGATGCCTGGGTCGAGGCCCTGGACGCACAGGTAGGAGTCGCGTCCATGCCGCGATGGCTCTCGGAGGATGAGCGGGGGATTCGCGTCTACGATCAGCTTTCCGCGAGCGGGATGAAGCTCTATCGCACCTGGGAGCACGGGCATATCGAGATTCAGACCGACGGGCCGGAGTTCTGGGTTCTCACCCAGCGATAGGAGCCCCCCGGGTCATTTCTCGGAGACCGGGGACGGAACAAAGGCGGTCCGGCCGGGCTAGTCCAGTGCGCTGGAGCCGAGAATGGCGGCGGTTCCGGTGATGAGGACCTCCTCGCGGCCCGTGCGCTGGGACATGAATGCGATGTGGCGTCCGTCGGGCGACCAGGACGGGAACCGGTCGCGATCGGGGTTGTTGGTGCGATTCCTGACCAGGGCCCGAAGCTCAGAGCCGTCGGCCCGGACCGTATAGATGTCGTTGTTGCCCTTCCGCGCCTGGACGGCGAACTTGAAACGGCTGTCGAACAGGACGTAGCGTCCGTCGGGGGACCATGCGGGTCTCACGTCGTCCGTGCGGGCGTCCGTGGTGATCCCGACGATGCCGCTCCCGTCTGCGTTCATCACGTAGATCTTGAAATTGCCGTTGACAGGAAACTCGGTGCCGGCGCGTGCCTTCCTGAACTCGGTGACGAACGGATGCACGTCGGGGACGACCTCGACACGGCGAGACGAGAACGCGATCCTGGTGCCGTCCGGAGACCAGGAGGGCATCGAATCCAGGGCGGGGTGCGCGGTTAACCGGGTCTCCTCGCCGCCATCCGTGCCGATAACATATATCTCGCCGTTTCCGTCGCGGTCCGATACGAAGGCGATCTTGCTGCCGTGGGGAGACCAGGATGAGAAAAAGGCCAGATTGGTGTTGCCCGACAGGCGTCTCTCGTTGCCGCCATTCGGACTCATGACGAGCAACTCGGGGTTGCGCTTCTGGAAGTTGAGGTCGCCGTCCGCGGAGGTCGTGATTAGAGCACGGCTTCGCACGAAGGCGATCTTGCCGCCGTCTGGCGACCAGGACGGCGCGACATCCTGGACCTCGTTGAACGTCAGCCTCTTTTGCCCCCCTCCGTCGACGTCCATGACGAATATCTCGGCGTTGCGGACCTGGACGGCCTCTTCCCCATGCCGATCGAACGCCAACACGGGTAGATAGCGGACGAAGGCGATCTGGCTTCCGTCAGGCGACCAGACTGGAGAGCCATCGGTCGAGTCGTTATTGGTCAGTCGCGCCACAGAGGCGCCATTCGCGTCCATGACGTATATCTCGGGGTTACCGTCGCGGGCGGACACGAAGGCGATCATGCTCCCGTCGGGAGACCAGGCCGGTGCGCTCTGAGAGACGCCCTCGACCAGCCCACAGGCCACACCCAGGAACAGCAGCACCAGATGAGATGCGATGGCCTTCTTCACGAGGCTGTTCCGGCAACTTGTGATGTGCGTCGTCGCCAGGTCGATGATATTCGCTTCCCCTCGAATGTCTGTCCGAAGAGGGTGTTCAGAGATTCGCGGCGTCCGGAGGGACCATCATGATTGATACGCCGGCGAAGCCCCGTTGTCTTTCCCGAGGGCCGCTCGCTGGAGAAAAAGTGCTATGGCCTGCTCTTCAGGGCACGACCAGCAGTGAGGTGAGAGCGCTTACACGGGCCATCCGCGGCCTGCAAGGTATCGCTGGGCGGCGATGGCGGCTGTCGCGCCGTCGCCCGCGGCGGTCGTGAGCTGGGCCGCCGAGCTCTGTCTGATGTCTCCCGCCGCCAGGAGGCCCGGCAGGGACGTGCGCATCCAAATGTCCGTCGGCACGTGCCCGCGCCCGTCCAGCGGAATCAGGCCGCCCAAGAAATCGCTATTGGGTGCAAGGCCGACGTAGATGAAGATGCCTGCCAGGTCGACTCTCGTCGTCTCGCCGGAGGCGATGTCGGTGACGCTGACTCCGTTTACCAGGCCGTTGCCCAGTATGGCGTCCACCACCGTACCCCAACGCACTTCGATCTTGGGGTGGGACAGCACTCCGTCCTGGAGTACCTTCTGGCCGCTAAATCTGTCCCGCCGATGGAAGATGATGATCCTGGACGCGAACTCGGTCAGCACCAGGGCCTCGTCGAGGGCGGAATCGCCTCCGCCCACGACGGCGACGGTCTCGTCGGTGAAGAATCCGCCGTCACAGGTCGCGCAGTAGGATACGCCGGCGCCGTGGAGCTCGTCTTCCCTCGGGACTCCCAGCTTTTTCAGCGTAGATCCGGCTGCCACGATGACCGCACCTGCGGTCATTTCCCCTTCGGTCGTTCGAATGGTCCACCGCCGCTCTCCGGCTCCGAGGCCGATGACCTCGGACAGTTCCACATCCAGGCCGAACCTGGTCGCCTGGTCCTGGAGCAACGCCCCAACCTCTGCGCCGGCGATCCCGTCCGGGAAGCCTGGCAGGTTCTCGATCTTCTCGGCATTCACGATTTGCCCGCCCGGCATCATGCGCTCCAGCAGCAATGTGTCGAGCCCCGCGCGGCTGGCGTACAGCCCCGCCGTAAACCCCGCCGCGCCGCCGCCCACGATCACTATGTCCCGCTCACTATCGCCCATCAAACGCTCCGGAGGTTGATTCAATGTGGAAGCTTCTGGTTGGCTGAGGACTCCAGTGGAATTTTCGCGCGGCTTTCACGAAAGGGTAAAGAAGCTACACACGTAGCACATCCAGCAGCAGCCTGTATTCAGGGGCAATCTCTTTGACACATTCTGGCGACCGCAGATGTTTGCGAACGTCTGGAATCTCGTGGGGCTCGTCATGCCTGTCTTGACGAGGGTGGGGCATGGAATCAGCATCGCATAGCATCTCCACGAGAGTCCGAAGAACCGGATGAATATGCACCTGTAGTTTTGGTGAGCCTTCTACGACTCCAACAATAGATTCGACAATAGGGTCTGGCGTGACCCTAAGCCTCACGTTGTATTTGAGGCGGGCTTTCTGCTTGTATTTTACAAACTGTCAGGCGAATTCCTTGCGGAGTCGCTCGCCAAATCCTTCGGGTCTAAAGTCGCCCCTACCTGCCCAGACTGCCCCCATGGTTCCCCCGACCTGGACGCCGGGTCTAACCATGGTCAACGCCTGATCGAAGTCGAAAACACAGCGGAAGTCCTCAGCATCGGAGCCAGTGGGTAGTAA
>CAZJDV010000020.1:0-32438 GCA_964544865.1 uncultured Dehalococcoidia bacterium | reverse complement strand
CCCTTACTAACTTGACCCACATTAAGGATCATTCAATTGCAATTTTTGCGCAGAATTCAGTTGTTAAGGTGCAAAAAAAGACGGCTGGGCACTCCCAGCCGTTGCTGAGGATGCTTTCTCTCTACATGTTACTCGACGGTTCGTCGCATAACTCTTGTGTCAGCCGCAAAACAAGTATAGGTAATAGATTCCTGCCCGTCAAGAGCAAACTCGATCAGAACCCCCCGTTCTCCGGCCCGGGCGGGCATTTTCACTCCCTTGCCCCTCGCCCGGTTGCGGAGCGCGCGCCCGCGTCTATAGACTTAGAGCACTTCGCCTCCGGCCCGCCTCCGTCCCATAGGAGCCAGCACCGCCTTGATCTCGCACATACTCGGAATCGTGGCCGACGACCTGACCGGGGCCATTGACACGACGGGGACCTTTGCAGCCGCTGGACTCAACTCCTTCGTCTCGATCTCCGCCGCGCATCCATCGGACAGACCACCGGCCGCTGTACTCTGCATCAACACGGAGACGCGTAATGCAGGCGGCCCCAAGGCGGAGAGAACGGTCCGCGCGGCGACGCGGCGGCTTCTCCAACGGGGCTACCAGCCAATGTACAAGAAGATCGACTCGACGATGCGAGGCCGCCCGGGCCTGGAGATCGCGGCCATGCTGGACGAGTCGAATGCGGAGTGCGCCTTCGTCGTCCCGGCATTTCCCGACGCGGGACGAACACAGCGCCACGGCGTCCTCTACGTCGATGACGTCCCACTGTTGCAAGCCCCGGTGGGGAAAGACGCGATCGCTGGTGCGCCTTCTTCCTCGGTGGTCGAAATCCTCGAGCACCAGACGAGGCGCCAAACCGGCCTGGTCCCACTCTCCGCCGTGGAGGCCGGCGACACACGGATCGAGACCGCGGTACGCGCACTTCTGGATGATGGTTGCGAGCTCGTCACCCTCGACGCGGTCACCGGCGAGAATCTCCAGCGCATTGACGCCGTGCTGGCGCGACGCTTCCCAAACGCACTGCTGGCCGGCTCTGCCGGCCTGGCCTCGGCGATCGCGGAACGAATCGGTCCGCACAGCCCTAGACCACCCCACCGGAGAGAGCCGGCCGAGGACGGACCGCTACTGATCGTCTCCGGCAGCTTCAACCGCGTGACCGTCGAGCAGATTGAACTCCTGCGGCCCGTCCCTGGCATCCGCGCCATATCCATGAACACCATCGAAATCCTGGAGTCACCCTCAGCTAGCCAGGCGGAACGCAAGCGTGTCAGAGCGCAAATACGCTCCGCGCTGGAGAGAGGCGAGGATGCCTGCATCACATGGAACAGCGGCCCACCCTCTCGAAGGGAGACCGGCGCCGCCCGGTTCGTCCAGCGAAGCCGCCGCCTGAACGAGTTCCTCGACCGCCTGATGCCGGGGCTGCTGGAGGGCGCCCACGTCGGAGGGCTGGTGCTGGTCGGCGGCGACACCGCCGGCAGCGTGCTGTCGGGACTCCAGGCCGACGGCATCTCCATGGAGACCGAACTCCTACCCGGCATCTCCATGGGGACCATAGTGGGCGGCGACGCCGGCTCGAAGCCGATCGTGACGAAGGCGGGCGGATTCGGAGCCAACGACGCGCTGGTCAGGGTGGTGAAGTATTTGAGATCGGGCGAGAGAGGCGGGCGCAGCCAGTTAACGGGGCCTGGGCCGTGAGTCGAACAGGAGCTTGCTTGCGTTAATGACGGGATGTATACTCTTTGTATCTACATTTGCCATAGGGGGGGGGGCGAATTGCGTGGGAAAGTTCGCAAATGGGGTAATAGCCTGGCGATCAGAATCCCTAAGGTGCTCGCCATGGAGTTGGGCGTCGAACAAGACAGCGACGTTGAGATTTCCGTGGCCGACGGCGATCTGCTCGTTTCGCCGACGGATGGAACACCCTATACGCTCGAGGGACTCCTGGCGGGAGTAACCCAGGGCAACCGTCAGGCTGAGGTCACCACGGGGCTGGCGCTCGGCGACGAGGCTTGGTAGGTGGCGTACGTGCCGAGACGGGGGGACGTGGTGTGGCTCACCTTCGATCCGCAGGCTGGACACGAGGAGGCCGGTCGAAGGCCCGCCCTAGTCGTCTCGCCAGAGGTCTATAACGGCAAGGTCGGCCTTGCCATCTTCTGCCCCGTGACAGTGCAAGCCAAAGGTTTTCCCTTTGAGGTCCTGGTCCCTAGAGGCATGGCGATACAAGGTGTCGTTCTCACCGACCAGGTCAAAAGCCTTGACTGGCAGGCGAGAAAGGCGGAGTTCCTCTGTAGGCTGCCGCCGCGTACTGTGAGCGAGGCAATGAACAAGCTCGGCACTCTTATCAGCTCTAGGTGAGACGCCATCAAGCCGTCGGGCCGAGTCTAGGTCACCCGCTCCAGTCGCTCCCTGATGATCCCTGCCTTGTCCTGCTGGCCCAATTTCTGATACGACTGGAATTCGTACTCCAGCGACAGAACCGGCACCGGCATCTCGCCGACGAGCACTGTCCTGCTGAGGCGCGCCAGGTCCGGCGGTTCTTCCCAGGCTCCGCCCTCGGTCCGCTCTTGGGTGCCTCCCATGATCTCCACCGGGATTCGGTCGATATTCGCTGCACCGAAGTGCGAGCGGATCCTCTCCGAGATGCGCGGTGCGACGGCACGAGTCATGAACTCGGATAGCCGCCGCTCGATCTCATGGGATCCTTGGCTGTCCGTTTGGATGTCTATGTCGTGGATCTCGGTGGCAATGCCCTGCAGCGCCAGCCCAAGGCTGCCCGTGACGGCCCAACATACGCCGCTGCATTCGAGCCCTTGGTGGACTTAGCTGAGTACGCCAAGGCGCGTTGTCGATCGTCTCCGGAGCGACCCTCGGGGAATCATTTACAGGGACTCCTCGAACGGACCCGGATAGTCTCCCACTTCGTGGCCGAGCCGGTCGTGCTTGGTGGAGATCTCACCTATGTGGAAGTAGTGGTGTGTGATCGAGCGAAACAGGGCGTACCGCAGACTGATACCGGTCTCTCGGAGATGTTCGAATGAGCCCTCATATGTGATCACCACAGCCAGATCGTCGTCCCCGAGCCCCGCCATTTTTCCCCGGGGGGTGGCTCTTACCTCCTCGCCCCCCCCCCCCCCCCGCACGGCATCCCAATCGTCCGTAACGCCGGGCCCGCCCATGCGAAACCGCTCCAGGCCAATGAAGTCGTGAGGAGCCGTCTTCTGGAACCAGTCGTTTATCCAGGCATCGACCTGATTTGTGGTGTGGGCGAGGGGCCAGGCGAACGAGCTCCGCCGTCCAATTTCTCCAGCGCCTCTTTCTCATCGACGCCGTCGAGCGCGCGGTCCAGGTACCGCCAGGCGTCGAAAAGGAGGCCGGCCAGACGGGTCCTGGGCCGGGTCACGATTTGTCCCCTACCCTCAGCCGCGCCATCAGGTCCAGTGGCGCTAGATCCAGCAACTCGACGGCATCCCGCTCAACGAGGCCCGCGCCCAGGGCGACTTTCATTGCGTACTCCCGCGTCAGCAGGTCCCCTGGCTCGTGGGCGTCGGAGTCCAGCACCATCCGCGCCCCGGCCTTGCGGGCCGTGGCGACCACATGGCCGTTGGCGAACGCGTGGCTCTTGCGCCCAGACACTTCCAGGAACACACCGTTCCCGACGGCTATCGACGCCTCCTCGGGCGTTATCAGCCCTGGATGGGCCAAGACATCCACGTGGGTGGAGCTTACCGCCGCCAGGTTGGTGCCTGGTTCGACGGGCTCGGAGATCGTCTCGCCGTGGACGTTCACGACCTTGGCGCCCATGGCTTTGGCCTCTTTCGCCAGGGCGTCTATGTCCTCCTTGGGCACGTGGGTGATCTCCACCCCCGGCAGCGCCAAGATGTCCCACCGCTTGCTGGCCGCCGCGCAGTCCTTTATCAGCGTCTTTAACACGAGCTCCATGTTTCCCGGCCCGACGTGGTCGGTGATGGCCATGACGCGATAGCCTATGACGACCGCGCGGCGTATCAGCTCTACGGGCGCCAGGACGCCGTCGCTCATAAAGGTGTGGGTGTGAAAATCGTACATCTCGTCCTCGCCGGGGGATTTAGGTTCAGGGAACTTACCAAAGAGGGCACAGAGGACACGGAGGGGTTGTCTGTGCACTCCCGCCATTGTCAAGAAAAAAGCGAAGCCACCTCTTGCGCGAAGCACTTCATACCGTCAAACGATGCGCCGGACTCCACCCTGGTCATCGATATGACCAGGAGCTCCAGGCCCGCGTCGCGGTACCGGTGCACGTCGTCGATAATGTCCGCCACCTGCCCCGTGAGCGGGACACGCTCCCCGCCGGGCAAGAGCTGCGGCTCGCCGATACTCACCGACATGTTCAAGCCGAGCTTGGCGGTGTCCGAGTCCCGGCCCGCCTCCTCGCAGAGCCGTCGCAGCACTCGCCTGCCCGTCGCTATCTCGTCCGGCGTCAGCCCTATGGGTAGCCAGCCGTCGCCCAGACGCGCCACCCGCCGGAGGGCGGCGCGGGACCTACCCCCAATCCAGATGGGCGGGTGCGGCTTCTGCAGGGGTTTCGGGTAAAAGACCTTTCCCGAGACCTGGAAATGCCGGCCGTCATACTCGGCCACCTCGCCGGCGCAGAGCGCCTTGAACATCTCGATGTGCTCGTCGGTTAGGGCGCCGCGGTCCTCGTAGGACGCGCCCATCGCCTCGAACTCCTCCAGCATCCAGCCTACTCCAACGCCGAAGATCACCCGGCCGCCGGACAGTACGTCCAACGTGGCGACCATCTTGGCGTTGAGCACGGGGTTGCGAAAGGGCAGCACCACGACGTTGAATCCCAGCTTGATCCTGCTGGTCGAGCCTGCCAGGAAACTCATGGCCGTTACCGGCTCCAGCACCTGCTGGCTATCGGGGATGGAGCCCGGCGCGCCGAACTGGCCCGGATAACGGACGGATATGTCCGTGGGAAATACCGTGCGGTCCGGCACCCATATCGAGTCGAACCCGCTATCCTCGGCGGCCAATGCTAGCCGTCGAAGCTCCCCGCCTCGCTCGGCGGCGGCCAGCCCCGGCATCACCGAACTCCTGATCGCAACGCCGAATCTCATGTGCGGCCCCTTCGTGCGGGAATCATACCATCAGAATGCAGTCGTGTCGCCATTCTCGCTAGCTGCGGTCGTCAACTGGAAGTTGTCTGAAGATCAGACTATCATATCTACCTAGGAAGGTTGGTGACCTGAAAAAGACCAAGATCGGCGCGACAGAACTGGCCAGGGAGGTATCGGGCATACTGAACCGCGTCGAGCGAAAGGGAGAATCATTCGTGGTCGAACGATATGGACATGCAGTGGCGGCGCTTACTCCCGTGGATCGGAAACAGCAAGCGACGTAGAGAGACATCGCGGAAGCTCTGAAGGACATCCCAAAGTCCGATGACCGTTTTCGCGGACGACCTCGAAATAATACAGGCGTCTCAGGAGAAGCTTGGCCCGCCAACGTGGTAGCGGATTGGACAGCGGCCGGCTCTCGAATCGCCCGGCCAACCACAACTGCGGCAGAAACGTAAAGCGAGAAATCAATGCACAACACACTCTACTACGGCGAGAACCTTTCGGTACTTCGAGAGCACGTTCCCGACGAGTCGGTTGACCTTATCTACTTGGACCCGCCATTCAACTTTAGCGCCTCCTACAATGTACTGTTCAAAGAAAAAACCGGCGAGGAGTCGCCCGCCCAGATAAAGGCGTTCACAGACATGTGGGAGTGGACTCAGGAGACTGAGAGGGTGTACGAGCGCGAGATAATCCCAAACCCGCATGCGCCGGCGGCCGTAAATGTAAATAGAGATGATCTGGGCATTCCGCCAATTCATGGGCGCAAATGCGATGATGGCCGCCCGACTCGTCGAACTGCGCCGCGTGTTGAAGCCAACTGGTAGTCTGTACCTGCACTACGCCCCAGCTGCCAGCCATTACCTCAAGATTCTGTTGGACACCGTGTTCGGTGCTACCAACTTCAGGACCGAAATTATCTGGAAACGTAGTAGCGCCCATAGTGACACCAAGCAGGGCCGACGTCAACACGGACGGATCCACGACACTCTGATGTTCTACTCGAAGGGCAAATCTTGGGTCTGGAGCCCTGTCTATACCGAGTACGACGAGGAGTACGTTAACCGGTTCTACCGACACGTTGAGCCGGAGACAGGCCGCCGCTACCAAATTGGGTGATCTGACGGGACCGGGGGGCGCCGCCAAAGGAAACCCCACCTACGAGGTGATGGGTGTGACTCGATATTGGCGCTACAGCGAAGAACCGATGGAGAAATTAATTCGCCTCGGGCGCGTTGTGCAGTCTCGTCCAGGAGCTATTCCACGATACAAGCGCTACCTGGAAGAGATGCCTGCGTCCCGCTCCAAGACCTGTGGACAGACATCAATCCCATTGGTGCCCATACCGCGGAACGACTAGGTTACCCAACCCAAAAACCGCTAGCTCTGCTGGAGCGCATCATAGAAAACTCTTCAACAGAGGGAGATGTGGTTCTGGATCCGTTTTGCGGCTGCGGGACTGCCGTCGCCGCAGCGGAGAAGCTAAACCGGCGTTGGATCAGAATAGACATAACGCACGTGGCCGTCGCTTTGATGAAGAATCGGCTCAAGTCAGCTTTCGACATAGTTCCAGGCGACGACTACGATGTCGTCGGTGAACCGGTGGATGTTGGGGGCGCTAGCGCGCTGGCGAAACAAGATCGTTACCAGTTCCAATTCTGGGCCATGTCCTTGTTGGAAGCGTACCCTCGCGAGGCGAGGATAGACGCAAAGGCGCAGACAAAGGTATAGACGGCCTTGTGTATTTCATTGACGGACCGCGCCGCGCAACCCAGAAGGCCGTTGTACAGGTCAAGAGCAGCCATGTTTCATCTCCTCACATCAGAGACTTGAAAGGTGTTGTGGAGCGCGAAAAAGCGGCGCTTGGGCTGTTCATCACTCTTGAGTCGCCAACACGAGACATGAGAACCGAGGCGGACACCTCCGGGTACTTCCACTCCGACCCCTGGAACTAAGGACTATCCGAAGATCCAAATACGCACGATCCAAGAATTGTTGGACGGAACGCAGTTCGAGATACCACCTCACGGATCCCAGTACCCGGCAGCTCAGCGTGTCAGGCAGCCCGATGGAAAACAGGTGCGTTTGGATGACGCGATGGGAACGTAATCCCCTACCCCTCTCGCAGCGCCTTCGACAGCCGCCTTATCGCCGCGCCGGTGTCACCCATGTAGAAAGCGGGCATGTCGTCGGTGTGGAAGACCTTGAGGGACACGAAGACCGGGCCCTCCATCTCCAGAATCCCCGGCAGCTCGCTGGCGAAGTCCTCCAGGTCGTCAAAGGCGAAGCTCTCCTTGAATCCGGCGCTCCTCGCCATGCCAGCCAGGTCGAAGACTCCGGCGCCCGGAACGGGCTGTCCCCCGGTGGTCTGGTACATGCCGTCCTCGAACACGAAATGGACCAGGTTGCGTGGCTGCTGCCCGGCGATTGTCACCAGCGTGCCCAGGTTCATGAGCAGCGCGCCGTCGCCGTCGAGCACCAGCACCTTCTTGTCCGGCCTCGCGATGGCCAGCCCGAGCGCCACGGAGGACGCCTTGCCCATCGCGCCGAATATCGGCAGGTCCAACTCCGGCCTCTCCGACACCGCCTCCCAGTAGCGATTCGGGGTCATGGTGGCCACAGCCACCGCGTCCGCCCGGAGTCTATTGATGGCCTTAACGGCCTCGAATGCGGGGATCATTTTTTTCCCTTGCTCCACTGAAGGCAGGTCGTGAAGAGCCTCTGTCCCGTCGGAGAGGGCTCTGAAAAAAGGTTGAAACTACGTCTCTATTCCTCCGCGGTCTCCACGCGCTCTGCGGTAAACTCTCCTCGACGGCTCGGCCCGCCCTATTCGGCTCGCCGCTCGTAGCGCAGTCGCTCCGGCAGGGCGTCGGTCAGCCCAAGCGCCAGCAGTGTCCGCTCCGCGACGAAGTCGACCACGTCGCCGATGGACTCAGGCCGCAGGTAGAAGGCGGGCTCGGGCGGCAGGATGATGGCGCCCAGGCGCGCCAGTTTCGCCATATTCTCCAGATGCGTGGCGTGCAGCGGCGTCTCGCGGGGCACGAGCACCAGCCGGCGCCGCTCCTTCAGACAGACATCGGCGGCCCTGCGCAGCAGGTTGTCGGTGAAGCCAGCGGCTACAGCGGCTGCCGTCGCCATGCTGCACGGCACCACCGCCATGCCGAGGGCTGGGAATGTGCCGCTGGCGATGGGCGCGGACATGTCGCCGATCGCGTGGTTGGTGAAGTCGCCCCTGTCGGTCCATCGCTCCATCGCGTCGCCGAAGGACTCGTCCATCTCTTCGCGCCAGACCAGCCTGGCTGACGCCGACGCCGTGACGATCACTGGAAGCTCCATGTCCAGGACACGCTCGATCGTGGCGCCGGCAAGGACCGAGCCACTGGCCCCTGAAATCCCTATCACCACCGGCCTGCTTTCATTGTTCGGTAACATGCTGCTCCCGGCCTGGCTCTAAGAGTTCACCGCAGAGTACGAGGAGATCGCAGAGAGGGGAAATGATGTGAATCGTATATGTGATCTGTCTACTCATGCTACGCCACTAGCACCGCCAGGAGTGTGGCTCCAAAGACCACCGTCGAGACGTAAGCGTTGATCCTGAAGAACGCCATGCCCATGCGCGACAGGTCGTCGGGGGAAACCAGCCGATGCTTGTATCCCAGTATGACCACCGCCGCCGCGCAGCCGATGAAAAACGGAACCGTCAGGTCCATCCAGATACCCAGGCCCACCAGGCACACAACGGCCAGCGCATCCAGACCCCGTGCGATCCAAAAGGCCGTGGGAACCCCAAATCGCCGCGCCACCGAGTGAAGGCCGCTGCTCTCGTAGAACTCATGGTCCTGCACATGGTACAGGATGTCGAAGCTACTCGCCCACGCGGCCACCGCGGCGGAAAGCAGCACGGGCTCCCAGCTCAGGCTGCCCCGAACCCCTATCCACGCCGCGGCGGGCGCGATGGCCAGCGCCAAGCCCAGCAGGATGCTGGCGGCCCACGTGAATCGTTTGGCGAAAGGGTACGCGATCAGATAGGCGGCGGCGAATGGCGCCAGGGCCAGGGCCAGCGGGTTGAGCTGCGATGCGGCGACGAAGAACACGACCAGTGACACGCCCGCCAGACCCGTCATATCGCCCACTCTAAGCAGGCCGCTCGGCAGCATGCGCCCGGCGTTCCGGGGGTTCCTGGAGTCGATGTGTCGGTCAATCAGCCGGTTGGAAGACATGCCCACGGTGCGGGCGCTGACCATGGCGACGGTGATCCAGGCGAACTGGCCCCAGGACGGCACCCCGTCGGCGGCGAGCACCATGCCCGAGTAGGCGAACGGGAGCGCGAATATGCTCTCCTGGAACTTGACCTCCGCGAAGAACAGCGGCAGGCGCCGCACCAACGGCCGGAAAGCTGTGCCGGTGCTCAAATCCCGTACCGGCCCCACTTGCCGTCGACTAGCCTCTTGATCTCATCGCTCATCACGATGTCGGGAGGCCACTCCCTGCTAAGGCCCTCCATCTTGCCTTTGGCGGTCGCGTCGATGCCGATCTTGCCGCCGAACCTGGGCGTTGACGCGGCGTGGTCCAGATCGTCCGCCGGGCCATCGACGAAAATGATGTCTCGGGCGGGCTCGATGTTCGCGCCAAGGCGCCATGCCGCCTCGGACAGGTCCTGCACGTCCACGTGCTGGTCGAAAACGACGATGCCCTTGACCAGCATCATCTGCCCGATGCCCCACAGGGCGTACACCACCTTTCGCGCGTGGCCAGGGTACTCCTTCTTAATCGAAACGAGCACGTAGTTGGTGAATATTCCCTCGGCCGGCATGTTCATGTCGACGACCTCCGGGAGGGCCATCTGCAAGGCGGGCAGCATCAGCCTCTCGCTGGCCTTGCCCATGAAGAAGTCCTCGGTGGGCGGCCTGCCCACCATTGTGGTCGGATATATGGGGTCCTGGCGATGGGTTATGGCCGTGACGTGGAATACCGGGTAGTCGTCGGCCAGGGAGTAGTACCCGGTATGGTCGCCGAAAGGACCCTCGGATCGCAGCTCGCCGGGCACGACGTACCCTTCTAGAACGAACTCGGCCTGCGCCGGCACCTCGAGGTCGACCGTCTTGCACCTGACCATCTCCACGGGCTCCTGCCGGAGAACGCCCGATATCGCGATCTCGTCCATGTCGGGCGGGACCGGCATCGAGCCCGACCACATGGTCGCCGGGTCGCCACCCAGCGCGACGGCGACGTCCAGGCGCTCCAGGCGTTTCTCCTCGCCCGACCTGAAATGCCGAGCGCCGACCTTGTGGCTCTGCCAATGCATCCCGGTCGTCTGGCCATCGTATATCTGCATGCGGTAGGTACCGACGTTCCGCGTACCGGTCTCCGGGTCCCGGCTTATGACCAGGGGCAGCGTGATGAAGCGTCCGGCGTCCATCGGCCAGCATTTGAGCGCGGGCAGAATGTTCACGTCGACGTCACTGCCCATGATGACCACCTCCTGGCAGGGTCCGCGCTTGACCGTCCGGGGTTGAGCCCTGGCGAGCCCGATCAGGTCTCCGGCGGTGCGGAGCTTGCCCATCAACCCTGGAGGCGGCCCCTTCACCATGCTAAGCAGCTTGCGCACCCTATCGGTCAGCTCGTCGATATGCTCGACACCCAGCGCCCAGGCGACTCGCTGATGGGTGCCAAACAGGTTGATGACTACGGGTATGTCGAACCCCTCGACGTGCTCGAACAGCAGGGCCGGACCTTCGGACTTTACAACCCGGTCGGCCAGCTCGGTGATCTCCAGGTCTCGGCTAACGGGCGCGGAGATGCGCCGCAGCTCGCCGTTGCCGTCGAGGAAATCGATGAATTCACGCAGATCTTTGAATTTCATTGTTGTCCGGTGAATGAGAGATGTTGCACCGACCAGCTCCGAGTCCGTGCCGGTAACAGTTACGAGCCATCAGGACCGGCCCGCCGCAGGCCGCAACTCGGTGGACGATAGGTCGCGGCGGAATACGGACTCTGGTACCGCCGTCAGCATGTCCTCGAAACCGACCGGTATGTCTACGTCGCGCAGCGAGTGGAAGACGCCGTTCCAGACACGACCCGCCACCAGGAACCGGCAGCCCAGCGATCGAATGCCCTCGAGGGCCTCGATCATCCGGTCCTCGCTGCCGTCGTAGTAGCGCGGGTCGACCAGCCGTACCGCGGTGTCCCAGCCGATCACGAAGGCGCACCCGGGCAGCAGCATGGCTTTTTCATAGAACGTCGGCGCCTTGGTCACGACCACGTTATGCCCACCGGCGAGCTGCGCCAGCCTTCTCCTGACCTCCGCCTCCTCTAACGGCGGCTTGTCCACGTTGGCAACGGACAGCTCGAATACGACAGGCGCTCCAAGAATTCTTGAAGCCACTCGGGCCAGCTCCAGGTGCCCCTGGTGCAGCGGATCGAAAGAGCCCGAAAGGACGCCGCCCCGGTGCGGCTGGCCGGCGGCCATGCTTCCATCATCGCTCACGGTCACCGACTCGATCAGGCCCGCGAGCAGGTGCTGAAGAGGGTCGCCGTGACTCGCCTTCACCACCTCAATCTGCTCTCCACGTTCCAGCGGGATGTCCAACTCGAATCCTACGCCGGCCGCCTCCGCCAGGGCCCTCAGCGCCAGCCTGCTGACGATCTCCTCCTCACCAAGGCGGTCTCGCAGCGCCTTGACGAACACCAGGCCATACGTCGTTAAGTCTTGCTCGGTCCAGGCGGAAACATAGCAGCCGTGGTCTCCGCGCTTGGGCCGGTCGGTCCTGATGGTCGCCGTGCAGCCGATGCCGACCAGGGCTGTCCCTTTGGGGGACAGGCGCCGAGCCCGCCGGTATGCCGCTCCAGCCATGCTCGCGGACGTTTTCCCGGATACGACCTTCTCGGGCGCATATCCGATGTAGTCCACCAGCGCGGCGGACGAGTACGGGACGGCTGCCTCGAGAATCGTGCGCGACGCGCCTGCCACACCGAACAGCCAGCTCAGTGCCTGGACGCCGCCGCCGGTGACCGCCGCGACCGCCATCGCCGGGGAGGCGTGAAGCCTCTCGATCTGCCCTCGGACCACTGTGTCCACAAAATGGCTCCAACCGCATACTGTCGGCACGCACCGGCGCTGAGACTAATATAGACGGCCCGGTCGTCGTGTTGCAACCGGGGAGGGTCGCTGGGCAGGGTCTCGGTCGTCTCCCACCAGCGATTCTCGCTGACTGCTCACAGCCGGCACTGAGGTTATTGAGGTGGCGAAAGAGAGAACAATCCGTTCGTGCTCAGCCCGTCGAAGCACCGCAGCACGCCGCCAGGAGACCGTGACCGAAAGTACCTAGGCTCATGCACCCACGAATTGACACGGGCCGCGACGCCGCCTAGAATCGCTTGGACGCGGCCGACCCGTTGGGCTGCCGGCTCTAACCGGCGACCCTGGAACATCGGCGGCGCACCAATCCACAAGTAGAGGAGCGGATGCAGAGAGGTCCCTGGCAGCCAAAACCGGGCGACCGCGTGGTCCGCCATCCACGCGAGGAGCAGATGAGCCCCGTGCGGCTCACTATCTCCACGCCCAGGGCGCGGTCTCCCGCCCTGGCGACGCCGCTGGTCCTGCTCTATGCCTTCGCCGGCCTGGTCGTCGTCGGGACCATCCTCCTCCTGCCGCCTTACACCCATGTAGGCGGCGGGATGACTCCCTTCGTCGACGCGCTCTTCACGGCCACGTCTGCGATTACGGTAACGGGCCTTGTCACCCACGACACCGCGACCTATTGGACCCCAATCGGCCAGGCTCTCATACTGGTGTTGGTTTTCTTCGGGGGCCTGAGCTTCATGACCATTGCGACGTTCCTGCTGATCATCATGGGGCAGCGTCTAAGCCTGGCCCAGCGCCTCCTCGCCCGGGACAGCTATCAGATCACGCAGCTCGGCGGATTACCGAGGTTTACGGTCTACATCGTCGTGGTGGCCGCGGCTATACAGCTTGCCGGCTTCGTGGCCCTCACGGTCCGCCTCTCCTTCGTCTCCGACTCTCTGGCCGAGGCGGCATGGCAAGGGCTGTTCCAGTCCGTGTCCGCATTCAACAGCTCGGGATTCGTAAACCTAAGCGAGAGCGACAGCCTGTCCATGTTCATTGCGGACCCGATCGTGCTGGGCATCATGGGCAGCCTGATCTTCCTTGGCACCATAAGCTACCTGGCGACAGCGGACGTAATCAGGCTCATTCGGGTCCGCGGGCGCGGCGTAATGACGTTTCTCCATCTGCGCAGGCGCGTCGTGGAGGACGAAGGGCCGCGCCAGCGGACCCTGTCGCTGAACACCAAGCTGGTGCTCATCCTTACTGCCGTGCTAACTCTTGCCGGGGCCACGATGTTTTTCTCCTCGGAGCACGATAATCCCAAGACGATGGGGGCGCTAGACCTCAGCGACAAGATCGTTGTATCGCTCTTTGAGTCGACAAGCGGCAGGACCGCAGGGTTCTCCACAGTGGACTACAGTGAGACGGCGCAGCACACCAACTTCTTCTTCACCAGCCTCATGTTCATTGGTGGCGCGTCGGCATCGGTGGCTGGTGGCATCAAGATAAACACGCTGGCGGTCGTACTTGTGGCCGTGATTTCCACCCTCGGCGGCCGGTCCCACGCTCGGGCCTTCCACCGCGAGATACCGCACTCACAGGTCCAGAGGGCGACATCCATTGTCGGGGTCGCGTTGTTGTGCGTTTTTGCCGTGGTATTGGCGCTGACCTTTACGGAAAGAGGCTCCGGTCTCGCCTTCATCGACCTGCTTTTCGAGTCGGTGTCGGCCTTTGGCACCGTCGGCCTTAGCACCGGACTCACCGCGGACCTCTCCAGATGGGGGCATGTTATCCTGATAATCGCTATGTTCGTCGGGAGAGTCGGCACGCTGACTCTGGGGCTCATGATGATCCAGCGTGGCGAGAGTGACCTCTACCGCTACGCCCAGGAGCGGATAACTATCGGATAGAATTGCCGTCACGATTTGTGCGGGGACGCCGGCCAGTCCCCGCGGACCCTGGCTGGACAGGTCCAGATTCTTGTATAATTCGTCTTGGTGCCGCCCGATATGCGCGACGACGTGCCATCTTGGAGGTTGAAATGGCCAACAGACAGGTAGTGGTGATAGGACTGGGACGGTTCGGCTCGGGAGTGGCCAGATCTCTGTACAACCTCGGCCACGACGTGCTGGCCATCGACGTCAACGAGGACCGCGTCCAGAGTATGATGGGACAGGTAACATATCCGGTCGCCGGCAACGCCACGAACGAGACGGTACTCAAGGAGCTGGGTGTGCCGGACTACGACGCCGCCGTTGTCGCCATCGGCTCCGACATTCCCGGCAGCATCATGGCCTGCGTTCTGCTGAAAACGATGAGCACACCGTACATCGTCGCGCGCGCCACCAACGAGCTGCACGGCATCACCCTCGAGCGCATCGGCGTCAACAAGGTGATCCATCCCGAGGAGGAGATGGGGGTGAGACTGGCCCACAACCTCTTCAATCCAAACCTGCAAGAATACCTGGAAATGGCGCCAAACTTCGGGCTCAGCAGGATGAAGGTGCCAGACCAGTTCGTCGACAAGACCCTGAAGGAGCTGGGCTTCTCCAGCCCGCGCGACAAGTACGGCCTCGCGGTGATGGCGATAAAGAGGGGCAAGGACATCGTACTCAACCCGGATATCGACGATCGGTTCCGGTCCGGCGACCTGCTGATTCTCGCGGGCCGCGACGAGAACCTGGAGCAGTTGCCATCGTGATCGCCAACCGATTCCACACGTCTAGAGTGCTAGCAACCACTATACGACAGGCCGCCATTGGCCTCGACTAGAAGACCGAAAAACGAGTCCTTCTCAGCCGTTCTCGTGGCCGTTGAGGGCCGAAGTCCCGATCGGGACGCGGTTCGACTTGCCTGCGATTTGCTCGTCCCGCAGAAGGGCAACCTTTTCATCGTCTACGTCATCGAGGTCGAGAGAGGGCTGCCCATCGACTCCGAGGTTGCACCCGCCACCGCGAAGGGTGAAGAGGTACTCAAAGAGATGGAGCAGGTTGCAAAGCCTTATCGCTGCGTGACACGGGCCGAGTTGCTGCAATCACGCAAGGCCGGGCTGGCGGTCGTCCAGGAGGCAGTCGACAAAGAGGTGGACGCGATCGTCCTTGGCACCTCCTTGATCGAACAGTACGGCTCGCTGTCTTTGGGCGAGACGGTGCCGTACGTACTGCAGAACGCGCCCTGCAGGGTGATACTGTGGCGGGATTCCGTACCCCTGCTCCCACCCGGCGGGGGCGATAGGCCCGCGTAGCCGGAGGGGTGGTCCCGTGGTCCTTTCCGAGAGACGAGTTCTATAGAAATGATCCAAGCGCATCAGCCGGCAGCCAGTTCGCGGCGAATCGTCATCATGGGTTGTGGCGTCGTCGCCGCTGCAATAGCGATTGCGCTCTCCGACCAGGGGCATATCGTGTCCATACTCGACCGTCACCGGGAGTCCTTCGACCGACTGCCCTCTGGCAAGACACGGGCGGGCGAGATCGTGCCGGTCGTAGGGGACGGCACCCTTCAGCAGAGCCTCTTGAAGGCGTCGATACAGGACGCGGAGGTGTTCATCGCACTCTCCGAGTCGGACACGAGAAACGCGCTGGCGGCTCAGGTGGCGAATCGGATCTTCCAGGTGCCCGTGGTGGTCAGCCGGATCGACGACCTTGCGATTCAGGCTATGTACAACGATCAGGGAATCGTGGCGATCGGCGTGGCCGCCCTGATGACGGAACTGGCCGTGAACGCGGCCAACAAGTAGGACCGATGCATATTGTCGTCATCGGCGCAGGTAGAATCGGCGTGGCGGTCGCCCGCTGGCTCGTATCCGCCGGACATGAGATAGCGGTCGTCGAAACGGACCACGCACGCTGCGCCCAGCTTGACGATGCCGTGGGCAGCGTATCCGTCCATGGCTCAGGGACCGATGTCGCCGTGCTGGCGAGGGCGGGCGCCAACCGGGCGGACGTGGTGATCGCCACCACCAGCGCGGACGATGTGAATCTGGTGGCCTGCCAGCTCGCCAAACATCATTTCGGCACCGCCAGGACCATGTCTCTTGTCCACAACAGCGAGCGTACGGAGCTCTTTGGCATGGCCGGCATCGACTCCAGCGTCGACATGACCGAGCTGGCGCTGGCCAAGATCCAGGAGGGGCTGTCCTCCCAGGGCCTGGTACACCTCATGCCAGTTTCGGGCCGGGACGGCGAATCGATCGTGAACATAAAGATACCCGTCGACTCCGCCGCGCGTGAGCGAAGGGTCCGGGACCTGTCGCTGCCGGGCGGGACGACCCTCTCGCTGATCATCACGAGAAGCGGAGGCGCGTCGATACCGACTGACGACACGATTATCAAGGGCGGCGACGAGCTGATCGCCGTGACCAGCGTCGAGCACGAGGACGAGCTGAGAGATATCTTTAGCTGGGGCGCGGACGAGTAGGTATGGCAAACCGACTGGCATATCTCGGACCCGCCGGCACGCACACCGAACAGGCCTGCATCACCTACGACAGAGCTGCTGCATGCATACCGTTCGCCACCATTCCTCTGGTGGCGGCGGCGGTGGACATGGGCCAGGCGGACGAGGGCATAGTCCCCATCGAGAACAGCGTGGGCGGCTCCTTAAGCGCGACTCTGGACCTCCTGATCCACGATTCCACCTTGTTTATCCGGCACGAGCTGGTGCTGCCGATCAAGCACTTTCTCCTGGCGCGGCGTGGCGCGGACGCCGGCGGCATCAAGGTGATTTTCTCGCATCCCCAGGCCCTGGAACAGTGCCGGGGCTACCTTGCGGAGCATTTTCATCAAGCCGAGGCTAGAGCGTCCATGAGCACCGCCTCCGCAGTGGAGGAGATGTTGGAACTGGGCGGCGGTGCGGCGGCGATTGGCACGGAGCGGGCCGGTGTTTTGTACGATACGGACATCCTTGCCCGCGGCATCGAGGACTATCCCAACAACATGACTCGATTCGTTGTCCTTGCGCCCAAAGACTCCCCCCGGACGGGCGACGACAAGACCTCAATATGCTTTTCCTTCGACGAGGACGCCCCGGGGATCCTGCACTCCGTGCTCGACGAGTTCGCCAGGCGCGGGATCAACCTGACGAAGATCGAATCGAGGCCGACCAGAGAGGAGCTGGGCCAATATATCTTCCTTGCGGACCTGGAGGGCCACCGGGAGGACACGCTGCTCCGCGAGGCCCTGGAGGTGGTCAGGGCCCAGGTGTCGTTGCTGAAAGTCTTCGGCTCATACCCCCGGCACCGCGATTCGCACTAGCGCTGGGGGCGGGAAAGCAAAGACGCCGTAGTACGTGGCGGACGGCGCCCTTTCGATTCAATCCAATCGAGTGAGTCGACGAACCTCTATCTAGGCCTTGACCTCTGTGCCAACAGACCCGTTCGCATCACCTTCGGTAGCTTTCGCAGCCTCTGTACCCTCCGCAACCTCGGCGCCCTCAACCGCCTCTGCCACGATCCTCTCGTCGGCGATGGGAGCTTCGGGTTGACTACCCAGGCGGACGCCGAGGGCATCCGTGACCGGAGCGAAGCGCTCGCGGACGACTTCCATTGTGGGCGCCATGCGCTCGCGCACGCCCTCTACCGTAGGTCCGACACGCTCGCGGACCGTGGCGGCGATCTCCTCCGCCCGCTCACGCCAGGCCTCGCTCTGTTCCGCGAGTTCGGTCCGCGTCTCGGAACCAGACTTCGGCGCCATAAGAATACCCACGATCGCGCCGACGATGCCACCCACCAGGAACCCTGTGACAAACGAGCCGCCGCTGTCATTATTTGCCATCTTCGTCCTCTCCTTTTTTCCCCTTCTTACCCCTGAGCCCCGAGATAAAGGCGGCCGCCTTGCCGAGGCCAAACGCCACACCCGAGCCGGCCGCCGCCGGACCCACGATCCTCGTCGAGACCACCTCCACGATCTGCTCCGCGCCGTCCACCGTCCGCTTGGCCGAGTCGACGAGGCTCGAGAGCTTCCGATACAGGAAGGACAGGCCAACTAGCAAGGCAATCGACAAGAGGAATGCGACGATTACTATCACATCCCTGACCACCCCGACAAGGTCGGCAAGCTCGGCTAGCGACAAGGGACCGATCACCCCTGTTTTTGCGTTGTCTCTATAAGTTTGATTTTATCACGACGCCAAGGGCGCCGCAATGAAGAACAGCTTGGCCTGAAACAAGGTTCATGATTCGCCTCGACGTCCCTCGGCCGCATCGTCCCGGATGCAAGAACCACGCCAGCCCTGGACAGGCCGGCGTGGCGTAGTCGGCGAGGGAGAAAGGAAATCCTACGGCTTTATCAGAATCCGCATGGAACCACCGGCGTCCTTGCGCTGGGTAACAATGTCGTGCCCGCCCTTTTCGGCCCAGACGATCACGTCGTAGGTATTGAGCACGTCCGGCATAATCACCTCGACGAAAGACTCGCGGTCCCGCTCTACCTGGTCGGTCAGCGCGGCGAGAATGCCCGCGCAGGTCTTTCCCGTCCCATCGATCACAAGCCAGCCTCCTGACGCTCCGTTGCCGGAGGCGACCTCGTGGGCGCCGTCGCGCACGTCGATCACGCCCGTCTCCCTTAGCTCGATCTGGCGCTTGAACTCGGCCACCGCCTCCCAGTAGACGCCGTCGGTCCGGTCTCCCTTCGCGCATACGGCCCCACGCACCCCGACGATGTCGGGATTCACGCGGGCCAACTCGTCCAGGTTGTCGATTTTCAGATGCCCAGAGAGTGCGGTGCTCATCCCGAGCTCCTTGCCTTCAAACACCATCTCACGCAGCTCAGCCTCTTCGATAAAATCGAACAGGTTTCGACCGTCTTTGGTCAGCGTGTCGATCAGCCAGCCATCGCACTCGCCGTCCCTGGCCAGCTCCACCATGCGCCGGGGCTCCAGCCCCCCGGTGAGCAGGTTATCGGCGAATAGCGAGCCGATGAGCTTGGTGTCGAACCCGCTCAGCGCTTTCTTCGAAGCTCTCAAGGTCTCTACGGCCGCGTCGTACTCGGTGTTCATGAAGCCCACCTTGACGGACGTGGCATCCAGCACCCCCGCCGTGTAGGCCGCCATCGCCACGGTACCGACCTGGTTCGGCACCACGCCAAGCGTGACACTGGCGTGATGAGCGGAGGGTACGGCCTCGCGAATTTCCTTGATGACCCCAGGCTCGGCGGACCCGACCAGCGCCTCCTGCAAATTCTTGACGTCCACGATGTCTGCACCGCCCTTGAGGGCTTCGAGGGCCTCCGGCAGATTCTGGACACTTACCATCAGTATCATCGTTGCTCTCCCACTGTTGCCAGGAGCTCGGTTTGCACGGCTTCTAGGTCGCGCCTGAGCTCGTCTTTTTCTTCCGTTGTAAGGCCGGCTAGGGGCTGCCTGACGTGCCCGCCCGCCATGCCCATCAGCTCGCCCCAGTACTTGACCATCGACACGGGCAGGGCGCCGTTGAACTTTTGCACCGTCCTTTGCCACCAACGGTCCGATAGCGTCTTGATGGGCTGGATGTGCCGTTCGTACAGATCGTCGTCGATGTCGCCCCGCGTCGCACGGTCGATGAATTGAACGTAGTGGTTAGCCCCGGGCCGGTCGAATCGCCAGTCGGAGGTGTTGGCGAACATCACCTGCTGCTGGAATCCCAACTCCCTGCCCTTGAACAGCACCCACTCGTCCGGCGCGCTGACGATGGCGGTACGCCCGATGAGCTGGTGGGTGTCCACGCTGAGCTGCCTGTCAAAACTCGCCTCTTTGACTCCGACCACGTTGGGAATGGCGCATATCTGCTCGAGTCCCTGGGCGCTCATGACGATGCCGAACTGCGGGGAGTTGTAGAACATGATCGCAAGGGGCGTGGCGTCGGCCAGCAACCGGACGAATTCGAGCACCTGCGCCTCAGTCTTTGTCACGAAGTAGGGAGGCGCGACGATCAGCAGATCGAAACCTGCGGCTTCGGCGTGATCGGCCAGCTTGAGCATCTCGGCCGAGGAGGTGTGCGTCACGTGGGCCGCGATGAGCAGACCCCTCGCGGCCTCGTCGCTGACGACGTCGTAGACCTGTAGCCTCTCCTCGCGCGTCAGGCTCCAAAACTCGCCCATTCCCCACGTGCAGCCGGCGCCCGTCGTGCCCAGGCGCCGGACGCGCCGAATGTTGTCTCGCAGACCCGCTTCATCCAGTTCGTCCTTGGATGTGAACGGGGTCATCAGCGTCGTCCACTGCCCCGTCAGGCTCTCCCTCGCCCAGTCGAGCGCCTCTTCCTTCGAGTAGCGCGCCATTTCCCAACTCCTAGACCACCATTGGATTAACACCGGAGCAGCGACATCGCGTGAGTGAAATCACTCGATTCAATGATAGATTCGCGTTCCCCTCGTGTCAACGAACTGGATATGGATGTGGAGGGTCGTTTCATAGCCTGCGCCAGGGTTCCCCAACAACGAAGCACAACCGACATGCAGATAGATGCGACAAGCAGTTGGGTGGGATTTCCTCTCCACAACGTTGGGCCTCGCGCTGGCGGCGATCGCCCTGTGGGGACTGTGATAGGATGCAGCCAAAAGCCGCCACGGCGGTGGCTAGTCAAGATACGGGTAGAGAGTGGCGACCGATATTCAACGCGAGCAATCATTGAAGGCGCAGCAACCGCGTCACGCCGGGTTCCTCGTCCGGCTCGCCGCATCGGTGCTGGTCATCATCATCATGGGTGTCCCGGTCTACCTTGCGGTCTCCCTGATTTATGGGTTCCGGCTGGACCCCAGAGGGCGGCATCTTCTCGACCGGCGACCTCGTTCAGTTCGTGTTGCTTGGGGGCGCGACAGTCTTATTGTGGGTCAACTGGGATGGCCGGACGCCCGGCAAGAAGCTAACCAAGATCAGGATTGTGTCGTACCCCGACTATGGGTCATTCGGATACCGCACCGCCACGGTCCGGACGCTTATCGGCGTCGCGAGCCTATTGCCGATCCCTGTCGGCTACGTCGTCATCGCCATCATGATCGCGGGCAGGGAAGACAAACGCGGCTATCACGACATCGTCTCCAACACCTACGTGGTCCACGATTCACCGACGGGGGGACCCGTCGTCTCCACTCTGAAGCCGATCAACTCAACTCACCGGACAAGGACTTAGCGGCATGGCTCAGGCGCTCAGCCAGGAGGGCGTTCTCCTCCCCGGCCAGTTCCGGGTCCGCATCGAGCAGTCCGGCGGCCTCCTGGCGCGCCATGGCCAGGATGTCGTAGTCGGTGATTCGGGCGACCTTCAGATCGGGAAGACCGCTCTGACGCGTGCCCATGTAGTCGCCGGGGCCACGGAGGCGCAGGTCCTCCTCCGCAAGCTCAAAACCGCTGTGTAATCGCTCAACCAGCTTGAGTCGCTCGCGGGCATCCTCTCCCGGCGAGTCCGATAGCAGCAGGCAGTAGCTCTGGTGACGGCCACGCCCCACTCTTCCCCGGAACTGGTGAAGCTGGGCCAGGCCGAAACGGTCTGCCCCGTCCACCAGCATGACGGTGGCGTTGGGCACGTCTATCCCGACCTCCAGCACCGCCGTGGAAACGATGATGTCCAGCTCGCCGCCGAGGAACTGCTCCATCACCAGCTCCTTCTCACGGAGCGCCTGCCTGCCGTGGAGCAGTCCGAGCCGAAGGTCCGGGAACACATCCGCCGAGAGACGCTCGTACTCCTTTACGGCCGCCCGGCTCCGGATGGCCTCCGACTCCTCAATCAGAGGGCAGATGATGAACGCCTGCCGCTTTTCCTCCACCTGCTTTCTGATGAAGTTGTACGCCGCCGCCCTCCTGTCCGGCGCCACCCACCTCGTGCGTATGCGCTGCCTGCCGGGCGGCATCTCGTCGATCACCGACACGTCCAGCTCGCCGTAGAGAGTCAGGGCCAGCGAGCGCGGAATGGGCGTCGCCGACATGGCCAGCAGATGCGGACGCCGGCCTTTCTCTCTGATCGAAGCGCGCTGCATTACGCCGAACCGGTGCTGCTCGTCGACCACCGCCAGGGCCAGAGAAGGTATCTCGACGTCGTCCTGGATAATGGCCTGGGTCCCGATCACGATGTCCACCCGGCCGTCGGCTATCCGTGCGTGCATCTCTCGCTTGCTCTTCCTGGAAAGGCTTCCAACCAGCAGGCCGATTGTCACCAGTCCGGGATGCGACTCGATCTCGACCGTCACGAGCTCGTCGCTCTGCGCCTGTATACGAGCGCCCGGGAGCATTTTGGCTATGGTCATGAAGTGCTGCTCGGCCAGGATCTCGGTGGGCGCCATGAGGGCGCCCTGGTGGCCGCTGAACACGGCGCTGAGCAAAGCCGCCACCGCGACGACGGTCTTGCCGCTGCCCACGTCGCCCTGGATCAGCCGGCTCATGGGCCTGCTCTGCTCAAGGTCGTCTAGCACCTCGCCCAGCACTCTGGCCTGGGCGCCGGTCAGTGCGAAGGGGAGCGCGGCGGTGAATCCGTCCAGGGCGGCGGTGCGGACCTCCAGGGGTATGCCCGCGTCCTCCTGCTGCCACTCGCGCTTGCGCATCAGCACAGCGAGCTGAAGCAGTAGCAGCTCGTCGAACGCGAGCCGGCGGCGCGCGATGTTCCAATCCGCCTGGGAATCGGGATAGTGGGCCTGGGCCAGAGCGTTTCGCAGGCCCATCAAGCCCGTCCGATGCCTCAACTCTTGCGGTAGGAACTCGACGACCTGGGCGATTCCGACGTCCAAGGCCTGCTTGACCAGTCGGCGAACGGTGCGCTGGTAGATACCCTCGACCAGCGGGTAGACGGGCACCAGCCGCCCCGTGTGGACCAGCTCCTCTTGCCCTTTGAGGAGTTCGTACTCAGGGGACTCGAAAACGAAGTTGCCGCGAAAGACGTTCACCTTGCCGCTGATCGCCAGCTCTATGCCGGGCTTGAAGGTCTGGGCCAGATACGGCTGGTTGAACCAGATGGCCCGAACGTTGCCGGTGTCATCGCCCAGGACCGCCTGGGTGGACCTCCGCTTTGGCCCCTGGCGGGTCTCGGATGCCTCCCAGACGGTGACGACCACCGTCTGGTCCTGGCCAAGTTCCAGATCGGCTACTTTGCGGACGTTCGCGTAGTCGATGTGCCGGCCCGGGAAGTGGTAGAGCAGGTCACCTACCCTCTCCACCCCCAGACGCTTGAGCCTCGCGACGTTCTGCTTGGTTACCCACTTGAGCCGGTCCACGCCATCTCCCAGCTTGACTGGCTCGACGGGTCTTGAAGCCTTCTTTCGTCTCGCGGGCGTCGGCTTTCGGACTGTGGTCGCAGCAGCATTGGCGTGGCCGCCCGGACCGCCGCCGTCCGCGGCGCGGAGCCGCGCCAGCGCGGTCTCCGCCCAGGGCTCCCGCTGGATGGGCGTCAGCACCGAGTACGAGCTGAACTCGCCAAGTGCGGACTTCAGCTCATCGGCCCAGCGCTGAAGGAAACGGTCGAGGCCGCCGATGACCGCGCGGTCCGGATAGCCGTCCGCCTTCTCTTGCTCCAGAATCTTGCGGAGCAGGTCGAGTGTAGGCTGCGTCGATGTCACGCTCACCCAGTCGGCGGTCCCTGAGTCCTCTCCTGTGGAAGAGAAGTCAAAACCTAGCCGCCCTCCGCCCGTAGCAGTCCCATACCCAGGGCGCCGGGACCCGTGTACGTTCCGATTACGGAGCCGAACCTGGCGACCTGCGGCTCGGTTCCCTCGGGAAGCAGGTCGCGCAGGCTTTCGGCCAGCTCGCGGGCGGCCTCGGGCGTCGTGCTGTGGAGCACGGCGAACGACTCCAGAGGCGCGAACTCTTTGGCGACCTCCTGCAGCTTCGCGACGCTCTTGGCAAATGTCCTAACCTTCGCAAGCTGGTCCACCCGCCCGCCCCGGATGATTATCATCGGTTTGATCTTCAGTAGCGAGCCGACCATGCCCTGGGCCTTGCCCACGCGCCCGCCCTTCATGAGGTATTCCAGCGTATCGAAGGCGCAGAAGACCTCGGCTCGGCCGATGGCCGCCTTGGCCGTGGCGACGACCTCGTCGATGCCACCCCCCTCACGAGCCACGCCGGCTGCCTTGATCGCAATCAACCCCACCCCCATCGAGAACTGCTCGCAGTCCACGACCTCTATCGGACACTTGGCCGTGGTTTGGTCCTTGGCCTGCATGGCGGAGTTGTAGGTACCGCTCTCCTTGGCAGAGATGTGCATCGAGACGATGCCGTCGGCGTCCTCTCCCAACTTGTCGTACACCTCGGCGAAATCCCCCGGGGGCGGCTGCGAGGTCGTCGGCAGCCCGGGGCCGCAGGCAAGGCGTTCGAAGAAGTCATCCGTCGAGATATCCACGCCGTCCTTGAACGATTCGGCGCCAAAGTTGACGTTCAACGGCACCACGGTGATGCCCAGGCTCTCGGCCACGTCGGCCGGCAGGTCCGCAGCGCTGTCTATAACTATCTTTATTGTCATGTCAGACTCCTTGGAGAATAGTTGATAGGAATTGGGTGTTCGGAGGCAACGCTGGTCGGCTATTCGATAGAAAGAATGAAGTGGTAGTCGGGTTGTCCGCCCTCCACGAGCTCTAGCTCCACGTCTTTGAACGCATCGGAGGCTTTGCTCTCTATGTCCTGGGCCTCGTCCGCCGTCAGCAGGTCACCCCAATACAGGGTGACGAGGTCACCATTGGCGAGGTCGGCCTTCTCCATAATCGCCATGAGGACCTCCGGAAGGTCGTCGCCCGCAGCCACGATCTTGCGCTCGAGCAAGCCGAGGAGCTTTCCCCTCTCCACGCTCACCCCGTCGAGGGTTACGTCGCGCATGGCGAGGGTGATCTCCCCCGACCGCACCGAGGACAGGGCCTCCTCCATATCATCAACGTTCGAGGGCAGCTCCGACTCCGAGTTGAAGGACAGCAGCGCGGCGATTCCCTGGGGAATGGTCCGGCTAGCGACCAGAGCCACGTTCTTGGCGGACATGTCCACGACCTGCCGGGCCGCGGCGACGATATTGCCATTATTGGGCAGGACTATCACGTTATCGGAAGGCGCGGCGTCGACCGCCTTCAGAATGTCACCCACGATGGGATTCATCGTGTCGCCGCCGGCGAGAATAATGCTGGCGCCCAGGTTCTCCATCACTTTCCACAGTCCTTTGCCCTGCGCCACAGTCACGACGGCTGACGCCAGCGGCTCGGCGGCCAGGTCCTGCCGCCTCTCCGTCGAGAACTGCCCGTGCTGGCTGTCCATGTTCTCGATCTTCACCTGGCTGAGCCCGCCCACAGCGATCCCTACGCTGATCACCGGCCCTGGGTCCTCGGCATGTACATGGACCTGGACCATGCTTTCGTCGCCCACGACCACGGTAGAGCGCCCCATGGTCCGCATGGTCTCGCGTATCGCGTCCACGTCCATCCCCTGTCCCCGCACGAGGAATTGTGTACAGTAGCCGTAGGACTCTTCGTCGGTGGCGGCGAGGAACTCGTGGGACACGGTCCCCGTCGCGCCTTCCACACCCACGGGGCTTGGAGGCGCTATCTTCTCCCCGGCCACGGACTGCTCTCCGGCGCAGTATCGGCGGAGGCCCTCGAGTATGACCGCCAGCCCCTGTCCGCCAGCGTCTACAACGCCCGCCTCCCGCAGCACGGGCAGCAACGTCGGGGTCAGGGCGACGGACTCCCTCGCGCCCTCGCAGACGGCGCGGAGCAGCTCCTCGACCGTGACGTGCCGCCCCTCCACCTGGAGAGCGGCCTCGGCGACACTCGTCATGACCGTGAGAATCGTCCCCTCTACAGGCTCTCCAATAGCCTTGTAAGAGTACGTACGAGCCTCCTGAAGGGAGCGGACAAGCTCCTCGCAACCAAAATCCGAGGTTCCCTCCAGTCCCACCGCGAGACCCTTGAAAAACTGTGATAGGATGACCCCGCTGTTGCCCTTGGCACCCATCAGTGCCGCGCTGGCCATGGCGCTCGCCATGTCGGCCGACGGCGCCCCTCTTAGAGCCTCCGTCTCGTCGATGACGTCGCGCAGCGTTAGGAACATGTTCGTGCCGGTGTCGCCGTCTGGCACCGGAAATACGTTGAGGGCGTTGATGGCGTCCACGTTGCGCTCCAGCAACGCCAGCGCCGTGCCGAACATGGCCCGCAGGCCGTCGCCGTCATAGCGTATATTGTCCTGGACAGGCCCGCCATTCGTGGGGCTCACGTTTGCCGTCCTAATACTACTGTGGTATCTTTGTTAAGCAAATCACACACGAAATGCGGCGTCGGGCGGCATTCAGGCCGCCGGGCGATCAATGCTCCGATTCTACTGAAACAGCCCCGCACAGTCAAAGTGAGACCATGGCCAGATGCGAAATATGCCTCAAGTCGGGGCAGCACGGCAACAACGTAAGCCACTCCAAGCGTCGCACCAAGCACCACTGGGCCGCCAACGTCCAGAGAGCCACCATATACGTGGACGGGTCCCCGCGGCGGATCAAGATCTGCACCCGATGCATCAGGTCGCAGTACAAGGCGACGGTTAAGGCCTGACTTACGTTTTCTCGATGGTGCACCCCGCTCATTCAGTGACCATATTGTTGTTGATGTTGGCGGAACATGTGAGAGCCAGGGCAAGAATTCCCATGCCATATCCCGCCAGAAGGCCGGACGCCACTTGACCTTTGCGCGCAAAGGCGAAGCCGACTGCGCCGAGGACAGCGACGGGCGCCAGGCCAGCAGCTAGATTCCAGACAAGGTAGAAAGCGCTAACCGCCGCTGGGCCTCGCGGTAGGTCAGCCAGCCGCCAACCAGCACGGCGGTAAGCATGCACACCGTGTAGGCGTGGATCTGAAACGGACCAAGCTCGACCAGCACAGGCCGCAAAGGCCACCCCCAGAGACTCACCGTGGAACACGCTGAGCGCTCGGAGAAGAGAAAGAATTGTCTGCTCTCTCTGCGTCCTCCGAGCTCTCGGCGGTGAACTCTCGCCTATTTCATCTCCCCCGCGATCAGGGTCAGGCGGACCTTCTCGCGGTAGCCGACGCTGTTATAAGCGCAAAACGGAATAATGCGCCCATCGGGTATCAACTCCCCGATGCAGCACTTCATCAGGGCCTTGAGGTCCATCGTGTAGGGGTCGCCAAAGGACTGGATGACGATCATGAACACATGCGTCTTCAGATATGTCGTCTCGCTTGAAAACGACAGATCACAGGCGGCGCAGTCGAACCGACGCGCGGAGTCCGCCGTGCCCGGCACCGACGATGCGGACCGCAACCCTTCCAGTGCCTCCAGTATCTCGAGCTTGATCTGCGGCATCGTGCTGTTCGTGATGTAGTCCAGGTACTTGTCGACGTCCAGCACCCTGGGCAGCGGGGTCACGTCGCCGTTCTCGACGTAGGCGTATGTCGCCGCGCGGCAGGTGAGGTAGAGCAGGGCACCGGTGTGAAGTCACTCTCCACGAATATGCCGTCCGTCTGCTCGGCGATGCCGTGGATAACGTCGGCCAGCGTCTCGCGGTCCATCGGATCGAAGTCGATATAGCGGCCGGAGTGGGTGACGGGCTGGAAAGCGATCCCGAACTTTACTATCTTGCCGATCTCGTCGTGGTTGCCCCCCCTTCTCGATGGCGGGCACAAGTACTACATCCAGCTTCGCCTGCGCCAGCCGGTCCAGTGCTTTGAGCTTGTCCCGCAGCAGGTCTTTGCCACGCAATGCCTGGCGCGTCTGGGTCGAGAAACCGTCGAACTGAAGGTGGATGGTGGGTTTGATGTCCGCCAGGCCCGCCAGGAAGCGGTCGTCCCTCGCAATGCGTATCCCGTTGGTGTTGAGCATTCCGACCTTGATACCCTTGTCGAACGCCATGCTCAGCATCGGGAGGATCTCGGGGTGGATAGTGGGGTCACCCCCACTGAACTGGACCACCTCGGGGTCGCCCTCGAGCTCGACGAACCGGTCCAGCATACGCTCGACCTGCTGCATCGAGAGGCTGAACTCCGGCCCCGCGTTGGCGAAGCAGATGGGACAATCGAGGTTGTAGTGGCTGTTGACCTCGATGATTCCCAAGCACGTGTGCTGCTTGTGCTCCGGACACAGTCCGCAATCCTTTAGGACAGCCGTCCACGGCCTCGGTGCTGAAGCCCAGGGGCATCGTGCCGGGCTTGTTGTACTTCAGCGAGCTCAGATACATCTCGGAATCCGAGCTGAGTAGGGCCTCGAACCAACCGTGCTCCGGACACTTCTTGCGCATGACGACCCGGTCCTCTTGGATCAGGATCTGTGCGTCGATGGTGTCCCGGCATACGGGACAGATACCCCGGGTCAACTTGTAGAAAACGTAGTCGGCGTCGCGCTTGGTCTGTATGGCCAACAGCTCACCCCTGTCCCACGGCGAATAGTAGCCGCGGCACGTCCGTACCCGGCCACTCTAGCATCTGTGATGATCGATAGCGAGGTTCGGATGCACTACCTCGGGTGGTTGCCCTACTATTCTGTCCACCGCGGGAAGGATCTCGCGGGCCTATTCGGACATATTATAGACTTGTCCTGTCTTATTGATTGAAAACGTTCAATGTTTGCCAGTATAGTGGACCGAAAGCACGACTCGGCGCCACATGAGGGCGGGCACCCGTATGTTCGCCGAGGGCCTGAAGAGGATCATGGCGAAGCTCAAACACATCGCCATCGCAACGCAGGAACCGGAGGCTACGGTGAGATTCTACAGAGAGGTTCTTGATCTGCAAGTCGTCGGCAGGGCCGACAGCGATGACGCCGAGGGCTACTACCTGAGCGACGGCAACATCAGCATTGCGGTGCTCAGGTTCAAGAACGATGCCGGGCCAGGCGATAGCTTAAGGAGCGAATACACGGGCATCCGCCACATAGGCTTCCAGGTCGCGGACGCTTCCAACGCCGATGTGAAGCTGAAAAAAGCGAACTCGCACCCATTAGCCGAAAGTGCGGCTGCGGTCGCAAACGGCGGCGGGCACGGCGACCGTAACGTCGGGCTCAAATACAGCGGGCCCGACGGCGTGATAATCGAGGTCTCGCAGCGAGGCCGGGTAGGCGCCGGGGACGCCGCCCTTACGGTGCCGTCTCGCGGTCCAGGACGTTTAGAGCGGACCCCGCCTTGAACCACTCAATCTGGGCGAGACCAAGAGATTGGTCCAGCTCGATGGACTCGGTCGCGCCGCTGGTGTGATGTATTGTGCACTCAACGGGCCTCCCGGGTGCCAACTCGTGTAACCCCGTCAGGCTGATGCGGTCATCCTCCCGGATGCGGTCGTAATCGGCAGGGTCCTGAAAGGTCAGCGGCAGCAGGCCCTGCTTCTTGAGGTTCGACTCGTGGATCCGGGCGAAACTCCGCGCGATCACCGCCGCGCCGCCGAGCAGCCTGGGGGACAGCGCGGCGTGCTCGCGGCTGCTGCCCTCGCCGTAGTTATAGTCCCCGACGACCACCCAATTGAAGCCGTAGGCCTTGTAGCTGCTCGCAATTCGGGAGAACGCCCTACCCTGCTCGACTGTAAGCACGTTGAGCCCCTTGCCCGTCTCGCCGGTGTAGGCGTTGACCGCGCCCATGAACATGTTCTCGCTGAACTTGCTCAGGTGGCCGCGAAGCCGCAGCCACGGTCCGGCGGGCGATATGTGGTCGGTGGTGCATTTGCCTTTCGCCTTCAGCAACACAGGGACGCGCTCATAGTCCTCGCCATCCCAGGCGGGCCAGGGCTCCAGCGCCTCCAATCTCTCACTGCCTGGGTCGATCACGATCTCTATCTTACCGCGGTCGGCGGGTGGCGCCACATATGCCGCCCTCCCCGAAATGAAGCCGTCAGGGGGTACGTCCGGGGCATCCGCGGGCGCCTCCAGCATGAAGCGCTGGCCGTCTGCCCCCGTCAGCTCGTCGGTCAGAGGGTTGAACGAGAGACGCCCCGCAACGGACAGGGCGACGACGATCTCCGGGCTGCCGATGAAGTTCATCGTTTCCGACCGCCCGTCGTTGCGCATGGGAAAGTTCCGATTGTAGGAGGTCACGATAGTATTTGGCACGCCGTCGAGCAGCTTCTCCCGCTCCCACTGGCCTATGCACGGCCCGCAGGCGTTGGCCAGTACGACGCCGTCGATAGTCCTCAAGGAATCGAGCTGGCCGTCCCGTTCGACGGTGGCCCGTATCTGCTCCGATCCGGGAGTGACCATCAGAGGCGTCGCCGCGGTGATCCCGTGCCGCCGGGCCTGCTCGGCCACGTCGGCGGCCCTGCTCATGTCCTCGTACGACGAGTTAGTGCAGCTCCCGATCAGGGCGGTGTCTATCTCGTCGACGAATTCGTTGGCGGCGTCGGCCACTTCCGCGGCGAGCCGCGATATCGGCCTCGCGCGGTCCGGGGAGTGAGGCCCGACCACGTGAGGCTCAAGCCTGGATAGATCGATCTCTACCACCCTGTCGAAATAGCGGCGGGGGTCCGCCTCCACGTCGTCGTCGGGTCCGAGGATATCGCGGTGGCGGTTCGCCAGTTCGGCCAGATCACCGCGTTCGGTGGCCCGAAGGTAGCGCTCCATCCGGTCGTCGTAGGCGAAGATAGAGGTGGTGGCCCCCAGCTCGGCGCCCATGTTGGCTATTGTCGCCTTCCCCGTGCAGCTTATCGACGCCGCGCCCGGGCCGAAATATTCGATGATCGAGTTTGTCCCGCCCTCCACGGTCAGCTCGCCGGCCAGGTAAAGTATCACGTCCTTCGGCGCGGTCCAACCAGTCATCTTGCCGGTGAGCCGCACGCCGACGAGCTTCGGGTAAAGAAGCTCCCATGCGAGCCCGGCCATGACCTCGACCGCGTCGGCCCCTCCGACGCCGACGGCGCAGGCGCCCAGCCCCCCCGCATTCGGCGTGTGGGAGTCGGTGCCTATTATCATGGCGCCGGGGAAGGCGTACTGCTCCAGAACCACCTGGTGTATGATGCCGGCGCCGGGTCCCCAGAATCCTGCGCCGAACTTGCCCGCGGCCGACCGCAGGAAACTGTACACCTCGTCGTTCTCCTCCAAGGACACCACCAGGTCCAGAGCGCCCTCGACCCGGGCCTGGATGAGATGGTCGCAGTGGACGGTGGTCGGCACCGCCGTCTCGCTCCGGCGCGTCTGCATGAAGTTGAGCATCACCGTCTGGCCGAGCACGTCCTGGAGAGCCACGCGGTCGGGGCGAAGCAGGAGCTGGCTCTTGCCCGGCTCAAGCTGCTGCCCCGCGGCATCGTCCAGATGGCCCAGAAGCACCTTTTCCGCCAGGGTCATAGGCCGGCTCAGCCTGCGCCTGACGATCCCCAGATTGTCTCCCATGGCGGCGTAGACCTTGGCCACCATCTCCGGGGTCGATTCAATCGCTGCCATAACCCCGCCCTCCGGCTGTTGAAATAAATAAAAGAGAGCGGCCCGAAGCGGCGGCGTCCGCTCCCACTAAGGTGGAAACTCAAACGGCGGCGTTTCCGTGTCCGCTCGAGGAACGCGCTAGAGTCACCGGAGCAGCAGGCTAGCGGGCCACCCCGAAGTAATCGTAGTTCAAATCGATGTAACTGTCCCACTCCTCTGGCGTGTCGTCTTCGGCGAAAATCGCCGTCACCGGGCAGACCGGCTCGCACGCGGCGCAGTCAATACACTCGTCAGGATGGATGTAGAGCATTTCAGGACCCTTGAATCCGTCGACGGGCGCGAGCCGGGGAACCGAGTCGACCGTTTCTGTGTCCTCTTCGGGAACATATATGCAGTCGACGGGACACACATCCACGCAAGCCGCATCCTTCAGGTCGACACACGGCTCGGCGATAATATAGGTCATGCTAGCGGGGACCTCCTCGGAATTTTCTTCCAGATGTTAGTATAGCGCGAGCGCGCGCGGCGATTCAAGGAAAACAGGTACCACATTCAACCCAGTGGCGACAGCAGCCCCTGCTCCGGCATCATAGCCGTTCGGCCATTGTCTCCTGACTGCGCGTTTATGTGCTTCCCGGTGGTAAACACAGGTCCCGGCGCTGGACGCCTTGACAATAATTCGAGCAGCTAGTTAAGTACATCCAGGCCGGTTACCTCGAAAGCGATTCAGTAATCATCTCCAACAACCGTCCTGTGGCAGGAAGGACCGGCAGGCCCGGAAACGCAGCACACGCGGCATAAAGGCCAGGATTGGACGGCAGGACAAAAGGGCTGTTCATGAAAAAGGTATTGATAACCGGGATGAGCGGGCTAATCGGCGGGCTCCTTCGGGCCCATCTGGAGAAGATCGGTGGCTACGAGCTCAGCGCCCTTAACAGACGGCGGCTGGAGGGCGTCATCTCGTTCCAGGCGGACATCTCCGCCCTGAGTTCAGGATCGAGGCCTGTAGCGAGG
>CAZJDV010000019.1:0-33389 GCA_964544865.1 uncultured Dehalococcoidia bacterium | reverse complement strand
TTCACCGACTGGGCGACCTCCACGTCGTCGAGGTCGGTATTCAGCCTGCGGAACTGCTTTATGAAAACGTCGCGTCCCGCCTGGATGTTCGCCTTGCGCGCCTGCCGATTGAACCACTGCCGGATCTTTGCGCGGGCCGAGGCGGTCTTTACGTGTCCCAGATTGGGGTTAAGCCAGTCCAGGCTCGGTCCCCGGACGGTCTTGCTGGTCATGATCTGCACTGTGTCTCCATTTTGGAGCTGATAGTGCAGAGGGACCAGCTTGCCATTGACCTTGGTGCCGATGCAACGGTGGCCGACGTCGGTATGGACCCGATAGGCGAAGTCCAGAGGGGTCGCGCCGGCGGGCAGCTCTTTCAGCTCCCCTTTGGGCGTGTACACGAAGACCTGGTTTTGGAAGATATCGGTCTTGAAAGAATCGACATACTCCTCGGCGCCGCTGACCTCTCGCTGCCATTCGAGGATCTGCCGCAGCCAGGTCATCTTTTCCTCGAAGCGCACGTCGGTGCTCCGACCCTCCTTGTACAGCCAGTGCGCGGCTACCCCGTACTCCGACAGGCGGTGCATCTCGTGGGTCCTGATCTGAATCTCGACCGGGGTGGCGTCCTCGCACAACACCGACGTGTGGAGCGACTGGTAGAGGTTGTCCTTGGGGTTGGCGATGTAATCGTCGAACTGACCGGGCAGCGGCCGCCACTTAGAGTGGACCGGGCCCAGGGCCGCATAGCAGTCCTTGGCCTCGCCCACAAGCACTCGGAGAGCGAAGAGGTCGTATATCTCACCGACCTGCTTGTTCTGGGCACGGTAGGTCTGAATCTTCTTGTGGATACTGTAGATGTGCTTCGGTCGGCCCGTGACCTCGGCCACGATGCCGCTGCCGTCGAGCTCGGCCTGCAGGACGCCGATGACGCGGCGGACATACTTCTCCCGCTCGACCCTTCTCGCGCTAAGCAGCTTGGATATCTCATTGTACGCATCGAGATCGATGTATTGAAACGACAGGTCCTCGAGCCGCCACTTCATCTCCCAGATGCCCAGGCGGTGGGCCAGAGGTGCGTAGATGTCGAGGGTCTCCCGGGCGATGGCGAGACGCTTCTTGGGCGGTAGCGCGTTCAGCGTTCGCATGTTGTGAAGCCGGTCCGCCAGCTTGATTAGAACGACCCTGATGTCCTCGGCCATCGCCATGAGCATCTTGCGGATGCTGCCGGCCTGTCTGGCATCCTCTGCCGTGCCGCCCACGGGACCCGCCGAACGCGACTCCACCAGGAGCTCGGTCCTGGTAAGCTTCGTGACTCCGTCCACAAGACTCGCGACCTCGGACCCGAAGAGCTCGTCGAGCTCTTCGTATTTCACACCGCAGTCTTCCATGACGTCGTGGAGAAGGGCGGCGGAGAGCGCGGTGGAATCCAGCTTGAGCTCGGCCAGATACAGCGCGGTATTCAGCGGGTGCTCGATGAAAGGCTCGCCCGACTTCCGCACCTGGCCGTGGTGGGCGGCCTCGGCGTAGCGGTACGCGTCCTCTATCGCGCTGATCCTGTCTTCCGGCAGGTACTCGGAGGCTCTTACCAGTAGGTTGTCTACGAGAGTCACATCGTCTCCTGTGACGGCCCAAGCCGCCGCTAGCATCCGTTCAAGTATAGCCAAGTAGGTGCACAGCCGCAATTCGCCCTCCGGTTCGGAGCGACTGAGACCCGTTGGCGCCCATATGGCGTATCGCCGAATGGGTGTCCGGCATGCGTGTACGGAGGCCTCGACTATGGTACTCTCTCAAAGCGGTTCATGGCGGACCCTGCGCCCGCAGGCATGTGAGCCTTCGCTTCGGCCTCAGGGCCGGACGGCCTGAACTCGCTGCCGGACCATGCATAGGTTCGCAGATACTCTCCCTTAATCGGATGCGGCAACACCTCCCGTCAACATAGGGCGGCGCACCAAATGAGCACGGACATACAGAAAACATGAGCCCAAATTCGTTTCAAGCACCGAGAGGCACCTCCGACGTGCTGCCCGAGGAGCAGCGCTACTGGCGTTATTTCGAGGCCAGGTCCGAAGATATCGCGACCAGGTTCGGGTATGAACGGATCGATACCCCCGCCTTCGAGAACGCCAATCTCTTCGTACGGAGCGTCGGTGAGGTCACGGACATCGTCGAGAAAGAGACCTACACCTTCGAGGACAGAGGAGGAGACTTGGTCACCCTGCGCCCCGAGGGCACGGCGCCCGTGTGCCGCGCGTACCTCCAGCACGGCATGCACAACCTGCCTCAGCCCGTCCGGTGGTACTATCAGGGAGGCTTCTTTCGCTACGACCGGCCTCAGGCGGGGCGTTACCGGCAGTTCCACCAGTTCGGCATCGAGGTGATAGGCGACGCTGACGCGTCGGTGGACGCCGAGGTCATCGAGCTGGCGTGGCTCATATTGGAGTCGGCGGGGGTCGTGGATGCCACCATCCTGTTGAACTCCATCGGCGACGCCGCCTGCCGCCTGGGCTATGTCGACGCGCTGCGGTCCTATTACCGCTCGCGCGGGGATGAGTTGGTGCACAACGATTGCAGGCGCCGCCTAGAGACGAACCCATTACGGCTCCTCGACTGCAAAAACGGCGCCTGCCAGCCATTGATCGCCGCCGCACCCGGCAGCGTCGACTATCTGTGCGATTCGTGTGCGGACCACTGGGACGCCCTGCTGAACGATCTCGATACCCTGGGCCTGTCGTACAAGATCGACAAGCGGATGGTCAGGGGGCTGGACTACTACTCGCGGACGGTGTTCGAGATCGTGCCGCCCGGCGAAGGGCAGCAGAGCACACTGGTTGCGGGCGGTCGCTACGACGGGCTGATCGAGCTCCTCGGCGGGCGTCCCACGCCTGGCATTGGGTTCGCCATGGGGATGGAGCGCGTCCTGGCGGCCATTCGACGAAACGAGACGCCGATCGCGATGGATGCCCGGACCAAGGTCATGGTCGCCTGCCTGGGCGACGAGCCCAGGTCCGCGGGCATGAAGCTGTGCTCGGAGCTGCGTCGAGGTGGCGTAACCGCCGTTCTGGCGCCCGCCGGGAGAAGCCTGAAAAGCCAGCTTCGGTACGCATCCTCCATCCGCGCCACCCACGCCGTAATCATCGGGGACCGAGAGCTGGAGAGCGGGAGCTACGTGCTGCGCGATCTGGCCCTGAGTGAGCAGCGGGAGGTGGGCCGCGATGACCTGATGTCGATGCTCGCGGCGCCACAGGCGCCCATTGGTCCGGACGGGGTCCTCCACGGCGGCGCCTAGCGCTAGGACTAGGCGCTCCGGCAGGCGAATTGATATACTAGACTTCTTGCAACCTCCACAGTCAAGTTAGAGACTGCAAGGCAGAAATAGCGGCCGCGGCGCAAATGGCCGGCGGCCGTCGTCCAAGGTTCTCAGAGAGATGCAAGACAAGCTGGCGTCCATAGAAGAGCGGTCCAGGGAGCTCGAATGGCAGATGGCGGACCCAGAGGTCTCCGCCGACTACTCGCGCGTTCAGGAACTGGCGCGAGAGCACGCGTCGCTGAAGAAGCTGGCGGGCCTTGCCTCGCGGCATCGACATGTGACAAAGGACATCGGGGACGCCCGGAGCATGATCCGGGACGAGTCGGACCGCGACATGGCGGCGCTCGCCCGCGAGGAGCTAGCCGAGCTTGAGATTGAGAAGGAGAGCGTAGAGGACGAGCTGCGGGTGGCGCTGCTGCCGAAGGACCCGAATGACGACAAGAACGTGGTCGTCGAGGTCCGCGCCGGGACCGGAGGAGAGGAGGCTGGGCTGTTCGCGGCGGACCTCTACCGGATGTACGTGCGGCACGCCCAACGCCAAGGCTGGCAGACTGAGGTCGTCAACAGCAACGGGTCGGGACTGGGCAGCATCAAGGAGATCGTCTTCCAGATAAAGGGCGACGGAGCGTACAGCCGCCTCAAGCACGAGAGCGGCGTCCACCGTGTCCAGCGCATTCCCGTCACCGAGTCGAGCGGACGCATCCACACTTCGGCGGCGACGGTGGCCGTCCTGCCCGAGGCCGAGGAGGTCGACGTGCAAATAGCCGCGGAAGACCTCCAGATCGATGTCTTCCACGCCAGCGGCCACGGCGGCCAGAACGTCCAGAAGGTAGCCACGGCGATCCGAATCACCCACATTCCCACCGGGGTCGTCGCCATCTGCCAGGACGAGCGCTCGCAGTTGAAGAACAAGAACAAGGCGATGGCGGTGCTAAGGGCCCGTGTCCTCGCCCTAGAGGTCCAGCGCCAGAAGCAGGAGCGGACCGATTCCCGGCGCTCCCAGGTTGGCTCCGGAGACAGGTCTGAGCGGGTGCGGACCTACAACTTCCCGCAGAATCGCGTAACCGACCACAGGGTGGGGGTGACAAGCCACAGCCTGGAGATGGTGCTCGACGGAGATATCGACGAATTCATCGACGCTCTGGTTGCACGGGAGCAGACCCTCAATCTTGGGGAGGCGGGCCTATGACGATCGGGGAGTCGTGGCTGAGGGCTAGAGACCGATTGGCGAGCGCGCGTGTGACCGACTCCGGCCTCGAGGCGGAGGTCCTCTTACGGCATGCCCTTGGCGTGGACCGGGCCGTCTTTTTTGCCGTCCTTGGCGACGAGGCGGCGCCCGAACTGCAGAAGCTGGCCGATTCGCTGGTGCGGCGGCGCGGCGCGGGCGAGCCACTGTCCTATATCCTGGAGAACAGGGAGTTCTACGGGCTCGATTTCATGGTCAATCCCAGCGTACTCGTGCCAAGGCAGGAGACCGAGTGGCTCGTGGACAAGGTGCTCGAGTTCTGCGCCAGGCGGACGGGCTCCGCTGGTGGACTCGGTCACGGGAATGGCCTGACCGTCGCGGATATCGGAACAGGCAGCGGCGCCATCGCGGTGGCCATCGCGAAAGGCCTGCCCCTGGCCACCGTCTACGCGACCGACGCGTCCCCAGAGGCGCTCGCGGTGGCCGACGTCAACCGCACCAGACATGGTGCGGCCGGCAGGGTTCACCTTCGCCACGGCGACCTGCTGCAGGCGCTGCCTGCGCCCGTTGACGTCCTGGTGTCCAACCCTCCCTACATCAGGACCGCCGAGCTCGCAGGTCTCGCTCCGGAGGTCAGGCGGGAGCCGGTTCTCGCCCTCGACGGCGGGCCCGATGGACTGGACGTGATGAGAAGACTGTTCCGACAGGCGTCCGGCTTCGTTCGCCAGGGCGGACTGATGGCGGTGGAGATCGCGCCTGGGCAGCTCGAAGCCGTGACGCGGATCGCCCGCTCTTGCTTTCCCACCGGACAGGTGTCCCATGACCTTGATTTCGCGGGCCTGCCAAGGGTCGTGCGGGTTGCGGTCTGGTAGAATCGACCTATCAACGCCGTTCCTACACCCAGATCACTCAGGTGGAGCTACGCGTTGCTTACTCGGGAAAGCGCACTATAATGTGCAGCGAAGCGCCCCATTTGGAGAGGCATAGATTGGCAGATAACAGCCCCCAGCTGAGCTACGACGACCTGATACGGCTTTATGGTGAGGCGATGATACGGGTCGGCGAACTCGAGGCGAAGATCGCCGACCTCAATCGCCAGCGTCAAGGAGACCTTCCAGGCCCAGAGAACCAGGGAACATCGGCGTCGACTTCCGACGAACTTCAGGCGCTTGCCGATAAGATCGATACCTTCGGGCGGCGCATGGCGGACCCAGGCGATAGCGGCGCGGAGCCTGGCAGCCAGCCCAGCGAGGAGTTTAGCGAGCTTCGGCTTCAGATTACCAGCATGTCAGGCCAACTGGCTGTGGCCCAGAGCGAGCTCGCCAAGCTCCGGGGAAACCGCAGACGCCGCTCGCACAGGGACCATTCAGTACCGTGGTGGAAGGCCCTGGGGCGCCGCCTGGGTATCGGCAAGCATCGCAGGCCGTAACCTCCGGCGGTGTGTCTCGGCACCCGCGCAGGCACTCTCATCTTTTCAGACGGCTGCGGCGGCAGTCCCGGCCACTCATCCGGAGTTGGCCTTCGAGCGCCTCCTCGTGTCATCTGGCATCGCCCGCGGTACAATCATGTGGCATCGAGCGGCCGCGCCCGGCGCCGTCGCCAAGTCACAACCGAGGTATCTTATGATGCAAGCTGAGCGTGTCCGCAACCTGTCCCCCGGCGAGTATTTTCTAAGCAGGTACCGACGAACACCGAGATCCCACTCGTTTAACGCCTCCACCCTCGAAGAGGTCGAAGCCTGGAAGCACGACTTCTCCAGCAGACTGCGGGAGTGTCTCGGACCTTTCCCCGAACCGTGCGAGCTGGATCCCGAGACGATCGAGGTCGTCGACGAGGGTTCTTACTGGCGGGAAAAGGTCATCTTCAACTCGGAACTCGACATGGCGGTGGTCGCCTACGTGCTTGTGCCCAAAGACGTGCGAGATGGAGAGCGTCGGCCCGCGATCCTCGCCTGCCACGGGCACGGCAACGGCAAGGACGACGTGTGCGGCATCGATCACGGGGAGCGAGGCCGCGTCGAGGGAATCACAAACCTCAATTACGACTACGCGCGTCAGCTCGTGATGAGAGGCTATGTCGTGGTGGCGCCCGACTGGCGCGGTTTCGGTGAGAGGAAGCTGGGCGGTAGCCTGCCCCCTAGAGACTCGTGCAACGTTCTGTTCATCAAGGGAATGCTGCTGGGCGCCAATCTGCTCACGCTGAACGTGTGGGACGCAATGCAGTCCGTCACGTACCTTCAATCGAGGCCCGACGTCGATCCGGACCGGGTAGGCTGCGTGGGGCTGTCTTACGGCGGGACCATGACACTGTTCGCCTCGGCGCTGGACGAGAGGATTCGCTGCGCGGTCGTGAGCTGCTACCTGAACACCTTCGAGAGCTACGCGCTGGGGCTGGCCAACTTCTGCGGGGCGCAGACCCCGGCGGGCCTGCTTCAATACGGCGAGATGTCGGACGTCGCCTCTCTAATCGCGCCGCGCCCTCTCCTGGTGGAGTCGGGGATACGCGACGGCGGATTTCCGATTGACGACAGCAGGAAGGCCGCAACGGCGGTCCGGCACAGCTACGCGGTGGCGGGAGTGCCCGGGCGCTTCGACGTGGACGAGTTCGACGCCGGGCATCGATGGAGCGGCCGCAAGGCCTACGACTGGCTGGAGAAGTGGCTGTGAACGGAAGGATATGCGGCTGGCCGGCACCTCTGCCTCTCCGCGCTACATCAGCTCCGAGAGCGTACGTATGATGCGGTCCGGCACGACCTCTGTCCCCTGCGGGACGCCCGAACCTGGGCGGTCGACCCAAACGGAGTAGATGCCCAGGCCCTGCGGCGCCGCGACCTCCCACTCCAGATTGTCCCTCACGCACCAAGTCTCGCCGGGCCGGGACCCGAGGGCCTCCATCGCCGTCTCGTAGAACCGGCGGTCCGGCTTCCCGAACCCGAGATCCCCTTCGATCAGGATGTGATCGAAGTAGCGTGCCAAATCGAACTGCTCGATCTTGGCTCTCTGATCGGCCCCGGCGCCATTCGTGACGAGCGCCAGCCCGATCCCTTTCCGTCGGATTCGCCCCAGACACGCCTCAGAATCGGGTAATATCGTTGCGCCGTCCCGACGAAGGTCACGGTAGGACTCGGCCACGTCGCGGGCAAGATCGGGAAGGTCGAAACCCAGGCCGACGAGGGAATCGTGTACGATGCTTCGGCTCGCCGCCGCCAGGTCAGCCCGGTCAACACGATGACGCTCCGGATCGGACCAGAACCAATCGCGCTTTCGAGAAATGGCGTCGAACAACGCCTTCGCGCCGAGTCCATGCGCCCGGACGGCCGCCTCGGCGCAAACGGCGCGGCGCGCCGGAACGATGTCGGAGCTGTAGTCGATTAGTGTGTCGTCGAGATCCATCAAGATAGCGCGAGGCGTAGTCATTTAGCAGGCAGGGTCTCCCCCCCCCCATTTCATTCCCAGGGGAGAGACTTTTCGGCGGGCTAGTCCGTACCGAGCTGGTAGTGCTTGCCCTCGGTCTTGATCGACGGAGCGGTGATCACCTCGGCCTTGTGCATGTCCCGGATGGTGAAGGCGCCGAGCATGCCCATGCACACCTCCAGCGCGCCCACCAGGTTCTGTGTCCCGTCGGTCCTGGACGTGGGGCCGAACAGGATCGTCTCCAGCGAGGCCTTAACGCCGACGTTTACGCGGACGCCCCTCGGCAGCGCGGGATGCGGGCTGGCCATGCCCCAGTTGTAGCCCTTGCCGGGGGCCTCGCTGGACTGGGCCAGCGGCGAGCCGATCATGACGGCGTCGGCACCGCACGCGATGGCCTTGCACAGGTCGCCTCCGGTCCGTATACCGCCGTCGGTTATGATCGGGACGTACTTGCCCGTGCGCTGGAGGAACTCATCCCTGGCTGCGGCGCAGCCCATGGTGGCCGTGACCTGGGGCACGCCCACTCCGGTGACCTCACGAGTGGTGCAGGCCGCGCCCGGACCGACGCCCACGAGCAGCCCGTCGATGCCCGTCTCTATTAACTCCAGGGCCACATCGTAGGACACGCAGTTGCCCACCAGCACCGGCACATTCACCGTCTCGAGGAACTCGGAGAACACTAGGCCGCGGGCGCTTTTGGAGATGTGCCTCGCCGTGGTGACCGTTGACTGGACGACGATGATGTCCGCACCGGCCTCTTCGGCTAGGGGGGCCATCCGTTTCGTGCTGGTCGGGGTAACGGAAACGGCGCACTTGGCGCCGTTTGACTTGATCTCCTCAATTCGCTTCCCTATCAAGTCCTCCCTGACAGGGGCCGCGTAGGCCTCCTGGAGAACGGTGGTCGCATCTTCCTCGGACGCGCTCGCGATTCGGTCCAGCACCTCGCCGGGGTTCTCGTATTTTGTCTGCACGCCCTCCAGGTTCATTACCGCGAGACCGCCGAGCCTGTCGAACGTCACCGCGAACCCCGGTGAAACGACCGCGTCCATGGCGGAGGCGATGATGGGCATGGACATCGACATGCCATCCAGCGGGAAATCGAGATTGGTCTGGTCGGGGTTGATGGTGACATGCCCCGGGGCGAGGGACACGTCGTCAAACCCATACGCGCGGCGGATTTCTCTGACCTGGGGGGCTGCCATGGCTCTCCTTAGGCGAGGGGATGTGCGAGATTATAGTCTTGTCGGACACGGCGAGTCAAGGATTCCCGCGCCGGTCTCGAAGGGCCACGAGACCGCAAGCTCCTCGGACCGTCGACGCCTGTGGCATGCGGTGTCAGGCGTTTTTCGATGGCGGCGATCCGGCCCCTTCAGAAAGCCCGGCCCTGCACGATCAATTCGCCGGATCCGGCGGGTGATCTACGCGGCGGAAACGCCGCGTAGCCAAAGGCATCGAGTACCCGGCCAGCCGGGGCTGGTGTATGATGGTGCGACACATCGCGCAGTCTGGATTCAGTGGTCCGAGGGGACTGGCGGCAAGATGAGCACACTCGAACAGACCATCAAGAAGTACGCCGAGGAGCTGGGTTTCGAGGTCGCTGGAATTACGACCGCTGAGGCGTTCTTGCGGGACGAGCGGGCGGCGATCCAGCGCATTCGCGACGGTTTGATGGACGGCCTGCCCTGGTACACGGAGGAGCGGGTGCGCCGCGCTAACCGCCCCGAGGAGCTGGTGCCAGGCGCCAGGTCCGTCATCTCCCTGGCGATGAGCTACTTCACCGGCGAGCCGGATCGCGGCAACCTGGGCCCGACAGGCAAGGTTGCGCGGTACGCCTGGGGCGACGACTACCACGACGTGATGAAGAAGCGGCTCAGGCAGTTCGTCGAGGGGCTGTCGGATCACCTCGGACGGGCCATAAGGTCGCGCATCTTCGTGGACGACGGGCCGATGAACGACCGGGCCACCGCCGAGCGCGCGGGCGTCGGCTGGTTCGGCAAGAACACCAACATCCTGACGCGCTCTCATGGCTCATGGGTGCTGCTGGGCCAGGTCGTCACCGACCTCGACCTGGAACCCGACCAGCCGCTAGCCAAGACCTGCGGGAACTGCGTCCTGTGCATCGAAGCCTGTCCGACCGACGCCATCGTTGCCCCCTGCGTCATCGACAACACCCGGTGCATCTCTTTCCTCACCATCGAGCTGCGGGGGCCCATACCCAGGGAGTTGCGGCCCCTCGTCGGCGACTGGGTGTTCGGCTGCGACATCTGCCAGGACGTGTGCCCGGTGAACCGCAAGGCCGCCCTGGGCCTGGAGCCCGCCTTTCGGCAGCGCGGCGAGTCCGGCGCGCCGGCGCTCTTGCCCCTCTTGGACTTGGACGACCAGGCGTTTCGCGAACGTTTTCGCAAAAGCCCGATCACGCGGGCCAAACGTATCGGACTTCAGCGAAACGCGTTGGTGGCCCTCGGCAACGCCGGCGACCCAGCAACCGTGCCGGCGCTCACGCGGTCGCTGGGCTCGTCCGACGCCGTAGTTCGCGAGCACGCCGCCTGGGCCCTCGGACGCGTCGGGGGCGGCGAGGCGCTCCGCCTCGCGCTGGAGGGGGAGGAAGACTCAACGGTGCGGAGCGAGATCGAGCTGTCCCTGGCCGGAATCGGCGCGCCGGGCGGAGGCGCGTAGCTTGGCGGGCAGGATATACCTGGCCAACGTCGGCGCCAACGCAAGCCACCGATTCGCCGGCCCGATATTCCCTGACGGCACGTTCGAATTCCTGCCGATCCCCAAGGACCGCGAGCTGCCCGGCGGCCACGCCGTCCGGTACCGCCAGCTGCGGTCGTACTACGACCCGGACGCCGACCTGCTTCGATACGTCCCGAGCCGCCCCTGGGGATGGCCGGTCCATTACGACCCCGAGTTCGAGTCCTTTACCTACGGTGACAACTGCGACACCAGCCCGCGAGCGGCCGCCCTGCGGAGGATCGATCCCGGCGATTTTCTCTTCTTTTTGGCCCGGCTGGTGCGGTGGGACGAGCGCGGTCCCGTCAGAGAGCATGGGTTCTACCTGCTGGATTACCTGCATGTCGAGGACATACGTCGCGAGGTCACGGCGCGGCCGAGCGATGAAGTCCTTGGCCGCTACCGCGCCAACGCCCACGTGCGCCGGGGCCTGTGCGACCCCGGCCTGTGAGACCGGTTCTGGGTGTTCAAGGGCTCGGCCCGGTCCAGGCGGTTTCACAGGGCCGTGTCGGTTACCAGGGGACTGGTGAGCCGCATCTTTAGCAGCGCCGACGGCTCGCCCTGGCGCTGGGACTCGGGCCGCACGGACCTGCAGGTCATCGGCTCGTACTCCCGTAGTTGCCGCTGCGTCATCGACCCATCGCGACCAGGACACACAGAGAGGGCCAGTGCGCTATGGGAGTGGGTAGAGGAGCGCTCTTCGCAGGCGTAGATGCCCGTCTCCCCGGCCTCGATCCATCAGGTCCCGATCTCCAACGCCGGGACCGGCGGCAAAGTGGTAAACTCGTCCCAGTCTGTGCGAGAGGAGAACCCCACATGAAGGTATTGATCGGAAACGGCAACCAGGAATTCGCCAAGCTGTTGCGCGACAAGTTTCCCGACGTGACCTTCGAGGCCGGCGGCTCGAAGGAGGAGCAAATTGAGCAGGTGCGTGACGCCGACGTCTACTTCGGAATGCCTCTCCGGGAGGTCTTCGTGGCGGGCGAGCGCCTGCGCTGGGTCCAGAACCCCGGCACGGGCATCGACCGCATGGCGAAAGTGCCGGAGATGGTCGACAGCGACGTGGTGCTCACCAACTGCCGGGGCCCCCACGCCGACCCCATGGCAGACCACGTCATCGGCATGATGCTGGGTCTGACCCACCGGTTCGGCGACCTGTGGGACGACCAGAAGGCGCACCGCTGGGACCCCGGGAAGTACGGCAGCACCTACGTCGAGCTGAGCGGAAGGACCATGGGCATCCTGGCCCTGGGCGACATCGGCATGGCCGTGGCGCGCCGCGCCCACGGCTTCGGCATGAAGGTCTACGCCGTCGACAAGCACCCGGCGCCCACCAGCGCCGAGGTCGAATCGGTCTGGGGGCTGGAGCGGCTGGACCGGCTGATCTCGATGTCCGACTGGTTCGTGGTCACGGCGCCGCTGACCGACGAGACCCGCGGCCTGATCGACAAGCGGAGGATGGGGCTGCTCAAGGACGGAGCGTACATCATCGTGATTTCGCGGGGCAACATCATCGACGAGGACGCGCTCATCGACGGGCTGCGCTCCGGCCGGATCGCCGGCGCGGGCCTGGACGTCATGGCCGAGGAGCCACTGCCAGCGGACAGCCCGCTCTGGGACCTGGACAACGTGTTGCTGTCGCCTCACTCCTCCGCCAACACGCCCGAGATGGGGCAGGGGCGCAGGCGGATATTCATGGAGAACCTGCGGCGGTTCCTGGCCAACGAGCCCTTCCTCTACGTCTGCGACAAGAGGGCGGGATTTTAGCGGCTGCGCGGGTGGGGTGATGACGCCGGCGCGAGGGCGGCGGTATAATGACGTAGCAGCCTCGGGGAAGTGTCGGAATTGGTAGACGAGCATGATTTAGGATCATGTGCCGAAAGGCGTCGGGGTTCGAGTCCCCGCTTCCCCACCAGTTGGTGTTACAGGCAGAACATCTGTCCCTCCGCTCTCCCGGCCTCCCAGTGACTGCTCTCTATCGCGTACGTCTATGACCGTCCGCAGTGATTAGCACCCAGCTAATCCGGCAGCCACCTCTCGAAGAAGCGCTGCCAGTTGCGGTACATGACGTTCTCTATGTCTCCCTGTTTGTACCCGCGCTTGTCCAGCACCTCGGCAACTTTTTGATAGTCGGATACCGTGCCGACCTCATAGGGCGCGCCGCCAGCTCCTCCCTGTCCGTCGGTATCTCCGCCGATCGCCGAGTGCAGCGAGTCGCCTGCCATCTGGCAAACGTGGTCGATGTGGTCGCAGTAGTCCTCCAGCGTCACCGCCGTCTCAGGAAAGACGTCCCGCCTGGAGGGAATGTTAGCCCAGTCGACGCCCTCGCGATACAGCATCCAGGTGTCCATCGAGTGCCCGATTACGGCGCCTCGGTCGATGATCCGCCGAAGGAGCTCATCGGGTATCTGTCGCTCTCCCGGGGTTATCGCCCGGCAGTTCTGATGGGTGGAGATGACGGGCCCTGAGAAGCTGTCCAGCTCCTGCCGTATCGACTCGTCGGACGTGTGGGACACGTCGAGGACCATCCCCAGGGAATCCATCTCTCTCAATAGTCCCACGGCGTCGTTCCGCAGACCGCCTTCGGTGCCCGTGCCCGTCCCGTGCGAGTACCGGCTCACGCCGTAGTGTGACAGGCTGACGACGCGGAGGCCGTCCTTGTACCACTCGTGTACCTGCTCGGGCCAGACGATCGGGTCCGCACCCTCCATGCCGAGCACGAACCCGACCGGCAGATCGTCGTGGCTGTCCCCCTCGGACCAGGCCTTCATGTGATCGCTGAAATCGCCCCGCGAGCGGAGCATCCTGGCATAGCCCCTGGCTTGCAAGATGCGGTAGTAACCGAGCTGCCCCTGGGCATTGGCGTACGAGAGCTCGTCCGTCCTGACGTCGCCATGAGGGTGCCCGTCGCGCAGGATACAGCCCAGCATCTTGACGATCGCAACGGCCACGTGCGCCTTCCTCATCTCGGGGATCGTCGACATGATCCCGCTGTCGGGACGTCCCGGACTTTCGGCGAAATAGGGGCCCGCGCTCCGCGCCTGCTCGATCGGCAGGATCAGGTCTCGTTGCGAACGGATGGCGCCTCCGGCCATCGGGTAGTCACCGTCGATAATTAGCATTCGGTCCTCCTATCGGCTCGACAAACTTGGCCCAACTTCCGGCATCACCGCGGCGACCAAACGGCCACCAGCCCGTCCCCTATTGTATATGCCGATGGAACGGGCCCCAGGGTCGCCACGATGACCTGCGGACCCTGCTGCCGCCGAGATCGCACCACCCGTCATAGTGCCCGCAAACACCAGGGCATCGCTGTCCGGAGACCAGGTCGTGTGCGAGTAGGCGAACTGATCGAAGAACTGGAAAAGGGTGATTTGAGGGCTGGATGGCGTAAAGTCCACCACGCCGCGGCTGCTGCCGTCGGCGACGGTCAACACGTTCCAACGAAACACACCCTGGCCGTCGACCAGCGTAACGTATGCCAGCTTGGTACTGTCAGGGGACCAGTAGAACGCGAACACGTCGTCCAGTATCTCGACGCCTCTCCTGGCTCCGCCGACCAGGAACAGCTCGATGCCCTGGTACACGCCTCCCGCGGGAGATCGAGACTTCGCCACGGCCAGCGTCCGACCGTCGGGCGACCACAGGAAGGCCGCATCTCCGGGCACTGTGTCCAGCAAAGTGCGTCTCCCGGAGTAGGGGTCGGCGACAAAGAGCGAACGCTCGCCATCCTGGTCCTGCGTCACGAAGGCATACCGCTCTCCCGATGGCCACCAGGCCGGAACACGATAGTTGATCTCGCGGTCCTCGAGGTCCGTCACCACGAGCCCGCCGCCGGTATCGACGACGAAGTGCTGGTCGCCGCCATGCACCACCATGTGCCGGGAGTCCGCCGACCACGAGAGATACAAAGGGGCCTGTTGCAGCACCAGTTCCGCGCCGCCGCTGCCTGACGGGTCGAGCAGGAACAGGCTGAGCATCCGTTCTGTAGTCGCTATGATCGCGATTCGGCTGCCGTCGGGGGCCCAGAGTGGGTAATGGGCCATGTTCGGCAGGATCGGACCGGCCCGGGGCTCGTTGGTGAAAATAACCCTTGCCCGCTCGTCTCCCAGACAGTATGAATGCATCTCCAGCGCCGCGCCACTCTCGCCAGGGATCCCAGAGAACACGATGTCGTCGCCCGATGGCGACCACACCGGCCGGCTGAAGAATCCGGCGCAGGGTTCGATCCTGGCAGCCGCACCGCCGTCCGGGTTAGCGACGAACACGCGCCCCTCGCGATCGGAGTAGGCGATCAGGTTCAGTTTCTCCCCGGCCGGCACGGCTGGGATCGGGACCGCGGACGAAACGACGGCAGGCGCGGGCGTCGGCGCGGCGGGTGTGCTGCCCGCTGTCGGCGATGCGGTGGGGACGCCGGCGCTCGTCGTCGGCGCAGTGGGTGTGTCGGCTGGGGTCGGCACAACCGCGGTCGGCGGATCCAGCGACTCGGACGGCGTCTCGGAGCCGCAGGCGAGCGCCAGGACCGCTAGCAGCGTGAGCACGGCATTCAGCCCGAGGCGTACCCTGGCATCCCAACGTTCCTGGCCCATCTCCATGCGCTCCTATACCTGACGCCCGCTGATTCTTAGTGTCCCACGACATTGGATGCGGCGTGGCCGAAACAAGAGCCGCGGCATATCTAGGATACCTTTCAAAGAAGCGGATTCCTCTCACGAACGAAACAAATATGCCTGGCCGTCACATGGGTGTGACCGAAAGCACCGGCGGCAAGAGTAGACCAGGCGAGCCCTCAACCTCCCTCTTGCGCCGCTTTGAGCTCCCTTCGCCAGATGGGGTTCAGGAGCAGCGTGTCCCAGATCTCGTTGAAGTCCAGCGCCTCTTTGTTCGCCCAGTCGATAGTCTCCGCCACCTCACGCTTCATCCTTTGTCTTGAAGACCTGAATGGGCTCCTGTGACGAACCTCCGATGTTCCTGTACTTGGTTCCCTTCACGATCGCCGTCATGTCCGCCTGTCTGAGGACATAGCCGGCGGTGAAGAGCGTCTCGTAGGTATCGCGCATCATTATGTCGAGATGCCCCTTGCTGATCGGGATCGTTTCGTACTCGTCGCCGTTGAATTCGATGGTGACCCAGATCCCGCCCTGGCGATGGTCCCGGGCGTCCGGCGGCAGCTTCAACCGTGGCAGCTCTTCGTTGCTGAGTCCGGCCAGCCGCTCATTCACAATAGCGACCAGTGCTTTTTTCTGCCCGTCTATCGGCAGGTCCGACGCCCGCTTCGGCGCCACGGCGGAGGGAGCCGTCGCGGTGGGCTCGGCGGCCGCGGCCGTGGGCGCCGCCGTCGGTGCTGCTGTGGCGGCTGGGGCCGGTGCGGCGGTCGGCTGAGCGGCGGCAAGGACGACGTTGCCGGCTTCACTTATGGACACCGCTACGCCCAATAGCTCCGAGCGCAATCGAATTCCGGTTGCGTCGACAGGGACGTCGAATGCGATGGCGGTGGTGGCCGTATCGCCCGCCTCGACCCAGTCCCTCGGGTCAGCCAGTCCCGCTTGCAGCGCGAAGGCGGCGGCCACCGCGAAACTGTGAGAGCCAAAGTTCGCCGCAGTCCATTGGCGGCCGGCCTCGTCGGCCAGTGAAAAAGCCCCGTTGATATGGCTGTCCGGCCGCAGCGCACCCTGGGTCTCGTTCGTGACGGAGTAGAACACCGCGACGTACATTCCCTGCGGTCCGTACGCGCCCGCCTGCAGGTTGGCTCCGCGCGCCCCCAGGACGAAGGGCAGGGACTCGTCTTTCACGTCGGCCCAATCTCCAGTGACAGGATTTTCAGGACCACCGTTCCAATGAGGAGCTGCTCGCCCAGCGGAGGCGGCAGCGAAGATGCGTCGACCCTGAATGGCTCCCCCTGGGCCAGCACCATCCGCGCCGGTTCCAGGGGCGCGGTAGTTGGCTGGGACGCGGTGTCAACCTCGGTCGCCGTAGATCCCTCATCCGAGGCACCGCAGGCCGCCACCAGTATTCCTGCTACAATCAAGGCCGCGATCAGTCCCCTGCGAGCAGCTATTCCCTCTCCTCTAGGTCTTCCCCACCGACTGCCTTGAAGCCCCGGCCACCTCCGGTCAGAGTCTCGGCCACCGCATGCATGCAGCCCATTTCATGGGCGTGACTCAACTCACCGGCGTCTTCCGGTATACCTGAAATCGCTGGCGCCGGCTGTCTACGACGTACAGGCGGCCGTTAGCATCCAGCAACAGCGACGTGATGCCGAAGAAGTAGGGTTCGGTCTGCGAGGAGACGTGGAAAGGAGAACTGAGCTCCTCGGGCAAGTCGGGGTACAGATTGGACGCTTCACGCGTCCGCTTCTCGTCGGGATTGGAATCGATGAATACCGACGCCCACTTGGAGAGTGCCGCCTGGCCGCGTAGCTTCAGCACGAATTCGCCGTCAGGGTCGAAGACCTGCACCCTCTCATTGCCCCAATCGGCCACATAGACATAGCTCTGGTCGTCGACCACCATGTTGGAGGGCCGGTCGAGCTGGCCGTCGCCCCTTCCGGACTCGCCGAACTTCGCCAGGAACGTGCCGTCCGGGCCGAATTTCTGGATGCGGTCGTTGCGCCAGTCGGCTACGTAGACATCCCCTTTGGAGTCCAGGCATACGCCCCAGGGCATATTGAACTGGCCGTCGCCGTCTCCGAACTCCCCCCAATTCAGCAGAAACCCGCCCTCCCGGGTAAATTTCTGGACACGGTGATTGAATTGGTCCACCAGGTAGCAGTTGTCCTGGCGGTCGAATCGCAGTCCCGAGGGGCCGTCGATCTCACCGTCGGCGGCGCCGTGGACCCCCCAGGCCCCGAGCACCTGGCCTGTCTTGTCGAGAATCGTGACACGGTGCTTGGACTCGTCCGTGACGTATATCCGCTCCTGGCTGTCGAAGGCCATCGCGATGGGCGTGTTGAACCCGCCATCGCCGTCGTCGTCGGGAAACTCGCCCAGGAAATCCTCGTCGAGGTTGCATATGCCGATGCGGCCCGCGCCGAAGCCGGTAGCGTGGTTCAGCACGAAGATGCGGCCGTCCCGGGCGAGCGCCATGTCGTAGGGGCGGATCTTGCGGCCGCCGCCCACAGTCTTGACATACTCCAGGGTGAACTGCCCGGCCATGGTCTTTGCCCTCACTGGAATCCTCCAACTGACCACGGACGGCGTGCTGAGCACAGAGAGCCTCGTTGCTTCTATGCCCCTTCCATGACGTCTGCGGCGTTCTGTCGCGTAGCTTATCTACACCATCTGGTATTCGGGCGCCGCCGCGATCAGGCCGAGCACCTCACCGACGCGGTTCTCGGACTCGTCTCCCTGCTCGTGCCCCCTGAGGTCCACGTCCCCCCGGGCCGCCACGTGGTCGATCAGCGCCGAACGCGTCTCGGCCGAGACCGCCACCGGGCCGGCCAGGTCCACACACCAATCCACCAACTCTTCGGGCGTCAGCCTGCCGCCGTTGTGGTCGGCGAGCCGCTGGATTATCCTTCGCACCCCGCTCTTGCTAACATCCCTAAATTCCTTGGCTACGAAGTTGACTCGCTCGACCAGGGACCCGGTCTCGATCCACTCCCTGCCCTCATGCCAGCCCTCGACACTCGGCGGGCTAAACAGCCCCTGTCCCATCAAACCAACGGCGCCGTTGATGCCTCCCACCCCCATCTCGGGCGTGGGATAGCTGCCGGCCATGCGCGCCGCGCCCACCACCAATTCGACCGGCCCTTTGACCCTAGCGTACCTCGCAAGGGGCGACTTGAAGTAGTCGGACTGAAATAGCGTCCGCAGCAACGAGCTGATCTCGTGGCCCGAGGCGAAGTATGCCGCGACCATTTCGTCGATGACTCTTTCACCATCTTCATCGACCTCGTCGGCGGCGAAGTACTGGAAGAGCCGGGTGCAAATGAACTTGGCTGTATCGGCCTGCCGGGTTATGATCTCGATGATGTCCTCGCCGTTGAAGCGTCCCGTCTCGCCCAGAAAGGTCTTCTCGGTGTCGTCGTGGTCCTCCGGCCGGTACTGGAAATGCCATGAGATAGAGCCATAGGGATCGAAGGAGTTCTTTCCTGCGCGGACCGCCATGTAGTCGGCGTTGCCCAGGGTCCAGCCGGTGAACGCGCGGGCGCACTCCTTTACGTCCTGCTCTGTGTAGTTCCCGATGCCCATCGAGAATAGCTCTATCAGCTCCCTGCCGTAGTTCTCGTTGACGGCGTCCATGTGGTTGTCGTTGTTGTTCAAGAAAAGTAGCATCGCGGGATCCCGCGAAAGGGCGGCCAGGAGGTCGTGGAAGCTCCCCAGTGCGTGCCTTCGGAACGTGGCGGTCTGGTTGATGAGCGCCCTGCCCTGGCTCATGTACCGAACAGGGAACAGGCCGTGCAGGAATAGCGTCATCTTCTCCTCGAGGGGGTTGTTCGTGTGGATCATGCGGACCATCCAGTTGGCGCCCGCGGCTCCGCCCTCGTCGAATCCCACGGAGCGGCGCTTCTGGACGTCCTCGGCGAAGTCTCCCGGGGTGCCCGGATGGAGAAGGTCCTCGACCGTGGCGTCATATCCCTTCTCGACGAACCGTTCGAGCTCGTCCCTGGTCGCGCCGAATCCAGCACGGCGCATCAGGTGCGCCATCAACGCAAGGCCGTCGCTACTCATAGTTTATGCCTCCGAAAGCGGGGGTTAGGGACTGGGGCTAGGGGCTAGGGGTTGAACAGGTCGAATGGCTCGAATCGCCCGTTTACGATGGGGTCCGCGTCCAGGCCAAGCCAGCCTTCAAGGATCGACGTGTAGGTCTGCCGAAAGTCGTTGTTGAAGTGCAGGTCGCCGTCCAGATGGTCTTTTTCCTCGAGGGACGGGTACTCGCCGTACATGCCCCCGTTTACGCTGTTGCCGATCAGGAAGGCGACGCCGCCCGACCCGTGGTCCGCGCCGTTTCCGTTGTCGCGCACCCTTCGACCGAACTCGGAGAAGATGAATATGACCGTGTCGTCGGCCTCGTCGTGCTCTTGGAGGTCGTCCATGAAGTCCGAGACCGCCCCGCCCAGGTCCGTCCAGAGGGCCGGGTGGGTCGCCAGCAGTCCGGCGTGGTTGTCGTAACTGCCGTGCTGGACATAGGAGATCCGCGTCCCAAGGTTCGCGAACATCACCTGGGCGGCGTCCCTGAGACTCTTCGCGACGCCATTGGAGGCGTACTCGACGCTGGAGGAGTAGATCTCGGGAGCGATCCTTATGGCGTCGGCGCCCTTGAGCGCGTCCGTGGCCGTCTGGCCGAGAAATCCCATGACGGCTTCCCTTCCCTTGGCGGCGCCGTACATCCTGGCGAAGGTCTCCAGCGCGTACTTACGCATGGACTCGTCCTGCAGGTCCGGAAAGAGGCCGTAGGTGGCCAGGTCGCCCACCGACGCGACCGGCACGCCTTCGCACCCCATCGCCCGCGGCAGGCCGCGGCCGAAATTCACGCCTGTCAGCACGTTCTCGGCCTTGGGATCCATGTCGCGTATCGCGCGGCCGAGCCAACCTTCGCGCTTCAGCTCCACCGGCTCGGCGGTGTGCCAGATATCCATCGAGCGAAAGTGGGAGCGATCGGGATTCGGATACCCCACCCCGTTGATAATGGCTACCTTGCCCTCATCCCAGAGCCTCTTGATTGGCGCCATTGTGGGCCCGAAACCCACCTCACCGTCGATCTTGATTACGCTCTCAGGATCGAGGTGGGTGTGGCTGCGGAAATCGTAGTAGAGGCCGTTTTCATAGGGGACGATGGTGTTGAGATAATCGTTCCCGCCTCCCTGCTGCACCACGACAAGCTTGCGATCCTTGCTGGGCCCGCCGACGGCGTGGGTTGAAGCCATGAATGCCTCCTATGGGCAGAGGGCAATGTGCGTTAGCGCATGACTATCCTAGCCATAGTGCGGCAAGGTGTCAACAATGCGCCGCACGATTTCCTAGTACAGGCTGTCCGCCGTCGTTAGATCGCACCAGCGAGAGGTCATCAAATAGTCGATCAGCGGCTCGTGGGCATCCGGCGTGCCGATACGGTTAAGCGCCTCGACGGCCTTCCCGCGGACATACCGATCATCGTCCCACAGCGCATCCTTCAACGCGGGAACGGCTTCGTGGGCGCTCGGCCCGATCCTTGCCAGAGCCAGGGCCGCGTTCCGCCTCCCGACCTCGTCGTCGCGCCGCAGCACTCCTGTCAGGGCGGGCACGGCGGCCTTTTCCCGTCTGGCCGGCCATGCCCAACGCCTCAGAGGCATGCCGCTGGACCTGCCGTGACCGGTCCTCCAGACGCTCGATAGGGCTGAGGACCGCCTCCCGGGCCGGCAGGCCGATGTCGCCCAGGGCCTCCACGGCGGTGTCGCGGACCCACCAGTCCTCGTGCTCCGTCGCCGCTATCAGTTCCGGTACGGCGGGCGCGCCCACCGCGACCAGGGCATAGCTTATGTTCCTGCGGATCTCCTCGGACCGGGACGCCTCCGCGAGCTTCCCGTAAGGTGTATCGGCCGTGGACGGGACCTCTCCATGATCGGCCTGCAATGCGGTCATCGGGGCGGGCAATGCGTCCGGCCCGAGCCTTCCCAGCTCGTAGGCGGCGTCGATGCACGCGGGTTCTGGGTCATTCACCATCGACCTGACCAACTCGTCGACGGACCGTTCAGCTTTGCGTTGCTTGCGCGTGGCCCCGCCGTTCGCCCTTCCGAGATGCCAGTCCCATATGCTTGTCCACATCTCGTTGTGCTCAGAGCCCATCCCCTCCCATTCGGCCTGCTCGTTGTCCCAGCTTGGCCCGCGAGGCTCCTCCATGCAGTAGAACAGGAACTTCATCATGTAGCGCTTTTTCTGGCTGCGATTCGCCGTGCCGCGATGCCAGATATCGTAGTTCACGATCGCAACTGTTCCCGCCGGCACCTGCAACGGGGTCTCATCGTCGCGTGTCCCGCCGGTGCTGGTATTGTAGTACTGGGTACCAGGTACGATCGCGGTGAGGCCCATATCCTCGGTCGTATCCTGTGGGTAGTACATGGCGAGTATCCATCGGGTGCGATGGCGACGCCTCGAAAACTCGTCCTTGTGCAGTTGCTGCCCGGCGCTGCCAGGCGGGTTGTAGTGGCAGTGCCGGAGGGGGGGTGCATGTAGTAGTTTGGGCCCAGGACGCCCGTGAGAGCGCCGGTCACGGCCGGGTCGTTGAACACGCTGTTGATAGCGGGAATTCTGGCGATTAGGTTGTTGCCCGGATTGCCCTCTTGCTCGAACAAACTCTCGGTCTGGCGGAAAACGTCCTGGTGAAAATCGACCGAAAGGCCAGGCGTTACGAGTAGGTACCCGTCCCGGATAAAGTCTCTCATCTGCTCGTCGCTAAGCCTTTGGGGGACCATCTAGGGCCACCTTTCGCGCGTGGGCACGCCGGAATTTCCAAGTTGAACTGACCTCGCGTGAAGCCCAAGGAAGATGGTATCAACATACACCAGTAGTCGGATGCCCGGCAATCCCATGAATCCGCATGGGAGAAGGTGCGCCGACGGACATTCAGCGGCTAGGCGCCGCCCATATCCATCTCCGCCAGTACACCCGCCGTGTCGGAGACCCTGCCAAATACCCGGGCGTGCATCAGCAGTGCCTCATCATGGGCGCGCTGGGTCAGCGTGGCGCAGGCGTCCTCGCATATAACGGTGCCGTAGTCCAACTCGGCGCCCAGTCGCGCCGTGCCCAGCATGCACATGTCGGTGAGGATCCCGGTGATCACCAGGCCGGTGACCCCCATGTTGCGCAGCGCGTGGTCCATCGGGCTCGCAGTGAAGGCCGATGAGATCGGCTTGTCGATAACCAGCTCTTGGTCGCCGGGGAACACCTCCGCGGCGATCTCGTAGGCCGGTCCGCCGCGGTACTGGCGGTTAGGTCTCTGGACCTCCCGCAACCTAAGCCGCCCGGTCATCTCGTCCCCGGACGGGGTCATCGCCCCATTTCGCGTGTAGACGACGCGAAGATCCCGGCGCCGGAACGCCTCGATCAGCCGTCTCGTGTTGGGCAACACCTGGTCCCGCATGCGCCGATTCCAGTAGCCCACGATCTCCGGATGAGTGCGCCCTAGATCTGAATCCGGGCCCTTCATGACACTCCCCGCCTGAATGTCGATGACCAGAAGCGCGGTGGAGCCGGGGTCGAGGGTGAAGTCCGTCGCGAAATAATCGAACGGCCACTCACGGTCGTGCTCCCGCGCGCTCCAAATTCATGAGAGATTCGCTCCTCCACACCTATGATATTCCAGTCCAATACCGAGCGCGATTCTCATTGCGGCCAGACACTGAACAAAAATCGCAGGTGGCTACTCTTCCGGTGCGCCTGATACTACACCGCTTGGAACTGCCTCACAATGCCGATGGTCCGCTCGCGGTCGTCGTCGCAAGGGTGGGCGCGACGAAGGCTCCGTTGTAGAATAGTCGCCACCGGACGGCGATTGGTGTGGGGCCTGCACCTTTCCCGCCGCCACTGGACCCGTCTTCACGCACGTGGTCCTCGAGCACGGAATCTTCGACAGCGGAGTCGTCTTGCCTTGGACTGGACCTGGATCGCATTGCTAAGCGCCGCGGCGGCGGGACTGGTCGGCATCCTCGACAAGACCCTCATACACCACTTCGCCACCTCGCGGCTAACCCTCCCACTCCTGATCGGACTCGGACAGAGCGTGGTGGGCGCGGCGCTGATCGCGGTCGTTCCGTGGGGCTCGCCCGGCCCGGACGCGATAGGGTGGGCTTTGGTATCGGGCGTGCTCTGGGGGGGAGGCGGGCTGCTGGTGTTCTACGTGCTCTTTGACCGGGAGGTCTCGCGCACCATGCCGGTTTTCCAAACGTTCCCCGTGCTGGTCGCGCCCATGGCGGTCGTCTTCCTCGACGAGCGGCTGGCTCCACAGCACTGGGCGGCTATCCTGGCCGCGGTGGCGGGCGCCGTCATGATCTCGTTGCGCCGCAGCGAGCGCAACGGCGGGATGGCGGTGGACAAGGGGCTCTACGTGCTGATAGCGGCAAGCTTCCTGGCCGCCGTCGCGACTATCACTAGCAAGCTGGCGGTGGACAACCTGCCCGTGCTTCAGGCTCACGGATTCCGAATGCTGGGACTGTCGGGGGTACTCCTGCTGGCCGGCCTGCGTCCGACGCCCGTGAGGGATGTGATCGGCTACTTCGGGCAAAGGAGCCCGGCCCTGGTCATATTTGGATTCAACGAGTTCGTCGTCGCCAACGGCGCGATGCTGCTGATGCTTTGGGCCATATCCCTCGGACCGGTCTCTCTGGTGGCGGCGATCAACGCGACCAACTCGCTCTTCCTGGTGATCTATGGAGTGCTGCTGGCGATGCGGTTCCCGGGTGCGTTGGGGGAGCAGGTGTCCCCCGGCGCGGTGGCGATCAAGGTCCTGTCCACCGCCCTCATCGTCGCGGCCGTGGCCACAATAGTCTGGACCTGAGTGAGAAACGGGACGGGGGACTTCCCGAAGTAATCGCCAGCTCCTAGCGCACTATGCGTTGGATGGACTCGCGCCTCTCCTCGGCCTCCAGGAGCTCGTCCAGCCCGCCCTCCAGGCCGTCTCGCACGACCTCCAAGGCCTCCCTGGCGGCGTCTGCGGTAATGCGAATGTCCTCGTCCGTGTGCGCCAGCGTCGCCATGAACCCGCCAGAGGTGTGGACGCCGCGCTTCGCCATCTCCTGGATGAACAGGGTCATGACCTTCGGCCGCAGCGACTCGTCGGGCAGGTCGATGCGCAGCGCGGGCGACTTGAACAGGCCGACCACGTCCGCGGATATCCCAACGTCGCCGATCGCTTCTTTCACGGCCGCGCGGATGTTCTCGCCGATCTCCTTGAACCGGGCGGGCGAGTTCCGGCGCTTTAGCTCCCGGATGGTGGTGATGGAGGCCGTCAGTCCGATGTTGTCGGACCAGTAGGAGCTAGAGATGAACATGTCCTCCGCCGGCTCCATGAACTCGCGCCTGCCGACCACCGCGCCCATGGGGTAGCCATTGGAGATGCACTTGGCGACCACGGTCATGTCGGGCGTGATCCCGTAGTATTCCTGGGCGCCGCCTATGGCGATGCGCCATCCGCAGGAGACCTCGTCGAAGATTAAGATGGCGTCGCTGTCGTGGCAGAGTTGCTTCACCGCCTCGAGGTATCCTTCCGGCGGGTCTGTCGAACGAATTGGCTCCATCATCACCGCCGCGACCTCGCCTTTGTGCCGCTCGAACAGCATCGCTAGCCGGTCGATATCGCCCTCCCCGAAGGGAATGGCGGTACCGGCCAGCGCCTTCGGCACGCCCCTGGTCCCAACACCCGTGACCAGGTCCGGAAAGTCCAGGTAGTTGGCCGACTGGTACCAGTCGTGCCAGCCGTGGTAGCCGGAGAACAGGATAATGTCTCTGCCCGTGGCGCCGCGGGCTATCCTGGCGGCTGCGGCGCATGCGTCGCCCCCGCCCTTGGAGAACTTCACCATCTCGGCGCTGGGGATGGTGTCGATGAGCTCGTTCGCCAGTTCGACCTCTTTCGGGCTGTTCACCGTATAGATACTGCCCCGGTCGATCTGTTCCTTGACCGCGTCGTCGACCACGTCGTCGTGGTGTCCCAGGATAATGGCGCTGACGGCGTTGACCCAGTCGATGTACTCGTTGCCGTCCACGTCGGTGAATCGCGAGCCCCTGGCCCGATCGGCGTAGACCGGGCTGACACCTTGGGCGAAGCCGCTGGCTAGCCGGCTCCTGAGTTGCGTGTAGCCCGGGATGACCTTGCCGGCCTCCTTGTATATCTCCATCGACCTCTTTACGCCCTTGTACTCGTACATCGTCGTCTCCCTGATGGTGTTGGTGTCCGGGACAGCGGCCCCGAACAGGCCCTATTCGGATTCTCTCATATCGGCCGACTCGCGGCCAAACCGGGCGTATGTGCTCGATCGTGGCTGAACTACAGGTGCCTCGCGGAAGGTGTAGTTGACAATTCTGATTTCAGATTCTTTAGAACGTTGGCGGTTAGTCAACGTGGCTATCACCAATGTCATTCTGAGCGAAGCGAAGAATCTGGGGCGGTTGAGGCCGTGCGATGCGCTCAAACGCGAACCCCCCTCCCCGGATTCTTCGTCGTTTCGCTCCTCAGAGTGACAAGCTCCGTCAAAATGAACTGGACGACCACCAGTTTCAACATTCGCGCCGCATCTCCGCCCACGGTGGCCGCCCGCCGGCAGCGTAGCCTACACGTGAAAGACGTAGAGGTCACGATTCTGGACCGGCAGCTCTATCCAGGCGCCGCCCTGCCGGTGGCTCTCGGCCACGGCAAGCATCGCCTCCGCCACCTGGTGGCTCACGTCGATATTGGCCCTGGACGGCCGCCCCGCCCCGTAGGAGTTCACCAGGTCCTCGAGACATGCCACCACGGAGCTGCCTCCGGGGATCGGCGGGACGGGGATCGATTTCCAGGCCGGTCTTCTGTCGCCCCCTGAGGCGGCCCTGAGGTGCACGGTCGCTTCACTGCTCTCCAGGGTGTTCGACGCCCGGATGGAGTTCTCGGTTCCAATCACCTCGGTCTCCACCGGGCCGCCGGGCACCGAGTAGGCCTCGACCCCGTTGGAGAAGACGATGTGGAACGTGGCCCGCGGGTCCTCGGCCAGGTGATTGTCCTCAATTTTCAGGTCCCTGGGGTGCAACTCGCCTCGTACGGCCACGATCCCAGGGTCGCCCAGCAGATACGAGATCGTATCGATTGAGTGGACGTGGTTGTGCATCAGGCTGCAGTTTCCATAGTGTGCAACAACCCTTGGCTCGCCGATGTCCCCGCGCTCTATGGCCTCTCTGGCCACGCCCGCCCAACTGCAGAACCGCTGCAGCACGCCCGCGTTGAACACCGTCCCGTTCTTACGGCACGCCACCAGGAGCGTGTCCGCGCCGCGCACCGTATTAGCGATGGCCTTTTCGAGGTAGAGCATCGGCACGCCGGCCCCGGCTACCGCGGCGCCGATCTCCGCATGCGAGTCCTCTCTGAAATCACTTGACGGCGCGCGGTTTATCGGTTTCAGGAGGCTCGTGCCCCTGGTGGTCACGGCGACCAGGTCGGGCCGTTCCCGCTCGATCATCTCCAGGTAGTCTTCGTATAACGCGGTCACTCCCCACTTCTCGCCGAACGCCTCCCGTCTCGCCCGAATGAGATCTGAGCCCGCGATCAGCTCGAGCCGGTCACTGGCCCGGCAGCAAGCCGGGATAGAGTAAGGCCCAAGGGACGAGTGCTCCTCGTCGATCGTGCTGCCCATACGCCCCAGACCGATTATCGCCACCCTGTAGGTCTCCACAAGACTCCCCTTTCAGCATCACCGTCCTGTCGGCCGGCTATCCCACGATGTCGCGGAACACCCTCACGTAGTTCTGCCCCAGCAGCTTGCGTAGTTCCTCCTCGGTGAACCCTCGCTCCGCCAGCTTCACCGTGATGTTGGGCCAGTCCGTGAACTGATCGAAGTCCACGATGCGGTGCTCGTCGCTGAGCCTGTGCTCGGCCCTGAACCCCATCCAGGGGAAGCCGTCGGGAGCCCCCTTCGGCTCCGGGTCCTCGCTGTACAGGAACGAGGTCTCGAAGGGCCCCATCTCCTCCGGGAACTCGTAGTTGGACTCGGTGCCCGGGCCGGGGCCGCACTTGTCAGAGCCGATCCCGACGTGGTCGATCCCCATCACGTCGACGAGGTGCTCCACGTGGTCTACGAAGTCGTCCAGCGTCGCGCCGGTGTCCGCCTGGAGGAAGCCGCCGATGGCGGCCACGCCGAATAACCCGCCGCGCTGGGCTATGGCCCGAGCCAGGTCGTCACCCTTGCCGCGGTCGTGGTAGCACACGGCGTTGCTGGCCGAGTGGGACACGATGATCGGCGCGCTGGAGACTTCGAGCGCGTCCCAGCCGACCTGCTCGCTGCAGTGGCTCACGTCCACCGCCATCCGGCGCTCGTTGAGCCTCTCGACGACTTTGATGCCGAAGTAGGTCAGCCCGGTCTTGTAGCGTTCGGTGCAGCCGTCTCCGACCAGGTTTCGAAGGTTGTACGTGAGCTGGACCACCCGCAGCCCCATATTGTAAAACAGGTCGATCCTGTCCAGGTCGCTGCCGAAGGGAGTCGTGTCCTGGAAGTCGAATATCACGCCCCTGACGCCGTCCCTATAGGCCTGCTCGATGCCGTCCGCGGTCAATACCAGGCGTAGCTCCCCACCCAAGGCGCCGATCATGCCGAGGGCCTCAGAGATCGCCCGCACGGACGTCTCAAACGCCCCGTCCGGCGGCCGGGGGCCGGCGTAGGTAGCGCTGGCCACGTTGACCCCTGAGTGCTCCCAAAGCGCCATGTACTGGCGCCGGGCCTCCGGAGAGGCCTGCACCTCCCGGACGGCCATCGCCTGCAATCGCCTTCGTATCTCGTTGCGGGACAGTCCTCTGGCGGCGTACTCGTCCATGGCCGCCCTCATCTCATCGTTGAACAGCAGACCCGACGTCGCGCCCGGCTGCTGGCTGTCGACAACCATGCACTCGTAGTGAAACTGCCTGGCCTCCTCGGGAGACATAGATGGTTTTCGATTGGTGTCGATCATGCCGTGGCTCCGATGGGATTCGAGTTTGGCCGGATACTACCCCCCCGGCGGCCCGATTTCAAGCCCCTGAGCAGGCTGATAAGTAACGAGGACGCTGGGAGGCGAAGGCCTTGTTTGGAACACTCAGAGCGATGCGGCAAACTCGACCCGCGCGCGATCCAGTGACTGAGGGCCCCGTCCGCGCGATACCCCTCGACCTCGACATAGACCATCTCCCCTAGTGGACGCCTGGTGAAGTCCATCGGCGGGGCGAAGGGCTCGGCCAGGGCGTCCTCGGACGCCGATGGGCCAACCCTTACCATCAGCCTGTCGCCAACGATGCCGCAGCACATCTTGCCGCCGAGCATGAAGGTCAGCCCCCCGAACATCTTTTTCTCCGTCACGCCCTCCACGCCGGCCAACACGACGCGAATACGCTCGGCCAGCTCCGGGTCAAACGCCATCGCACGCCTCCATGGTTCAGGTCTCCCTCGGTGCGACTACTCGCCAGTTGCCGCCTCCATCTCCTCGATACGCCCGACGATGAAGTCTCGGTTGGTCTTGTTGCTGGGAAGCTCCAGCGCACGACGATAGGCCGCCGCCGCGTCGCCATGCCGGTGAAGCCTGCGCAGCAAGTCGGCCCGGGTCGTGTGAAGCCACCGGCCCCCCCCCCCAGCTTTCCGGCCACCTCGGGGCGCTCGATCAGGGCCAGACCCCGTTCTGGGCCGTCAATCATCGCCACCGCGACGGCCCTGTTCAGTTCGACGACTGGAGACGGCCTGATGGCCGCCAGTCCGTCTGCTTCGGCCTCGCCGCCCGCGCGTGAACGGCGGCGAGGGCCGTCTGGACCTGGTATGGACCCGGCAGCCGGGAGCGAGACAACCGGGCGGCGAGGCCAAGTCCTTCGTCGGTCTCCGCCCGATCCCAGGCCGACCTGTCCTGGTCCTCCAGAAGCACCACGCCGCCATTCGAGGATACGCGGGCGTGACGCCTGGAGTCCTGGAGCAGCATCGGCGCAAGAAGTCCGGACACCTCCGGCTCGTCGGGCATGAGCTCCATGGGCACCCGCCCCAGCCGAATAGCCTCCGCGCACAGGTCGCGACGCACAAGGTCGTCCCCGCCGCTGGCGGCGTAACCCTCGTTGAACACCAGGTAGATGACTGCGAGGACGGCGGCGAGCCGCTCCGTGAGAAGGTGGTCCGGCGGAACCCTTCAAGGTATCCCAGCGTCGCGGATCTTGCGCTTGGCGCGCACCAGTCGCTGCGCCAGGGTCGCCTCCGGCACCAGGAACACTCGCGCGATCTCGGGCGTGGTCAGGCCGCCAAGGGTCCGAAGGGTCAGTGCCACGCGGGCTCGACGTTCAACGCCGGAAGGCAGCTCGTGAAGATGAGCCGCAGCCGGTCGTCCCGGAGCAGCGTGTCTAAGTCCTCTGTCTTTTTGGGCGCTTCGGCGTCGGCTACGCCGGACCGCGCGAGCGCTGCGTACTCGTCACCGCGGACGCGGTCGCGGCGAAGGAAGTCGATGGCCTTGCGCCTGGCGGTCGTGGTTATCCAGGCGGCTGGGTTGCAAAGGCAAGTCGACGTGGGGCCAGCGGTCCAGGGCCGTGACGAAGGCGCTCTGGACGGCCTCCTCCGCCACGTCGAAATCGCCGAACACGGCGATCAGCGACGCGATAACGCGGCCGTGCTCCTCCCTGAACACCCTCTCTCAAGAGTTGCTGCTGCGTCGTCCATTGCACCTGCCGCTCGCACCAGACTCTCCGTTCTGGGGCTATCCCCCCCCCACGACCATCTGTGTCTCGAACTCGGAGCCGACGAGCCGATCCAGCGTCGCCCGCGGCTACATCGACCTCATTTCGTAGACTCGGACGCTCGCGATGTACGGGTTGCTCTGGGCGATCTGTACTGCCTCATCCAGGCTCTCGGCGTTGATTATGTTGTAGCCGGTGATGGACTCCATTCCCCGCGGTAGGCCTTTGGTTCCGGCGTCTGAGATCTCTCTCCTGCCGCTGAAGCCACCCTGGTCGACTACCTTGTCCGCGATGGATTCGAACCACTTGTTCCACGCGCCCATGATTTCCGGGGGGGGGGGGGGGTCCGAATCCAAAATGCCGCATCATGTACTACATCACGAGGCTCTCCTATTGGCCGGTTTGCCGCTTGCCCGAATCTCGAGCTTAGTGTTCGGAACATCGTTAGTACGAGCAGCACTCAACACCTGCTTTACGCTTGCTAGTTCTAGCCGTGGACTTGCTCCATTATCCGCCTGACCTCGACGGAGCTCCCATCGGGGATGTTCGGCATCCTGGCGCCCACTCGGTGGCCTCCTTCATGCTCTCGGCCTCTATCATGAAGAAGCCGCCCATTTGCTCCTTGGTCTCGGCGAAAGGGCCGTCGGAGGTGATGCCACCCTCTCCGAGGCGCACGGTGGTAGCCGTGGCCGTCGGCATAAGGGCCTCGCCGCCGAGCATCTTGCCGCTCTTTTCCAGTTCCTCCGAGTACCCGAACCACCGGGCCATATAGGCCGGCATCTCGGCTTCCAGCCTCTTGGCCTCCTCCTTCTCGTCCCCGTATATGAGCAACAGATAGCGCATTCCCGCCTCCTGCATTGTGTTTGTGCCGGTCGGCGAACCGGCCTGTACTGAAACGACGAACGAGGCCGTCAGGAATCGACATCCCCGTTAGACCACCAGCACCCGGATGGCCACTGGGGCATGAAGATCGGCCGCCGGTACCGTACGAAAGTGTGATTGACAGCGCTCCAGAGTGACAGTACCATCATCACCGTCAAGGACAGAGCATTCTCTTGCCCCCTCCCCCCCCGGTTTGAAACAGGACATGTCCGCAACCATCATCAACAGCACCAGCGACGTTCTCGTGTATGGCGCCACCCCATGCGGTATCGCCTGCGCTGTCCGCATCGCCCGCGAAGGGTTCAAGGTCCTACTCCTGAGCCCCCACGATCACATTGGCGGCATGATTTCGAACGGCGTCGCGCTGCTCGATACTCAATATCGAGGCCGGCGCGCTCCGCTGCTCGAGGAGTTCTGGGACCAGGTTCTCGATCATTATCGGTCCGCGTATGGCGCCGAATCCGAGCAGTACGAAAACGCCTCGACCTACCTCACCTTCGAGCCGCACGTGGGCGAGCGGGTTCTCAGTGCTCTCGTCGAAGCCGAACCGTCCCTCACCGTGTTGACACCTTATCACCCCATCTCGGTTGAGCGGGCGGAGCGCCGGCTGTACGCTGCTACATTCGGATCGTTCAGGTCCGACGAGGTCCGGCACGTGGAATGCCAGGTATTCGTCGATGCGTCGTACGAGGGTGACCTGTTTGCGCTGGCCGGCGTCGCCTATCGGGTCGGGCGCGAGTCCCGCGCGGAGTACGATGAGCCCCACGCCGGCAAGATCCTCATTGGGGAAACCGAGGTCGCAAGGGAGCACGGTACGCGCTATCCCCGGGAGGCCCAGTCCGGCAGGCTGAACCTGTGGCCCTATGGGGCCGTCTCCACGGAAGTCTTTAGCGGCAGCACCGGGGAGGGCGATGACGCGGTGCAGGCCTACAACTACCGGCTCACGCTGAGCCGCGACCCTGAGAACCGCCTGCCTATCGAGCGTCCGGCAAGCTATGACCGCGAGCGGTACCTGGGTATCCTCCTTGACGATGCACAGACCGTCGACACGCCGTATCCGCTCAAGAGCACTTGGCTGCTCCGAGACGTGAAGGAGTTCGAGTTCCAGGGCTGGAAAAAGGTGCCGAACGGAAAGGCCATCTGGAACTACGGCCAGCTTCCAGGGGGGAATCACGCATATCCGGCTGGCGACTGGCCCACCCGCCGGCGCATCATGCGTGAGCACCTCGATCACGATCTCGGGTTGCTCTACTTCCTACAGTATGACGTACAGGTTCCCGACGAAGTACGCGAACGTGCCCGGCGGTGGGGCTTGTCCAAAGACGAATACGTTGACAACGCAGGTATCCCCTGGGAGTTCTATGTCCGTGAGGCCCGCAAGATGGTCGGGCGTTACGTTTTCACGGAGCACGACGCCAGCGTCGCCCCAGGCCTGAAGCGAACCCCAATACACGCCGATTCCATCGCCATCTCCGAGTGGCCGCTCGATTCGCACGAATGTACGCTTGACCGGACGCTCGGGAGCTACTACGACGGCAACTTCCTCCTGACCGAGAAGACGAGGCCCGCGCAGGTGCCCTACGGTACTTTGCTGCCCAAAGACCTCGACAACATGCTGGTGCCGGGATGCCTGTCCGCCACCCACGTGGGCATCGGAACCCTCCGGGTGGAACCTACCTGGGTGCACATCGGTGAGGCGACCGGATACGCCGCCGCTCTCGCGCTGCGCAGCGGGGTCGCGCCCGGCTCGATATCCTGCGAGACTCTTCAACGGCGCCTGGTCGAAGCAGGGATCATGATCTCATTTTTCAACGATTTCGACATGCGGTCCGACGAGCTCTGGGCGGGCCCCGTCCAGTTTTTTGGCGCCAAGGGGTTCTTTGACTCGTACGATGCGCGCCCCCATGACCCGCTCACAGAATCTCTCGCCAAAGAGTGGACGCGATCCTTCGCCCAGCTTGTCACAGGCACACTCGATCCGACGGCACGGGCACAGGCCGTCGCCGCCGTCCCGGCGGTATCCGGAGGGGCCGTTAGCGCCGCCAGGCTAATGCAGTTAGTTGAGTTTGAATTGTCCTACTGCGGCGTGGTCGATACCGATCCTGGCCGCGACGCCGGCGATGGCCTTCCCACGACCGCCGCGATTACCCGCGGCCGGGCCTGCAGCATCCTCTATCAAGCCCACTGCCGATTTGCTTCCTGACTGACGTTGCCTCGTTCAGAACCAGTTGGCATGCCCGTGAGTATCGCGGAACAGCTCCGCCGCGATTTCTTCGGACGTCGAAACCACGAGGCTGCCAGCAGCGCGGTTCAGCCTTGGCGAGGCGAGCCTGGAATCGCTCTAGTCCGGTCCGACAGGATCGACCGATGCCGTTCTGAGCGGATCGAGGAAATTGGGAAGCGAGGTACCCGAACTGCAGCGGGGACGCCAGGCCCCGGATTTTGCCCCGCGCCGCTTGTCGGAACGGGATCGTGTCAAAACTACCCGGCCGCCATGCTAGTGGTCGAACGTCGGACGGCTTTCGTCATCGAGCATCTGGCGCTCAGCGCGGGAAAC
>CAZJDV010000018.1:5025-34331 GCA_964544865.1 uncultured Dehalococcoidia bacterium | reverse complement strand
ACGTAGCCCTTCCGGGCGCCAGATTTACAGTCTGGTGGTATTAACCGCTCACCCATCCCTCCAGCTTACCGCAATTCAGTGTAGCACAGCGAAATGACCATTCCAAGGTCGCCCGGGTAGCCAACGATCAGGGTTCGGTCGCTTGCGCACGAGTCCGAACGCCCGTGGCGTCGATCCTTTGACTCTTGCGCACCTGGCCAAGGCGCAGCGTTTCGCGGGTCATCCAAGTCGGGAGACGTAGGCCCCGGAGGGGCTCGAACCCACTAACCCGCCAATCAGAAGGTCCACCTGGATACGAAATGGGAACAGCGAGTGCGCGATGCAGCGGCTGATTCGTACCTATCATACCATCCCGCGCCGCGCCGCGCTAGCACGCACGCTGGTCAAGCGCCGGGCGGTGAGACAATAAGCGACTCCTAGCTGCGAGCCCCTGGTTTCGGTCGGTAGATACGATCTGCGATCGCATGGCCGGCCACTGGCTCAGGGTCTGTCGAGGCGCAGCTTCACTCCCGCCCGCTCTTCTTGCAGCGTCGACGCAATGGTCCTGTCCCGCTCGCCCCACCCGCGGCCGAGCGCCTCCGACAGCTCGCGTTCGCACAGGTCGATAATCTGGATCGCGACCCCGCAGCGCTCTGCCAGATCTGCCGCTAGCCCATAGTCCTTGCACGCCAGCTTCAATGCGAATCGGGGCGAAAAGTCACCTCGAAACAGGGTCTGTGGCAGCCGCTCGTTGAATGACATATTGCCGCCGAGGATAGTGCCGTGCCGGAACGCCTCGATCAATCGAGGGAGCTCTACTCCCCCCTTTGCGCCTAGGGTCAGGCACTCCGTCAACAGCAGGTCGATGCTCATCGCCAGCGCGTTGTGGACGATCTTGGTGACGGATCCCGCACCCAGCTCTCCCACCCAGACCACGCCTTTGGAGAAGGACTCGAGAACCGGTCGCGCCCTGTCCACAGTTGCCTGGCCGCCCCCTGCGAAAAGCGTCAAGTCGCCGGCCAGCGCTCCCTCCCGGCCACCATCGAGGGGGACATCCAGCATGTGGGCTTGGCGCTCGGCGACAGCCGCACCCACCTTGCGCACCACCCCCGGCGAGTTGGTCGTATGGTCGATGTAGATCGTGTCCGGCTGGATCTTTGCCAGAACTCCTTTCGGACCCATTGTGGCCGCCTCCATCTCGGGTGGCCCCGGGAGACAGGTCGCCACAACATCACACTGCTCCGCCACATGGCCGGGCGAGTCGGCCCATTTCGCGCCCTTTTCCATCAGCGGTGCGGCGGCATCCTTCCGGACGTCATGCACGACCAGAGGAAATCCGGCGTCCAATATCCACTGCGCCATGGGGCCGCCCATGTTGCCCAGACCGATGAAACCGACCCTCATCGCGTCTCCTTCCAACCTTCAGCTCCCTCGTTCATAGATCTGGACCCTGTGTCGATTGCTCTCGGTAACATAGAGCCTGTCATGGTCATCGAGCTTCACTGAGACCGGGGCCCAAAAACACCGCTCGACATGCGCCGATTTCTCATGCGGATCGCCGCCGAACTGCGCTGCATCCGGCTCCAGATCCGCCGCAGCCCTCGCCTCAGCCTCTTCGACGTTGGCCGCCAAGAACTCTTTCGCCCATTTGGAGGTGGTAGCCGAGCCCCGGAGCTTCATCACGAATCCGCCTTCGGGGTCGAGCACCTGCACCCTCTCGTTCCCCCAGTCCGCCACATAGATGAAGCCTTCCAAGTCCACGGCGACGCTGGAGGGACGGCGGAGCTGTCCATCCCCCTTGCCGGGGCTGCCGTATTCGCCAAGGAATTCGCCATCCGGCGAGAACCGCTGAATCAGGTCGTTCCCCCAGTCCGCCACATAGACGTCACCGTTGGCCCCTACAGTCAGGCCCCAGGGGAGGCTCAGTCGTCCTTCGCCGGGGCCCTCTGCGCCAAATCCGAGTAGGAAACGGCCCTCACCGGTGAATTTCTGTATGCGATGGTTCCGGTGGTCGGTGATGTACAGGTTGTCATCGCCGTCCAAAGCTATGCCCGAGGGGCTGTCGAGCTCACCGGGACTGTCACCGTGCGCGCCCCAGCGGGCCAGGAATGCGCCCTGTGAGTCGAACACGGAAATCCGGTGGGTGTACTCGTCGCTAAGGTAGACCCGGCCCAGGCTGTCCACCGCCAGGGCCGTCGGCGAGATAAACTGTCCGTCACCCTCACCATAGGAGCCAAACGTACCGAAGAACTCACTCTCCAAGTCATAGGCCGTGACCCGGACCCCGCGATGGTCGATATCCACGGAGCGGCTTGCGGTATATAGACTTCCGTCTTTTCCGACAGCGGTGTCACAGGGGAAGTAGAAGCCACGGCCCTCCATCGCGGCGATTCCGATGGTGAGGCTATATTTCAAGGACCCGCTTCGCCGGGTAGCCGGGACGCTATTCATCGCCTCACTCCACCTCCGTGACAATGCGCAAAGCCCGCGTCCAAGCTAGGCCCGCTGAAACTCGGGAGTGGAAGCGACCAGCCCAAGGACCGCCGCGACTCTGCATCGCGCCTCTTCATCGCGCCCCTTGGAGCCCGCGTCAGAGTCGCCCTCTTTCAAAGCGAAGTCGATTAATGCCGATCGCGTCGACTCGGAGACCGAGACCGCGCCGAGCTGGTCCAGACACGCATCGACCAGCCGGCCGGCGGACGCGGTCTGTTGTCCGCCGGCGGAGATCTTGTCGATCATGGCTCGGACCCCGGGCTTCTCCTTGTCGGCCAACTGCTCCGCCGCGAAGTTTAGTCTCTCGACCAGTGTCCCCGAGTCGATCCATTCCAGGCCCTGATGCCAGCCCTCGACGCTTGGCGGGTTGAGAAGCTGCTGGCCCATGTAGCCCATCTGCAAATTCCGATTGAGGATCTCCGGATGCGGCGTCTGGAACTCTCCGGTCAGCCTGAGCACGCCAGCCACCAGCTCCGCTGGGCTCTTGATTTTGGCATACCAGGATGCCTCGGAGCGGAAGAAGTCGGAGTTGAATAAGACCCGCAACATCGAGCGGATATCGTAGTTGTTTTCGACGTAGACCTGGGACAGTGTCTCGATGGCGTCCGGGTCCCTGGCTGGCGTATGGGGCCACTGGGGCACCGGTGGCTCGTCGGCAACGAAGAAGTGGTACAGTTGCCTGGAGATAAAGCGCGCCGTGGCCGGCTGCTTGCAGATAATGTCGATCACGTCCTGGCCGTCGAACCGGCCTCTCTCGCCAAGGAACTCCTTTTCCCCGTCATCGTGATCGCCGGCGCTGTACTCAAAGCGCCACTCGATCTTGCCGTAAGGCCAGATAGAGTTTCTGCGTGCCAGCTCCGCCGTATAGTTCGTATTGGCGACCGTCCAGCCGGTGAACGCGCGCGCACACTCCTTGATTCCTGCTCCGAATAGTTCCCGGCGCCCATGGAGAAAAGTTCCAGCAACTCTCTGCCGTAGTTCTCGTTTATGGCGCCCTTGTGGTTCTCCTGGTTGTCGAGCCAGAAGATCATGGCCGGGTCCCTGGACAGCTCCTCCAACAGGGTCCTGAAGCTGCCCGCCCCTCGTCGCCTGAACATCCTGAGCTGGTCCATCAACACTTTGCCCTGAGGGACCTTGGCATAACCGGTCGCGAAGACGCCGTGCCAGAAGAGGACCATCTTTTCCTGAAGTGGAGCGCTCGTGGATACGACCCGGTATAGCCAGCTCGCGCCGGAACCCGCGGATTCGAACATCGCGGAGTAGTCGTGGTGATAGCGTCTAATCAGATCTTCAGGCATCGACCGCACTTCCCGGAAGTCGAGTAGCGCCTCCACCGTCGCCTCGTAGCCTTTGGCGGCGTAGGCGTCAAGCTCGTCCCGGCTTGCACCAAACCCGGCGCGACGGGTAAGATGCGCGATCAGACCGATGTCCTCGTTGCTCACGCTTTCCCTTCCTGGCCAGACATGTGTCAGAACGTCGTACGGTGGTACGGCCCATTTTATGGCGTCTGTGATCGCGGTGCAAGGATACCGCCTTTTGGCCCGCTCCCTATCGGCATGATGAGCGGAAAGTTCTAGAGCGCACGTATCGAATCGATCCCATCGCGTGCTAGACTACCCGAAAGCGCCGTGAGTCTTCGGATCCCAGAGCGCGCTTGGACATGATAATCGGGAGAAAGCCTGAAACCATGCCCGGACAATTGGAGCCCGAGTTCGACTCCATAACCCTGGAGATAATGTGGAACCGGCTAATATCGATCGCCGACCAGGCTGCGACGACGCTGGTGCGCACGTCCTTCTCGACCATAGTGCGCGAATGCAACGACTACGCATGCGTCCTGATGGACCGCAACGGCGACACGCTGGCCGAGAACCGGGGCGCGATCCCATCCTTGGTAGGCACGTTGTCGCGAACCATGAAGCACTTCCTGCGCCGTTTTCCCCCTCAGACGTGGAGGCCTGGCGATGTGGTCATCACCAACGACCCCTGGATGGGGACCGGCCACCGCCCTGACTTCACGATGACCACGCCTGTGTTCCGCGACGGCGAGCTGGCCGCGTTCACCGGCATCATCGCCCACGCGTCGGACATAGGCGGCGCCATCTTCTCGGCGGACTCCCGGTCCGTCTTCGAGGAGGGGCTCGGCATACCCCCGATGAAACTCTTTTCGGAGGGCATTCCCAACGAGGAGCTCTTTGAGCTCATCCGTTACAACGTCCGCGTTCCCGAGCAGGTCACGGGAGACTTCATGGCAATGGTCGCGGGCTGTGAGATTTCCGGCCGGCAGCTTCTGGCGTTCATGGACGAGTACGGGGGGGGCATGCTGGAGGCCCTCAGCCGCAACATCCAGGCGCGGGCGGAGGGTGTGATGCGCCGCGCCATAAGCCGGCTGCCCGACGGGACCTACAGCCACACCGTCTCCCTCGACGGCTTCGATAAGCCGGTCCGCATCGCCTGCGCCATAACCATTCGGGGAGACTCTCTGGAGGTCGACTTCGCGGGCACTTCGGAGCAGTTGGAACAGGGCGGCATCAATGTCGTCAACAATTACACCTGGGCCTTTACCACCTATCCCCTGAAGTGCATCCTCGACCCGCTAACTTACCGAAACGAAGGCTCCTACCGTCCCTTCACCATCGCGGCGCCAGAGGGTTCCATCCTCAACGCGACCTATCCAAAGGCGGTGTCCTCCCGGCATCTGACCGGCCACTGCATCACCTCGGCGGTGTTCGGGGCGCTGGCGCCCGTATTGCCGGAAATGGTCATCGCGGACTCCGGGTCGACGCCGCAGTACATCTCCTTTTTCGCCGGGGTGGACGGCTCGGCCCGGCCCTTCTCCCTGATGCTGTTTCTCAGCGGCGGGATGGGCGCAAGCAGCGCGGCGGACGGCCCTCACTGCTCGCCATTTCCCAGCAACCCGATCCCCGGCTCCGTCGAAGTGATGGAGGCCGTGGCCCCGCTGATCGTCTGGCAAAAAGAGCTGGCCCAGGACTCAGGCGGGCCGGGCCGGTTCCGGGGAGGGTGCGGGCAGGACGTTCGTATCGAGGTGACGTCCCCTCAGAGGTCCGAGTTGTCGATGATGTCCGAGCGGTGGGACTTCCCTCCGGAGGGACTCCACGGCGGCCTGCCCGGATCGCGATCGGGCGCCGTGAAGGTCGCCCCAGATGGGAGGTCTCTGCCCAGAAAAGGGCGCACAATACTGGAACCGAGGGACGTGACCAGACTCTCCATCGCCGGGGGAGCCGGTTTCGGTCCTCCGGCCGGGCGGGACGTGGAAAGGGTCATCGAAGACCTGCGAAACGGGATCATCTCCGAGGAGGCCGCGCGCACCGTCTACGGCCTCGACCAGCAAGGCGGGCAGTAGCCATGCCCGGCATCAGACTCGGCATCGACGTGGGCGGCACTTTCACCGATTTCGCCGTCTTCGATCCGGAGTCCAACTCCTTCTCGGTAGGCAAGACCCTCAGCACCCTCCAGGACCTGAGCCTCGGCATCATCCAGGGGGCCCGCGAGACATTCGATGGCCTGAGCGCCGGCGTCCAGGACATCGTGCAATTAGTCTACGGGACCACAATGGTCGCCAATCTGCTTGTCGAGAGAAAAGGGGTCCAGGTAGGTCTCATCACAACAGACGGCTTCCGCGACAGCCTGGAGATGGGCACCGAGCAGCGTTACGACATGTATGACCTCTCCGCCGTGAGGGCGGAGCCACTCGTCCCCAGGCGCCTCCGCAGGACGATCTCCGAGCGCGTGAACTGGGAGGGCGATGTGCTCCGGCCACTGGACCTGGCCCAGGTCGATTCGATAGTCTCGGAGTTCGAGACAGAGGGAGTGGAGACGATCGCCGTCGCCCTGATGCACTCCTACCGCACCCCGCTCACGAACGGCGCGTCCGGGACTACATTCGGGAACGCTACCCGAATTACCACGTTTCGATATCGTCCGAGGTGGCGCCAGAGGTGCGCGAGTATCCACGCACCTCCACGACCGTGGCGAACGCATACGTGGAGCCCCATCTCGCCCGACATCTGGCCGAAATGGAGAGCGGACTGGCGGCTCTGGGATTCAGAGGCACCGTCTACATGATGCTATCGGAAGGGGGCGTGACCACTCTTGACGTGGCGCGGGCCTTTCCGGTGCGTCTGGCCGAGTCCGGGCCGGCCGCGGGCGCCATCGGCGCCGCGTACTACGGCGAGCTCCTTGGCCACGCCGACGTCGTCTCGTTCGATATGGGGGGTACGACGGCCAAGCTGTGCATCATCAGCGGCGGCCGGCCCTCACGCACCAACGAGGTGGAGGTGGCGAGGGAGCACCGCTTCAAGAAGGGCAGCGGCCTCACGCTCAAGACGCCTTCGATCGATATGATCGAGATCGGAGCCGGCGGCGGGAGCATCGCCTTCATCGACCCCATGGGTCTGATGAAGGTGGGGCCGCAGAGCGCCGGAGCCGATCCTGGTCCGGCCTGCTACGGCCTTGGAGGCACGGATCCGACAGTGACCGACGCCGACCTCGTGCTGGGCCTCCTGAACCCCGGGTACTTCCTCGGCGGCGACATGTCTCTCGACACGGAGGCGGCCCGCAGGGCCATTGAGGAGCGTCTGGCGAAACCCATGGGTATGAGCGTGGTCCGAGCGGCCCAGGAAATACACGAGGTAGTCAACGAGAACATGGCGACGGCGGCCCGCATGCACGCCGCGGAGCGAGGGCTCGATGTCCGCGGGCACGCCCTGATCGCCTTCGGGGGCGCGGGTCCGGTGCACGCCTACCGGGTCGCGAAACTGCTGGGCGTAAAGAAGGTGGTGTGCCCCCTGGGTGCCGGGGTCATGTCGTCGATAGGAATGCTGGTGGCGCCTAAGTCCTTCGATTCCCTGCGGAGCCATATCAGCCGACTGGATAGCGCCGACTGGGACCATGTCAACTCCATTTACGAGGACATGGAGTCCCGCGCCGCGGACCTGCTTTGGGCGACTGGCGCAGCCCCCGAGGATGTCACCATGCAGCGCAGCGCCGACATGCGCTACGTGGGACAGGGATTCGAGATCGTCGTCCCGATTCCCGGCGGGAAGCTGGGTCCGGAGCAGTACGAGACGCTCGCTGCGACCTTCACAGAGACCTACCATGCCCTGTTCCAAGGCAGTCTGACAGACGTTCCGGTGGAGGCGATAACATGGCGGCTGTCGGCCTCGGAGCCGCCGCCGAGGCCGAAAATTCGTTTCCGGACCGCGGACACCTCAACGTATCCCGGCGGCGTCAAGGACGAACGCCAGGTGTATATCCTGGAGGAAGGCCGGTTCGTCGATTGCCGCGTGCTGGACCGGTACAGCCTTGAGCCCGGCGCCACAGTGGATGGTCCCGCCATCGTCGAGGAGCGCGAGTCAACGGTGTTTGTCGGCGCAGACGCCCGCTCCACAATCGACGAGCACCTGAACCTTGTGATGGACCTGGGCTAGACGCGTACGAGCTAATCCGCCCAGACCTCGCGAAACAGGCGCATCCAGTTGCCTCCGAGCAGCTTGGCGACATCGCCCTCGGAGTAGCCCCGCTGGAGCAGCGCCGAGGCCAGGCCCGGCATGTCGTCCGGGGTCTTGAGGCGCTCCGGGTAGTGCTCGTCCCAGCTCTCGATCACGGTGCTATCGATGAACGTGGCCGGGAACGACGTGCCCTGCTGTGAGCCGATGTAACGCCAGAAGTCGTCCGGCTGGTCCTGGGTGAAGTCCGTGCCGATGCCGACGTGGTCTATCCCAACCAGCTCGACCATGCGCTCGATGGCGTCCGCGTAGTCCTCCAGGGTGGACGCCCGGCCTGTCTTCAGGAACGATGTGATGCACGTGGCGCCCACTACCCCGCCCCTCTCGGCCAGCAACCTCAGGGCGTCGTCGGCCTTGTTGCGAGGCACGTCGTAGTAGGACTTGGCGTTGGCGTGGGTGCAGGCCACCGGTTTCTCGGACAACTCTATCGCCTCCAGGGTGGTCCTGACGCCGACGTGAGAGAGGTCCACGAGGATGCCAAGGCGGTTCATCTCTCGCACGGCGTCCAAGCCAAAATTGCTGAGGCCGCCATCGGCCCGCTCGTAGCACCCGTCGCCCAGCAGGTTGCGCTCGTGGTAGGTGACCTGGATGATCCTGACGCCGAGGTCGTGAAAAAGGGCGAGCCGGTCCAGGTGGTTCTCGATGGGCGACGCGTTCTGGAATCCGAGTGTCACCCCGGTCTTGCCCTCGCGTTTGGCTTCCTCTATGTCGTCGACGCTCCGGACCTGTATCACCTTGTCGCGGTAGGCGGCGAAGCGCGCCCGCCATGCGGCGACGTGGTCCATCGTCTGAAGGGTGTTCTCCCAGGTGGCGATGGTGGCGTTGATTGCCGTGACGCCGCCGTTGCGCAGGCTGCGGAAGACGGCGGGGCTGTCCCAATTGCTGACGTTGAGCCCGTCTATGACGATAGCGTTGTCGTAAAGTTCGCGCGCGGCGGTTTCATCGGTCATGGCTGATTTTCCTTTTTGGGCTGCATGGCGCAGGTGAGCCGCCGCCCTGTGCTCTCCACATCCACTGGATCAAGAAAAGGCGGTCGGGCGCGCGAAGCCTCGAGACGGTTCCTGGGACCTGTTGGCTCTTGTGAATCGGGAGCCCAGGCGAAAGCGATCGCCCAGGGGGTTGTGCTTATCCTCCAGGGCGTCAGCGATGACAGGGCCGATGGAGCCGCCGAACTTGAAGCCGTGGCCGCTGCCGCCGCCCGCGACGATGACCCGGGAACGGCCCGGCGCCCAGTCCACCATGAAGTGGTCGTCAGGTGTGACCGTGTACAGGCACGAGCGGCCGCCGGCGACCCTGCCCTCCGCCATCTCCGGTATCCTCTCGCGCAGAAACGCCAGCGCAGGTCTGCGAAGTCCTGGGTCCCCTCGCGATCTATATCGGGGTCGACGGTATCGCCCAGAGGCTCCTTGGAGATCTTCACGTAGCCCTCGCGGAGCAGGGGAAAGCCGTACCAGCCCTCGCCGTCCGGGTCTATCGACCAGCATGGCATCGCGCCGTGGGCGAAGGCCGCGGGCTCCACCGGCACGATCAAGAGCATCTGCTGATGGGAAACCTTGACACCCGCTCCGATCTCGGGCAGAAGCCGGCCTACCCAGCAGCCGGCGGCGACGACGACCCGGTCGAAGCGGTCGCGCCCCCCGCCGTGTACGACCTCTACGTGCGATGACAACTCGTCCACCGCTGAGACCAGGATAGATTCCCGCAGCTCGGTGCCCTTTTCGCGAGCTATGCGGGCCATGATGGAGACCGCGCGGCCGCTCTCTATGTACCCGCCCCAACCGTCGTAGACGCAGGTCTGGTTATCGGCGATGCGGAACTGAGGGAAGCGCGAGCGCGCCTCTGCGGGCGAGAGCACCTCTATCTCCGCGCCCATTCCACGCAGGTACTCTACGCTGGCGTACATCGGGTCGCCGGGCTCGAAGCTGTCGAGTATCTTGAGCCCACCGACCTGGTGGTAGAAACTTTCGTCGACGCGCCTCTCCCAGGCGCGCCACTGCGCGGCGGCCCGTTCGACCAGCTCGACGTAGGTGTCGTTGTCGCCGGCGTACCAGGTACGGCGTATGCCCTTAGACACGTCCGTGGACGACGCGCTCGCGTATGGCGCCGTGCCCTGGTCGAACACGCTGACCTCGTGGCCTCTCGCGCGCAGCTCGATCGCGGCCGCCAGCCCGAAGACGCCGGCCCCGACGATTCCGATTTTCATGTCCGCCTTATCTTGGTCCGGCGTCTCCTACTTCAGCCCGCCGGAACCTGAGTTACGGGCGCCCGTGACGCCCTGAAGCATAGCGCCGGCCCTCGATACCGTCAATGCGGCCTCGTTTCCGATACAATGCCCTCCATCGGCAACCTGGCAAACGGGCTGCTACCGGACGCAAGGGAGCCAGTTCATGACCTACCGCACCCCGGACGAGATCAGGGAGGGATTCGAGACATATAGCGAGCAGTTCGATCGCATGCTTCCCGCGGGCGCCAAGCTGACGAGGCACTGCACCGGGATGGCCTGGTCCGAGGGACCGGTCTACTTCTCCGAGGGCGACTACCTGCTCTGGAGCGACATACCCAACGATCGCATCGTGAAGTGGTCCGACGCCGAGGGCCTGACTGTGTTCAGGCAGCCGGCCGGCTACACCAACGGCCACTTCCGCGACCGCCAGGGCCGCCTGGTGAGCTGTGAGCATGGAGGCCGTCGTATCAGCCGTACCAAGCGCGACGGGACCGTCGTGACGCTCGTGGATAGCTATCGCGGCAAGCGGCTCAACTCGCCCAACGACCTGGTTGTGAAGTCGGACGGCACGGTCTGGTTCACCGACCCGCCCTACGGCATCGACTCGGACCGGGAGGGCCACAAGTCCGACAGCGAGCTGGGCGCCAACTACGTGTTCCGGTTCGACCCGGCTTCGAACGAGCTGGAGATCGTCGGCGACGACTTCGACCGCCCGAATGGTATCTGCTTCTCGCCGGATGAGAGCGTCATGTACATCGCGGATACCGGCGCACCGGGTCACATCCGAGTATTCGACGTCGTCGACGGACGACGCCTCGCTAACAGCCGGGTCTTCGCGGAGGTCAGGCCCGGCGTCGCCGACGGCTTCCGCGTGGACGTCGACGGCAACCTTTTTACGAGCGCACATGACGGGATCCAGGTGTACAGCCCCGACTCCGAGCTCCTGGGCAAGATCCTTGTGCCGGAGGAGCGCACGGCCAACTGCACCTTCGGCGGGCCCGGCAAGAGCCGCCTCTACATCACCGCGGACAAGTCGCTCTATTCCATCGAGCTGGATACGACGGGCGCCCAGACGCCGTAGCCGGCAGGGCGGGCCGGCATGACGTTTGGCATCCTCGATGTTCGCTTTCGTCCACGCCCCGAACAGGGGGCGTTGCGGGGCCGTCGTGACGGACTTACAATCGACCGTGCTGGAACGATACTGGTCCTGACCTGGACGACCGGGACAGGCACGCTCGGCGGTGGGGTCACGCCGGTGAAATGGAGCAACCATGAATCATGAAGAGGTCATGAGAAGTCTGGAGGTCGACGGCTGGTGTGTTGTTGAGGGAGTGATCCCCAGAGACGAGGTCGACGGCGTACGCGAGGCCGTCCTGGCGGAAGAGGCCAGGCAACGCGAGGAGCAGGACGCATTGGTGGCGACGATCCGGTCACGGGGGCACCGCATCAGCGCCTCCGGGGTAGGCGGGGTCAGGGGACTGGTCAGCGCCCTCCCCGAGGTTACGTCCTATATGGCGGATGAGCGCATCATCGCGGCGGCGGAGACCCTGTTCGGCCCGTTTTTTCGGGTATCGACGGTCGGCGGACTCGTCAACCGGCCAGGGACGGGGAGGGGCTACTGGCACTCCGACTGGCCCTTCAACCAGACGGTGGTGTCGCACATCCCGGCCCCGTATCCGGACGCGGTGATACACCTCTCGTCGCTGTTCATGCTCTCCAGCTTCGAGGCCGGGAACAGCGGGACGCTGATCGTACCGGGAAGCCATCGCGCCCCCGACAACCCATCGGGAGAAAACGGTGTCGATCGCGACGCCCCCCACCCAGACGAGATCAATGTTACCGGGGGCGCAGGCGACGTGTTTCTCTACGATAGCCGGCTCTGGCATTCGGTAGCCGAGAACAACAGCGGCGAACCTCGTGTCGCGATGAGTGTCCGGTACGCGCCCTGGTGGCTCAACCTCAACGTCCAGCGGGACGGGCACCCCGACCACATCCGCATTGTCGTGGAGACGAACGGTAAGGATAGCGCCAACCCGCCGATACCAGCCGAGGTCTTCAATTCCCTCCCGGCAAATGCCAGGCCCCTGTTCGCTCACTGGGTCGAGGGGTAGCCCGGCGCCACGCGATGAGATCGCTCCCGTCTTCCGGCGATGCCAGCGCGGCTGGCCGGCCTGCATGAGGTGCCCAGGCCGGTCCAGGACCCGGCCTACCAGCGCGGGATTATCGACGAGCATGAACGCATGGTCCGCAGGAGACTGCTATTGGGTAACCGGATGGAGCATAAATCCGTCATCGTCACGGGCGGCAGCAAGGGGCTCGGGCGGGGCATCGCCCGCGTGTTTGCTGGCGAGGGCGCGAAGGTGCTGATTGTCGCCCGAAATCCGGACGCCGGGGAGAAGACGGCCAAGGAGATCGTGGATGGAGTGATTCGCGTCGTCCAGACCCCGAGCGTCAATCCGAAGTACCCCGGCGTCGAATATGACGAGGAGCTCGGAGGCGAGAGCGAGGCCAACAAGATAATCGCCGGGCTCTACGAGCAGACGGGCTGTGACATGGACATCTGGGCCGAAGAGCCCAGTCGCAACAACGTCGTGGGGACCATCAAGGGCACCGGCGGCGGCCGGTCGCTTATCTTCAACGGCCATATCGACACGGTGCCACAGGACGACACGAGGACTGGAAGTTCTCCAATCCATTCAGCGGCCGCGTCCAGGAAAACAACATCTACGGCCGCGGCGCCTGCGACCAGAAGGGCGGCCTCGTCGCACAAGCCATGGCGGCCACGGCCCTAAAGCGAGCCGGCGTGAGGCTGAAGGGCGATCTCATCCTCGAGAGCGTCATCGGCGAGGAGGTCATGGACCACGAGGCCGGGACGACCGCCGCCATCAAGCGGGGTTACAGGGCCGACGCGGCCATAGTCTCCGAGCCGTCCGCGTCCGGCGACACGCCGCTGGCGGTGGTCCCCGTGAGCCCGGGCCTGCTGTGGATGTCGGTGACGTGCAGCGGCAAGGCCAGCCACGGGTCCAACCGGGCCGAGACCATCCGCGCGGGAGGGCCCGGCGCCGCCGTGGGGGTCAACGCCATCGACAAGGGCGTCCAGATATTCGACGTCCTGCTCAGACTCGAGCAGGAGTGGGGGCTGACCAAGAAGCACCACCTGTTCAATCCGGGCCACTTCGTCCTGCATCCGGGCGTGATAGCCGGCGGGCCCCACGGGGTCCAGGTGCCCTTCATCATCTCGCAGTACGCGACCATCGAGTACGCCGTCTGGTACCACCCGCAAGAGGATGTCGAGGAGGTCAAGCGAGAGATCGAGACCTTCGTCCACCACGCGGCGCAGTTGGACCTCTGGCTCAGGGATAACCCGCCGGTAATCGAGTGGAAGCTCCACTGGCCTCCCTTCGATATCCCCGAGGACCATCCGATCTGCAACACCATCGGCGCGGCGCACGAGGACGCGTCCAGGGGCAGCCGTCTCGAAGGACCGGCGACCCTGGCGGGCTTTTACGCCGTGGACGACGGGGCCTTTCTGACCGCCAATGGAATCCCGGCGGTCACGTACGGCCCAGGAAGCATACACCACGCTCATACGGTGGACGAGTTCGTGAATATCGACGAGCTGATGGTCTCAACCAGGGCCTACGCTCTGGCGGCAATGGACTGGTGCGGCGTGGCCCAGTAGTCGGCGGCCAAGCGTCTCGCGATTCGATGGCCGCTCTGCTACTCCAGATCGGACTCATCACGTGAGCCCTCGCCAAGAGCCACCGGCTCTTCGAGGTCCGGCGCGATGCCGATACCCTGTCGCTGTCGAAGCGCCTCGATGCGGCTCAGTGGTCGCTCCAGCATGCGCTTGCGCGGCCCCAATACCTCTTCATAGGCGTTCTGGGCGGAGCCTATCCTCTTCCCCACCGTCGCCAACGCCGCGCAGAACTTCTCCCACTCGGAGTTGAACCGCCCGAGCTGCGAGATGATCTCCTCGGACTCCTTCTGCAGCGCGAAGTTGTCCACGGCCTGACGCACAACCACCAGCACAGCGAACAGCGTCATCGGCGAGCAGCAGATAACCCGGCTGCTGAGGGCCACGTCGAGAAGGCCGGGATCGTTTTCGTGGATGAACGAGTAGACGCTCTCGTTGGGGATGAACAGCAACACGTAATCGACGGTGCCGCCCTCGGGGTCGATGTACTCGCGCGTGGTGATCTCCTTGATGCGCGCGCGCACGTCCCGAAGGAACGCCGCCTTATGCCGATCCCGCTCCGGATCGGAGTCGTCTTCCAGGAACCGCAGATAGTTGTCCAGCGGGAACTTGACGTCCATGTTCATTCGCAGCTCGCCGGGCAGCAGAAATACGAAGTCCGGGCGTGTCCCCGCGCTCTCGATAGTCGCCTGCTTGATATAGTTGACCCCGTCCACGAAGCCGATGAGCCTCAGCACGTCCTCGGCCATGCGTTCCCCCCACTGGCCCCGTGCCCTGGAGCTGCTGAGGGCCTCGCGCAGCGTCACCGTCGAGTCCGTCAAGGCGATGGTCTGCTCGCCGACCGCCTTCAACTGCGCCGTCAGCTCGCCAAACTTGGCCTCGCGGTCCCTTTCGATCTCCCGGATCAACGTCGACACCTTGCCCAGCTCTTCCTTCATCGACCCTAGCTGCTGGTCGATGAGCTGCTTCCTCGTGTCGAGATCCCGCGTCCCCGCCTCCGTGTCCCGCGTGAGGCGCTCTTTGGCCAGGGTCAGGAACTGCTCGGAGTTCGACGAAAGTGCGGCCCGGGAGATCTGCTCGAACTCGGACCGGGCGGCGTCCTGGATCGCCCTGCCGCCGGCGCCCCGGAGGCGCCAGCTCAGGCCAAGAAGAATCGCCATGACGACGACTGCCGCCGACAGGATTCCAACCACAATTTCCACGGGGCCTCCTGAGTCCAGTTTAACTTCGAGCCGCGAGCCTGCGGCGTCGGCCAGACCGCTCGCCGCCTGATCGGACTATCGCGGAACGAACTTCATCGAAAGCGAGTTAACGCAGTGGCGCGTGTTCCTCTCCGTGAGGCGCTCGCCGAGAAACACGTGGCCCAGGTGGCCGCCGCAGCCGGCGCATTGAATCTCGATTCGCTGACCGTCGGGGTCGGGCAATCGATTCACGGCTCCCGGTATCTCCTGGTCAAACGCGGGCCAGCCACAGCGGGCATCGAACTTATCATCTGACCGGTACAACTCAGCATCGCACCGCCTGCAGACATAGACGCCCTGCTTATAGAAGTCGTCGTACTCCCCCGTGAACGGCCGCTCCGTACCCTTGTCTTGGATGACGTACCGCTCCTCCTCCGACAACGCGTTGTAGGTCGACCTGCCCATTTTGAGTCCTCCTTCCAGCACTATGACCGATCGATCCTCCGACCGGCGATCTTCCAGTGCTCCCGCCGAATCCAGTTTAGTGCCATCGCCAGTGGACCGACTGAATGAGCACATGTGAATCATATACTTTGTCTGCGATCGCGTGCATGCACAAATGATTGGCTACCAGCCCATTATAATGGGCGATGTCGTGACCGTGCCCACCGGCTAGAGCAAAGGGCCGCGACCATCGACGAATACGCGCTCTTTCGTACAGAACACGTATCCGCGCATTTTCAAGAGCACGACTTTAGGTGTATCCTACAGGACGCCCGCATCATGAGTCGGTTCGGGGCCAGGCTGGATGCGTGCCTTGGCGCCCCGGCCGTGGTACATCGCCGAACAGGAGTACATGCGCGTATGCAGAGCCTTGGTTTGCTGGCTGAGGCGGTTGGCGCCCTGCTCAAGGAAAGGGGCCAGACGGTGGCGGTCGCGGAGTCTTCTGCGGGGGGCCTGATCTCGGCCTCGCTGTTGGCGGTTCCCGGGGCGTCAGCATACTTCCTCGGCGGGTCGGTCATCTACACGAGGGTCGCGCAGAGAGCGCTGCTGGGCGTGCCCGACGAGGCGATGGCCGGACTGCGGGCGAGCACCGAGGAGTACGCGCTGCTGAACGCCCGGACCGTGCGCGGATCTCTCGGTACCGTCTGGGGGCTGGCCGAGACCGGTGCGAGCGGTCCCGCGGGAAATCGGTACGGCGACGATGCCGGCCATGCGTGCATCGCGGTGGCGGGCCCGGTCGAGGCGTCGATCACCCTGGAGACGGGTGTAACAGACCGGGAACGGAACATGTGGACATTCGCGAAGGCAGCCCTCGATCTGCTGGAGAAGTGCGTGATGGACGCCGGATAGATTTGGGTCGAACAGGACTCGGGTGCATAGGAGACACAACTGATGAGCTCAAACGGGCGTGTGGCCATCGTGACCGGCGGGGGATCTGGGATCGGCAAGGACTCGGCGCTGGCGCTGCTTGGGGACGGCTACTCCGTCACCATCGCGGGTCGTCGGCCGGGTCCGCTGAAAGAGACTGTGAAGGAGGCCGGAGCGGGCGAACGGTTGCTTGCCGTACCTACGGACGTCGGCGATCCCGACTCCGTCAAGGCCCTGTTCGCAAGGTCGATGGAGGCGCACGGCAGGCTGGACGTGCTGTTCAACAACGCCGGCGGCGGCGTGCCGTCCGTTCTGTTCGAAGACCTCACGTACGAGCAGTGGCAGGGGGTCGTCGACTCCAACCTGACCGGAACGTTCCTGTGCACGCAGGAAGCGATCAAGATCATGAAGACCCAGTCCCCCATGGGCGGGCGGATCATCAACAACGGCTCCATATCGGCCCACGCGCCGCGTCCAAACTCGGCTCCGTACGTGGCCACCAAGCACGGGATCAGCGGCCTCACCAAGGCGACCTCGCTGGACGGGCGAAAGTACAATATTGCCTGCGGCCAGATCGACATCGGCAACGCGATGACGGACATGGCGGCTCACATGACCAAAGGCACCACGCAGGCCGATGGCTCCATCAAGGTCGAGCCCACCTTCGACGTAAAGCACGTCGCCGAGACGGTCCTGTACATGGCGAACCTGCCCCTGGACACCAACGTCCAATCCATCACGATCATGGCGACCAGGATGCCCTACGTCGGCCGGGGGTAGTTCAACGGCATCCGGTAACGCCTGGGACAGGATTCGACGAGTGCGGCGGTCCGAGAGAGGGTGGATGAGATGTAGTCCGGGGGCTCGGCAACGATGATGGGTCGCGTACCGGGCTAGTTGCGCGGAGGATCCTTGTCGATGGGCATTCTACGCGAGACCTCTTCGAATCCCGACTTATCGGCGATGCGGAGGGAAGGCTAGTCGTCCTGCTTCGCGCTCCACACCGATACCCGGCCAGCGTCCTGAGCCAGCCTGGCCACAACCGAGGCCGCGGCAGTTGCGAAGGCGCGGCCGCGCCACGGCTCGAGAGTCGAGACGCGAATGTCCGCATGCCGGTCCGCGGCATCGATCGGTGTGCGCCTCACCGTTGAAACCTCAAACGGGTAGAGGGTACTCCATCGTACGATCTCTCTTAACCAGGTTAGCTCACTTGACGGCGACTTCGATCGCCGAGGCCATCGTCAAGAATCTTGTTACCGAGACCCCTTCTACCTGATTTGATATGCCCGTCAAATCTTCATATCGCATCAACCGGCACCCTCCGAATCACCCGTTTGGGTGATTCGGAGGGTGAGACGGGCAGCACACTTGCGAGGTCTGGCCCCGCGCGAACGAAGACGGGTATTCCGTGTTTTGACTCAGCTCGGCGGCATGTGGCTAGGGCGCTGGCAAAGCGGTATTGCGGGGCTAGCAAATTGGCCTCCCAGGTAACCCAGGAGGCCCTTCGTTATGCGGTTTAGGAGTGAGCCCCAGAGGGGATTCGAACCCACTAACCTGCCGATTACAAGTCGGCTGCGCTACCTGTTGCGCCACTGGGGCACGGGCCGCAAAGCCGTCCATCCGCGGAACCTTCGCACTCTCCACACGACGCCCGCCGAACACAAAGACGGCTAGCCGCTGGTCCATCCAGCACTCGGGTACCAAACATTCTAGTCAATGGCTGGACGGGGGTCAACCGCCCCAGCGTCTGGGGTCCTCGGTTGCGGGTGGGCGTAAAGGCCATGCGGTGCTTCGGGAACGGTTCCGCCGGCCAGAGACCGCGGAAGAGAGAATCGGTGCAACACAACTTCAGTCGATGGCGCGGACAAGCGTTTCCAGTACCACGCCGACGTTGGTCATCGTGCGGGGCAGGTTTTGGAGCCAGACGGATTCGGCCTCCGAATCCGCCATGGCCGAGATCCCACGGATCTCCAAGAATGGGAAGTCCGCGAACCGGGCGGCCCTTGCGCGCCCCGGTGCTGGCATGAAGCTCACGTGCGCACGCGCCGTCGTTGATCGACTCATCCCCACTCGCGATCGGGCCAAGGTGCAGCGTGAACGCGCTGCCTGGCGGAAACCCACGGCCTTTAAGCGCGGAGATGTAATCGGCGTCGCCCTCGAACGAAGGGCGCAACCCCCGGCCAGTTGAAATCGTGCTCGATCGTCGCCGTGGCGACCACCACATCCTCCAGCGAAACCGCATCCGAGAGGCCCCGGCCACCCCGGCGCACACGACGGCTCCCACGTCATCCACGTTGTCCAGGGCGTGGAGGGCGTGAAGGCCGAACTGCACCTTGCCGAGTGCACCCCGCACAAATATCAGCCCGCCCTCGTAGTAGGCCCGGACCGATAGCCGGCCAGCATCGAATACCCCTCAACTCCTCGTTCGGCCAGGGCGCTCGACAGGGCGTCGAGCTCGTCTTCTATCGGAGTGAGAACCAGAATGCTCAAGCGTGGGCGCCGCCGGTCGCATATCCAATCAGCTTGTATGTGAGCTTGGCGGCTGTGAACGCGCAGGCCTCCGGGCCCTCCCCCGGGCTCAGTTCGGTCACGTCGAAACCGACGATCCGCCTGGCCTCCGCCACCGCCCTGAGCAAACCGGTCACCTGCTCCCACCCCATGCCGCCCGGCTCCGGGTTACCTACCGCGGCCATCATCGAGGGATCGAACACGTCCAGGTCCACGCTCACGTAAACATGCATTGAGAGGTGGCTCAAGGCCCACGACGACACCGCGTCCATGTCCTTCGTCGCCGGCGGCCAGAACAGCACGGGAAGGCTCTCCTCCCGGATTAACGTCATCTCGCCGGCGCTCAGGCTCCGGACGCCAACCTGGACCAGAGGAGCGACTCCGTGGAGCCTCCGGGCCACCGACGCGTGTCCCCAGCCGCTCCCCATGTACTCGTCCCGCAGGTCGGCGTGGGCGTCGAGGTAGAGAACGCTCAAGTCCGTGTGGAACTCCCGCATCGCCTGGACCGCCCCGATGGTGACGGTATGCTCCCCGCCCAGCACGCCAACGAGCTTGCCGGTGGCCGCGAACGAGCGGACGACGCCGGCGGTCCGCCGGACCATCGCCTCGGGGCCGCTAACGTCCGGCTCGATCTCGGCGGTGGTGAATATCCCAACCTCCGAGATGTCTCTGTCCAGCTCATAATCGTAGTCCTCGAGCTGCCGGGAGGCAGTGACGATGGCTTTGGGGCCGTGGCGCGCGCCTGCCTTATACGACGTGGTGCTGTCGTAGGGGATGGGGACAAGGACCACCCGGGCGTCTTCGAGGCTGCTGGAACGCTGCCGCGTGTCGAGGAAGGTGTCCCAGTATCGGGGCACGTCGCCCAGGCCGTCATCCCGGTCAGCCATCCGCCGGCCCGTCGCCTGCCGTGAGGCCCGCGCGCTCCCGAAGTATGCCGCCGAACGCCGCTTCTGGCGTCGAGAACTCGACGCCTCGCTCCATCGTCCAGACCTTCACCTGCGGCAGGTCGAACGTCCGCTCGACGTCCCGGAGCGAGGAAGAGGGATCGAACTCCTTGCAGGAGAATATGTCGATGTTGACATAGCCCCGGTCGGGGAAGGTGTGCACGCTGATGTGGCTCTCGGCGATCAGGACGAAGCCCGACACGCCCCAGTCTTCCGGGACGCGGCCGCGGTACGTATAGACCTGCGGCGGTATCATCTTGGTCATGCCGAGCGTGGCCGGGTACTCGTCCAGGAACCTGCGGACCAGGCCCTCGTCCCTGAGTTTCTCCGGATCGGCGCCGTATCCATCAACTACCAGATGCACGTTGTCAGCCTCGCTGCCTGTAGTGTCCTCGAATCGAACACCTAGCGTACCACCCACGTCTGCGCCACACAACATGCCATCCGGCCGTCACCGAAGGTTTCAGTCCCGCCAGTTCCAGTCTTTCGCCAGCATGCCATACACCACATGGTCCACGAAGCGGTCGTGGAGCCACTGGACCAGGCGCAGCGTGCCCTCGTTGGTGAATCCAAGCCGCTCCGGTATGGCGCGGCTCTTCCTGTTCCCGGTGGCGCAGCGTATCTCGACGCGATTGAGTCCAAGCTCATCGAACGCGTGGTCCACCAGGACTCTGCACGCCCCGGTCATGAGCCCTTTGCCCTGGTAGCCGGCCGCCAGCCAGTACCCGATCGAGGTGCTGCGGTCCGGCCGGTCGATTCCGTGGTAGCTGAAGACACCCGTAAGCCGACCCACGTGCCATATGCCCGCGATGAAGCCATCATCGTCCCGGTTGCGCCAAGCGGATTCCCGGATGAACTTGTGGGTGTCTCCCACAGTCTGTGAAGGGTCCGGCCAGGGAAGCCACTCGCTCAGATACTTCAGATTGCTCTGAGTCAGCGCGTGCATCTCCTTGGCGTCCCGCTCCGTCAGGAGACGCAGCCTTGTGTCGTCGTCGAGGATGTGACTGAACATGTCCACTCAGGGCCAGGTCGCAACTACTACAACGATGGCAAGACAACGAAACGAGCGGGGAAGCGCTCCGCCCGGACCGGCGGACTAGCGGTGCCGTCAGGCGCCGCCGCGTGCGTGCGCGTCCACGGGCGCCACATCGACCGCGAGCGTGGTCCAGAGCAAGAACCGGCTGTCGCTGATCCTTATCGTCTGCGCCCAGTCAGCCAGGGCCCGGGATAGCAGGATGATGACGTTCTCGATCCCTGTCCGATGGTAGGAGGACAGGTTCGTGCCCCTTAAATAGGTGTCCACGAACACCTCGGGGCTGCCGCCTCAGCCGATGGGAGGTATGAAGTCGATGGCGGCCCTGCCGCCGCGCCGCCGGATCAGTTCGAGAGCCTCGGTCGAGAGTTCGATGTTCAATTGGCCGCTTCTTCCGACTATTCGATGCAGGTCTGGATGGCGCGGGTGCCGAATGGACTCCTCCGCCACAGGCGGACGACGAGGGCGGACCACCTCATGCTGGATCGCCGCCTAGATCGTCAGCCGCCTGTACAGATAGAGCAGACGCTGCGGGAGGGCGTAAATGTCGTCCAATATCTCGTAGCCCATGTCCGCGCACATGGTCTTGAGATAGTCATGGCCGTTCTTGTCGACGGTCAGGCAGAAGGCGTTTATGTTCTTGTCGCTGGCCTCGTCGAGGGCCATCTTCGTGTCGTGGACGGCGTACTCCTTTTCCACTCCCTCGCGGCTGTAACCCCTGTCCTGGGGGCGTCCGTCACTGATGAGGAACAGCAGCTTGGTGCGAGCGTCCAGGGCCTCCAGCTTCGACGTGGCGTGCCTGATTGCCGGGCCCATCCGCGTGGCGTGCAGAGGCGCGATGCGGTCTATGCGCCCTTGGACACGTTCGCTGAACGCCTCATCGATATCCTTGATGGTGTAGAACTCGACGTTTTCCCGTCCGTAGCCGGAGAACCCGTATATCCCGTAGACGTCACCGATGGTCTCCAGGGCGTGGATCAGCAGCACCACGGCCTCTTTCTCAAGGTCGATTATGCGCTTGTAAGAGCGCCGCATGCCCTCTCCGCGCCGGTTTCTGAGCCAGACCATGTACTCGACGGGGTCTTCGGGAGGCTCCCAATCGTCGGCGACCCTCTTGGAGTCCTCAATTGCCTCGGCGGTCGAGGCGCTGGTGTCCAGCAAGAACACCACGGCCACGTCCCGCTGGACCTTGTTGCGCCTCCAGTAGAGCTTCTCGCTGGGGCCGACGCCGGTGCGGATGTCGATCATCGCCTCGATCACGTCGTCGATGTCGATCTCCTCGCCGTCCTCGAGCTTGCGCACCTTGCGTAGCATCTCGGGGACCAGCAGCTCGAACTGGCGCTTGATCTGGTCCGCCAGCGGCCCGTGGCTGCTCAGCGTGCGCCCATAATAGCTGGCATCGCCCTCAGTCATTGGCCTCTGGCGCACGATGCACCAGTTCGGCTTGTAGTCGTCGGCGCGGAAGTCCCACTCGTCATATACAAATGTCTGAGGCTCGTTGGGATCCAGCGGGCCGCCCTCCTCGTCGACGTGGACCAGGGGTCCCTGGCCCATCTCGGGGGATTCCGGCAGGTTCAGCCCCGCCTCCTTCAACATGTTGTCGGCGAACGTACCGGTCGAATCCAGGGGGCGGCCCTCCATGCTCTCCAGGTCCAGCTCGGCGGTGCTTTGGAGCATCTCTTCGAGCATTTCCTGGGTGATTTCCTGCCCGTCGCCCTGGCCGCTCTCATCTCCGCTCTGCATGCGAAGCTCGGTCAGCATCTGGACCATCTCCGGCTTGAAATCGCCCCGGTAGTCCACGTCCTCACTCGGGCTGTACTCCTCGTCCTGCGCCTGCTCGGACTCGCCGGACATCCCCTGCATGAGCTGCATGAGCAGCTCATCGTCGTCGGTATCCAGGTCCTGGCCTGTTTCGTCGCCAGGCACATCGACGTTGTCCCAGTCCTCCAGCGCGGCCTCTTCGTTCGGCACCTGGGAGAGGATGGCGTAGATCCGCAACGTGGCCTCCGCCGCATCCTCGACAGTGGCGTGAGCGACTTGAACGCGTCTCGCTATTCGGGCGATCTTCTGGGCCTCTTCCGCATGACGAGTCGGGACCGGCAGGTCTTTGAGTTGCAGCAGGCTGATCCTGACCAGGAACTCGACCAGCGCCTCCCGCATGGGAAGAGACTGGATGGCCGGGCGGCCCTCGAGAGCATCCCTCTGCACCCTGCGGTAGTCCGCCTTGATCCCCGGGTACTCGAAAGCCACCCGTGCGTCGAGCCGTCCGTCCTCGACGACGGTGAACACGTCCAGGGCGAGATGTCTTTCGGCGAACAGATTGAAGAACCGCTGCATGTCGGTCATCCAGCCCCTCTCGGCGGATGCGCCTTCGTCCTCCGAGGGATCCGGGCCCTTCATCTCCTCAACCAGCCGCGGCCGCAGGTCCGGAAAGAGGGTGGAGGGGCGCTCGAACTCGAACTGGAAGCTTCCAAACTCCAGATGCCCGACCTGGTGGGTCGAGATGACTTTGAACAGGTCGAAGTTCTCCCTCTTCGTTGAGTAGCGGTCCTCCTGCGCTGGAACGAAGACAGTGGCCCCCTCCGTCGTTGGCGCCTCGTCCGAGACCCAGCCTATGTGTTTCTCCGCGAGCTCCTCGCTGGCGGCAAGCTTTACCTCCGCGCCGGCTAAGGCCCGGCAGTACATCTCCATCACTTCCTTGATGCGGGTGAACTCAACGCTCGACGAGAGCCCTTCGAGCACCCTCTGGGAACGGGCCGACTCGACCTTGAAGTACGCGAGCCCGCCGTCGCTGTTGTGCTCCAATACCCGTATGCCCTCCTCGTACCATTTATCTAGCTGGGTGATCGTTACGCGTTCGAGCGCCGCCGGGCAGCTCTTCAGGAACTCGGGCATCGCCAGGGGCGAGACCTCCAGCATCGACTCGGCGAGCCCCAGCAACCTGGAATGGTGCTCGCCGTCAAGCTGACCCAGAGAGTCGGACATCTCCAGGATCGCCACGGGCAGGTTCTGGCAGCCCGACGCGTGGAGCCTCCGGGTCAGCGCGAGGAACCTTGGGCGCTGCCCAGAGTCGATCCTGGGCAGCGCTCGCTTGACCGAGTCGAACAGGCCCTTGACCTGCCGCCAGCTCGTCTCAGCAAGGGAGGCGCTCAGGGTCATGAATGTTTCCTTGTCGTCACCCAGCAGCGGGAATATTCTCTGGCCCAGCACCAGGCACTCGACGGCCACGTCGTAGGACCGGTGCGAGAGGGTGCCGAGGAAGCCCACGAACGTCTCGAGCTCGGAAACCGAGAGGCTGCGCAGCAGCCCCGGCGTGGCGTCGAAGAACTTGCAGGCCAGAGTGCTGGACTTCCATGTCCCCTTGTAGAGATCGCTCCCCATCCTCGCCCAGGCCTCGACGTGGCGTGGCTTGAGACGGCCGAGGGTGGAGGGGCTGGCCTGGAAGTAGCTGGCGGCCAGCGTCGGCGACTCGCGGCACAGCGTGGCGCCACTCTCGGACCACTTGTCAAAGTAGCTCTCTGGGAGTCGGTCCGCGACCTTTGGGCTAGCCTTGAAATACTGTCCGGCCGCCTCCCAGGACCGGACGGTCTGTTGGGCGAGCTTCAACCCGGTCTCGGCCCAGGCGACAAGCCGCTCTTCATCGACCACGTAGGACATTCCCTCCCAGGCCGCCTCGAAGTCCAGATACAGTGCGCGTGGGAATTCACCCAGCTCGGCCTTTATCCGCTCCAGGGTCAAGCCCGTTTGCTCTTCCACAAAGCCTCCTTCTCCGGGACGCTATCCAGGACCTCTAAGAAGCTCTGCAAAATCCTGCCCGTGGCGCCCCAGATCACATGGCCGCGAAACACATAGGACGCAAGGTGGACCGGCTCGCCGCGCACCATCCGGACCTCGTCGCGGGCCGCATCGCTCCGTACAAGCTCTCCCAGAGGGGCCTCTATCACCTCGGCCACCTCGCTCTCATTGGGTCTGAACTTGTACGACTCCGGTACCGCTCCCACGAACGGGCTCACCCTGTACCTGGAGATCGTCGCCACCTCGTCCAACTCGCCGAGCACATCCACATCGGCGGGGAGCACCCCCATCTCCTCGTGGGTCTCCCGCAAGGCGGTCTCCAGCAGGCCGCGGTCGCCCTCGTCCATCCGGCCTCCGGGAAACGATATCTCCCCCTTGTGGTCCTCCACGTGCTGGGAGCGCTTATTCAACAGAAGATGGTACTCGCCGCTTTTCTGGTACAGCAGCAACATGACGCCCGCCGGAGTTAGGGTACCCTCGGACAGTGTCGATCTTGGACGGAAGGACAGGGCGTGGCGAATCGAGGGAATGACGGAGTCTTGCATCTATTTGCGACGCCCCTTTCATCGCGTTCATGGCCGGGGGCCCGGCGTCTAATCCCGCCGTGCGGCAAAGGGAAACGCCATCAACACCCTATTCGAAGATGGACGAGATCACCTCTTCGATACTTCCGTGGATGGTGGTGTCGTCCGTTACGGCCCAATTGACCGCCACCTGGCACGCGCGCCTGGGGCTGATGCCCTGGGACATTAGTTTGCCGGCGTAAATGAGAAGGCGGGTGCTGGCGCCCTCGGCCAGCCCGTGCTCTCTCAAATTGCGTACCTTCTCGCCCAGCTTGGCTAGTTGGTTCGCGGTCTGCGCGTCCACCCCCGCCTCATGTTCGACGATTCGGGCCTCGATCTCCCTCGGCGCCGGGCTAAACTCGATGGCAACGAAGCGCTGGCGGGTACTGTGCTTGAGGTCCTTCAACGCGCTCTGGTAGCCGGGGTTGTAGGACAGCACCAGCAGGAAACCGGGCGCGGCCTCCACCAACTCGCCTCTCTTCTCGACCGGCAAGATCCGCCGGTGGTCGGTCAGCGGGTGGATCAGCACGGTGGTATCTTTTCTTGCCTCGACTATCTCGTCCAGATAGCAGATGCCGCCGGCTTTGACGGCCCTGGTTAGAGGTCCGTCGATCCACACCGTGCTGTCGCCCTGCAACAGGTACCGTCCCACAAGGTCGCTGGCGGTCAGGTCCTCGTGGCACGCGATCGTGACGAGGGGAATGTTGTGGCCTTCCTGGTCAGCGGCCGGCCCGCCATCCCCGATCGGTTTGACCTTGGTCAACGCCTGCCCTAGCCGGTACGACATGTACTCGACGAACCGTGTCTTGCCGCAGCCCGTTGGGCCCTTTAGCAGCACGGGTATCTGCTGCTCGTACGCCGCCTCGAACAGATCTACCTCGTCACCGACGGGGAGGTAGTACGGCTCCTCCTTCAGGTGGTACTCCTCGATGATGTAGCTGCGATACAGTGTCCTGGTGGGGATTGTCATTGTGTAGTGCTTGCACTTCCTGCTTTATTGTCCGATGCCGGACCAGCGCCGACCCGATGACGACCTTCGCGTCGAAGCTTTGGTAGTGAGAGGCGGATCGGCTTCGCGCCCGAGTCTCCTGTCTCCCAGTCAACGCCGGGACGAAAGATCATTATATCCGATTCTTCCACAACTCCGACACCCGGACACGGAGACTTTCCAGACTCTCGTTGTTTTCGACCACGACGTCGGCCCGGGCGACGCGTTCAGATTGAGGCATCTGGGCCCGAGCGCGGGCCCTGATGGCCTCTAGCTCCAAGCCCGAGCGGGCGGCGGCGCGCGCGACCGCTACGTCCTCGTCGGCGGCTACGACCCAGACCTCGTCCACCAGGCCGGCCCACCCTGCCTCCAGCAACAGTACCACCTCGACGACCGCGACCGGTGCGCCTCGGTCACCGAGCTCCTCGAGGCGTTTCTCTACCATCGAGCGTATCAGCGGGTGCACTATGGCGTTCAACTTGCGCAGCCGACGCTCGTCCGAGAACACCGTCACGCCGAGCTTTGTCCTGTCCACCTCTCCCCCGGGCGCGAGCACTTCCTCCCCGAACTCCTCTACCACCCGCCGCCATCCCTCGGTGCCAGGGGCATATGCCAGCCGTCCCATGGCGTCCGCGCTGATGACCTCGGCCCCGAGACCCTCGAGAATCCGCGATACCTCGGTCTTGCCGGCCCCGATATCCCCTGTGATACCTATTATCTTCACTTTCCCCAAGCCCTTGGAGCCCCAGACATAACCGCGGAGACCGCAGAGGACGCAAAGAAATTAGATTGAATAACTCTGTACCTCCGCAGTCTTCGCGTGATCTGCGGTGAGTTCCGCTGGAAAGCATTTCAATGATAACAACGCGCGCACGAGAGGGTCAATGCTTTCGAGCCCGCGTCTCGTCCTTGGCGTGGGGTATAATGGCCCCCGTGAGCATCATGGATTTCGACAGATGACAACCGGGTTCCGAGACCTTCCTAGCGTCGACAGGGTCCTGTCGGACGGTCGTATCCAGCGGCTTGTTGAGCAGAGCTCGCGTCCCGCCGTACTCGAGCTGGTCAGGGCGCAGTTCGATGAGGCCCGCGACGGGATCAGTTCGGGGCGTCGCGCGCCCACCGTGGAGGAAGTGGTCTCCGCCGTAGAGGCGCGGGCCGCCACGCGGTGGAGGGAGTGGCCCAACGCCGTCATCAACGCCACCGGAGTGATCCTGCACACGAACCTGGGCCGGGCCCCTCTCAGCGAAGCCGCACTCAGGGCTGTCGAGCGGACCGGCGGCGGCTACAGCGACCTGGAGCTGGACCTGGAGACCGGGAAGCGCGGCTCCAGGCAGGCGCAGATCTCGTACCTCATATGCCAGGCCACCAGCGCGCCCGCCGCCATCGCCGTCAACAACAACGCCTCGGCGGTCCTCCTGGGACTGGCCGCCATAGCCACGGGCAAAGAGGTTATCGTTTCCCGAGGCGAGGCCGTCGAGATCGGCGGCGGCTTCCGCATCCCCGACGTGCTGCGGCAGAGCGGCGCGAAGCTGATCGAGGTAGGCGCCACCAACCGCACCTACGTCCGCGACTACGAGGCCGCGATCACCGACAACACCGGGGCGCTATTGTCGGTGCACACCAGCAATTTCCGTGTTTCCGGATTTACCCACTCACCCAGCCTAGCAGAGCTCGTGAAGCTGGGAAAGCACAGGAATATACCGGTACTCCACGACCTTGGCAGCGGCTGCCTGTTGGACACGGCGGAATTCGGGCTGGCCCACGAGCCCATGCCCCAGGAGAGCATGGACGCCGGCGTGTCCCTCGCTTTTTTCTCGGGCGACAAGCTGCTGGGCGGGCCCCAGTCAGGCATGATCGTCGGGGACGAGGGCCTGGTGGCCAGGGTGTCCCGCCACCCGCTGGCCAGGGCCGTCCGCATCGACAAGCTCAGTATGGCCGCCCTGAGCGCGACCCTATTACACTACATCAAAGACGAGGCCACGGTGGATATTCCGATCTGGCGGATGATAGCCGAGTCCGAAGAGAGCTTGAAATCGAGGGCCTCGAGGTGGGCGTCCAGTTTGGGAATGAGCGCGACGGTGGCTAGCGGACTCTCGACCATCGGAGGTGGCAGCCTCCCTGGCGAGGTGCTACCGACGTCAGTGGTCGTGCTCGATTCAGGAGACAGCGCCGACGGCCTGTCAAAGCGCCTGCGCAACGGCAGCCCGGCGGTAATAGGCCGTATCGAGGACGACGCCGTGCTCCTCGACCCGCGCACCGTACTACCGGCGCAGGAAGAGCCTCTGCTACGGGTAGTGTCCCAGGCACTGGGAAAAGGATAACCACGGAGGACACAGAGGACACAGAGAAGTAAGAGTTTTCTTCCCTCTGCGTCCTCCACGGTGAATTTACCATGACCCTGTTCGAGCACCAGGCCGAGCGACAGATGGAACGGGACGCGCCCTTGGCCGCCAGGATGCGCCCGCGCACCTTCGACGAATTCGTCGGCCAGGGGCACATCGTCGGGCCGGGCCGGGCGCTGCGCAAGGGCATCGAGGCCGACCGCATACCCTCAATGGTCCTGTGGGGTCCGCCGGGCAGCGGCAAGACCACCCTCGCCCACATCATCGCCGCCACCACGACAAGCCACTTCAGCCCCGTCAGCGCCGTAGGCTCCGGCGTGGCCGACCTGCGCCGCGTCGTCAAGGAGGCCCGGGACCGCCTCGGCATGACCGGACAGCGCACCATCCTGTTCATCGACGAGATACATCGCTTCAACAAGGCCCAGCAGGACGTGATCCTGCCCCAAGTCGAGAACGGCACCGTCGTGCTAATCGGCGCCACCACCGAGAACCCGTCCTTCGAGGTGGTCTCGCCCCTGCTGTCGCGCTCTCGCGTCTTCGCCCTCAATCCTCTCAGCGACAATCAGATCGCCAGCATCGTGATCGCCGCGATGAAGGACGAATCGCGGGGGCTCGGCGGCCTATCGCCCAGGATGGACGACGAGACCACGGCCGGGCTGG
>CAZJDV010000018.1:3537-5015 GCA_964544865.1 uncultured Dehalococcoidia bacterium | reverse complement strand
GGATGCCGGCAACGGCGGTGATGCGGATGATGTCGCATACCTGCTCGATCTCCCGGTCGCGCTCGGGGGTCCCGAGCATGATGGCGGGGAACAGATCACCCCTGGCGATGCCGATGTGGGCCATCGGTATCAGGTCGAGGGAGAGCCCGAAGGATTCGATGTACTCCTTGTGCTGTTTGAGGTGATCGGTCGTCCATTCGGTGGCCGGTCCGGGCGGGGAGCTGCAGATGTGATCGACGCCCAGTTGCTTGAGCTGGCGGTAATGGCCACGGACCCGGACGGCGAGGGCGTGCGGGTGATAACCCCGGAGATCGTCGAGGACGCCATGCAGCGGCGCTCCCACCTCTACGACAAGGTCGGCGACCAGCACTACGACACCATATCCGCCTTCATCAAGTCGCTGCGCGGCTCCGACCCCGACGCGGCGATCTACTACTTGGCGCGGATGATCGAGTCCGGCGAGGACCTGATGTTCATCGCCCGGAGGCTCGTAGTCCTGGCCGCCGAGGACGTGGGCATGGCCGACCCTCACGCCCTGTCCGTGGCGGTGGCGGCCCAGCAGGCAGTGCACTTCGTAGGCATGCCTGAAGGCCGCATCCCCCTGGCCGAGGCCACCGTCTACCTGGCCACCGCGCCCAAGAGCAACGCGTCGTACGCGGCGATAGAGGCGGCGCTTGGTGACGTCAAAAAGGGAAGAAACGACCCGATGCCCAAGCACCTGCGCAACGCGGTCACCGGGCTCATGAAGGACATGGGCTACGGCGAGGGCTACAAGTACGCCCACTCCCACAAAGGCAACTTCGTCCCCATGCAAAACCTCCCCGAAAGCCTGAAAGGCCGCCGCTACTACGCCCCCACCGACCAGGGCTACGAACGCGAGGTCAAGGAGCGGCTGAAGCGGTGGTGGGGGAAGGGGGGCGGACAGGAGAAAGCAGGAAGTACTTGAGATCTGCGACACACGGGACAGGAACTCCGCTCGCACCGACGGCAAGGAGTAGGACAATTCCCGTGTAGAATCAAATGAAGATAAGAGAATTGACCCGACGAGGACGACAGGATTGGCAATTTCTTTTTCGTTTACCCCGTCATCTAGCCGATCGGAGGCGAGGCACAGATGGTGGATCTCGCTGAGAAGTTGCTTGCCTACAAAACACTGCTGCTAGATCCGAACAACTATCGCTTTCAAGATAGCACGGACTTCGTCTGGGCGGATGAAACCCGGTTCCACGAAAAGACTGTGCCGGATCGAGCTTACCGCAGGTTACGTGATGATGGCTTGTTGCAACTGAAGAACTCCATTCTCACGAACGGGCTATTGCCCGTTGAACGATTGGTTGCCGCCCATACCCCCCGAACCCTGACTTGAACGTTGTCATCGAGGGTAATAGGCGACTTGCATCCATCAGGTGGATCACGGAAGACGACGAGGCGGGGGTTCAAGTTCCAGAGTCACTTTTGGCGATGTACGACGAACTGCC
>CAZJDV010000018.1:0-3527 GCA_964544865.1 uncultured Dehalococcoidia bacterium | reverse complement strand
ATCAAGGAGTGGGGAGCGTATCAACGCTCGAAGCTGGTAGCATCGCTCCGAGATGAGCGAAATCTCGAGAGCACCGACGTTTCGGGGAGACTCGGCATGACAGTCCATGAAGTCAACCGAGGTTATCGGGCTTTCAAAGCACTGCAACAAATGCAGGAGGATGAGGACTTTGGGGAGCATGCTCACGCGGAAATGTACCCCCCCTATACCACGAAGCGGCGTCATTGCCCGTAGTTAGGGATCGGCTGAAGTGGGATGAAAACAACAACACATTTACGAATGCGGAGACATTGGCGCATTATTAAGAGTTGATTACGCCACGCGATCCAGCAGAAACTGGAACTGAGGATCCGAAGATCACCACGTATATCCTGGTTAGAGAGCTTCGTAGCGTCCTTCCAAACATCAAAGCGAAGAGGGTGTTGCTGGATCCCTCTCGCAGCTTCTTTGACGCGGTGAGCATAGCCAAGCGGGAAGAATTATCTAGGTCTTGGGTTTCACAAGTCACCGCCGCCATAACCAGCCTGGAGTCGATGGGGATTGGCGAGCTGAAATCGCTATCGCGAGAAGATATCGCAGAGATCAACAAGCTAGTTGCAGCCGCCAAAGATCTACTGGACAGCCACAAGAAGCTCACGGGATAAACTAGACACATGCTATGAAACCTGGACCTACCTCATCACCCAGACCAGCAGAAGACTGGCTAGCTGAGATTTGCTTGGCAAAGGGCTGGCATTCAGGTGAAGCGCATGCTCGCGAGGCTGCGGAGAGTTTGGAGGGAGGGCTTTCTCGCCAGGGCTCGAACTGAACTCAGTGAATTGGCCGAGCTTGGACGCCTATCCAAGTATGAATTGAATAGCTCTTCAGAATACATGATTCAAGGTTCAGCGTTCATCGAACCCGGAGATCCTGATGACACCAAGAATGCAAAGCGTAGTAGAGCGAAGATCACGGACTATGTCTCGGCCCTTTCCAATCTCACTCCTCGCGAATTTGAGACAATGTGTGCCCAAGTCCTTCACCACATGGGCGTCAAAGATCCGGTCGCTACCCGATATTCTGGGGACGAAGGCATCGATTTCTTCGGGCGGCTTCGTCTCGACGCGCACGTTCTGCGTACATACAAATTCCCTGGCGTGGAGAAACAGCTAAAGGTCTGGACTATCGGCCAAGCGAAACAGCATACCTCAGGGCGCGTGTCTACTCCAGAGATTCGAGACCTAGTGGGCGCCGTTGAATTGGCAATAGGGGGCGCATATGGAAGCGCAGTTTCTCCATACTCTGACCCCCGGCTTCGAGTCTGTGACCCTATATTCTACCTATTCTTCACTACTGGTCAGATCAGCTCGAATTCATGGCGGCTGCTGGAGCGACGCGGTGTGATCGCGATGGACGGGGAGATGGTAGCGGCCTTTCTAGCGGATCGCGAAGTTGCCCTGGCCAATGGAAAATTCGACATCGGACAATTCGGGCAGCGGGTCCAAGTTCGGTAGTTTTGAGCAAAGCATTTTCAGGTTGTCAGTCAAAGGCTCCGAACACAGCCCGATAGGGAAAATCTACAAGAGGTTACTCCCTACCCTCTCCCGTACTCCCGCAGCGTCGACTCGATGACATCAAGTGCGTAGTCGACGTCGTCAGAGGTTACGTCGGCGTGGGTTACCATGCGGCAGAAGCCGCCGCCTCGGGGGCCCAGCAGGACGCCGCGCTCGTCAATCTTGCGGGTCAGTTCGGCGTGGTTGCTTGCCTCTATGGTGAAGAACGCCAGGTTCGTCGACAGCGCCTCGGGGTCGATGGATATGCCAGGGATCCTGCTGAGGCCGGTGGTCAGCTTCCGCGCGTTGGCGTGGTCCTCGGCCAGCCGGTCGATCATGGTCTCCAGAGAGACGATGCCCGCGGCGGCGATGATTCCCGCCTGACGCATCCCGGAGCCCAGCAGCTTGCGCCAGCGCCGCGCCTCCTCGATGAACTCGTTGTTGCCGCACAGTAGCGAGCCGACCGGCGCGCCGAGCCCTTTCGAGAGGCAGAACGTCACGGTGTCGACGTCCTTGACCAGCTCCGACGCCGGCGTCTTCAGGGCCACTGCGGCGTTGAACAGCCTCGCCCCGTCCACGTGCAGTTGTACGCCGTGGGACCGGACCACGTCGGCGATGGACTTCACGTCGTCTTGCGTCAGCGGCGCGCCGCCCGCGGCGTTGTGCGTGTTCTCCAGCGCCACCAGCCTCGTGCGGGAATTGCGCGAGTCGTCGGCGTGGATGGCCGCGTCCACCTGGTCCGGGTCCAGCATGCCCCGGCCGTCGTTGGGCAGTGTGGTCACGACAATTCCGCCCAGGACCGCCGCGCCACCAAACTCGCCGCGGACGATGTGGGACCTGTCTCCGACGATGGCCTCGTCGCCGCGCTGGCAGTGGGCTAGCAGGGCAACCAGGTTGCCCTGGGTCCCGCTGCTCACGTAAACGGCGGCCTCCTTGCCCAGCATTCCGGCCGCCATGGCCTCCAGCCGGTTCACCGTCGGGTCCTCGCCAGCCACGTCGTCGCCGACCTCCGCCTCCGCAATCGCCCGGCGCATCTCGGGCGTCGGGCGCGTCTTGGTGTCGCTTCGAAAGTCGACCTCTCGCATTTGGATAGCTCCTGAGTAGTGTAACGCCGGCGACGCTCGCACAATTCTAGCAACCGCGCTTGTCAAAAGCCACCCTGTCAAATACCATTGGGACATACGAGAAGGGGTCGTGCCGCGCGTTCCGCCTGGGACACGCCGCCAGGCCCTCGGCCCGAGGGGATGCGCCAGACAAAGATTGATTTCTACACCAGCAAGAGGCTCTCCCTCGAGGGCATATTCACCCTACCCGAGGAGCCTACCACGCCGCCACCTGGCATGGTAGTATGCCATCCGCATCCGGCGCTGGGCGGCGACATGGACAACCCTGTCGTCACGGCCATCTGCGACGCCGCCGGAAGAGAGGGCATCGGCAGCCTGCGGTTTAACTTCCGGGGTGTCGGCGACAGCGAGGGCGAGTTCACCAATGGCGAGAGGGAGCCGGACGATCTTCGGGCGGCTCTCCATATCCTCAAGCTGCTCATCGGCCGTGACGCCGGGCCCCTGGCCATTGCCGGCTACTCGTTCGGGGCAGCCGCGCTGCTGGACGGCCTGCACCGGTGCAGGTCCGCCCGCGCCCTGGTGATGATCGCCCCTCCTCTGTCGGCGCTGAAGAGGTCCGGGATCGCGGGCGACGGCCGGCCGAAGCTCTTCGTCGCCGGCCAGTGGGACCGCGTAGCGCCGTCGGTCGATTTGCAGGCAGCCCTCGACGGGTACCCGCCGCCTTTCGAGTTCGAGGAGATACCGGAGGCCGGCCACGACCTGAGCGGACACGAGCATGCCGTGGCGGAGCGGGTAGCCGGGTTCCTGGTTGCCTCGCTGGGCGATAACACCCCTTCAGGACCGAGGCGCAAGCGCTGGAACATCGGCGGACTCTGGCCCTGGAGATAAATGGCGCCGCGCCCTTCCCTGCCTACGGTCTCAAAAACCGTTG
>CAZJDV010000017.1:22491-34411 GCA_964544865.1 uncultured Dehalococcoidia bacterium | reverse complement strand
GCCGAAGACCGGGAGCCCAGTTCCGCCCAACCCGAGGCGCCGGCGAGTGACGTGGATGCCGCCATCGAAAAGATCACCGAGGTCCTGGACGGATTCAAGGGAAGCCTGTCGGCCCTGGAAAAAGCGCTGGAAGATCTCAAAGAATCCATGGGAGGCGAATAGTAGCATGGCGACCGACTGGAAGGCGATCGAGTCCAAGTACTACATGTTCACCGTTCGTCGGCAGCCCATCGTGATCGTGCGGGGGGCAGGCACGAGGGTCTGGGACGACGCCGGCAAGGAGTATCTGGACTTCACCGCCGGGTGGGCCGTGAACAACATCGGCCATGCCAACCCGGTGATGGCCGACGCTATCGCCGAGCAGGCGCGGACCCTGCTCCAGGCGTCGAACCAGTTCTACACCATTCCTCAGTTGCAGCTCGCGGAGATCCTGGTCGAGAATAGCTGCCTGGACAAGATATTCTTCGCCAATAGCGGTGCGGAGGCCAACGAGGGCGCGATCAAGCTGGTCCGCAAATATGGCAAACTGAACCGCAACGGCGCCTACGAGATCATCACCGCCGACAACTCGTTCCACGGCAGGACGTTGATGACGTGGTCCGCGACGGGCAAGCCCCACGACGGCGACCCCTTCCAGCCCCTGCCCACGGGCTTCGTCCACGTCGAGTACGACAGCATCGAGGCCATCAGGGAGGCGACCACCGACAGGACAGTCGCCGTAATGATCGAGCCCGTGCAGGGCGAGGGTGGCGTCAACGTGCCCTCGAAGAGCTACCTTCAGCAGGTCCGGCAGTGGTGCGACGACAATGGCCTGCTGCTGATCTTCGACGAGGTGCAGACGGGCCTCGGACGGCTGGGCACGCTGTTCGGCTATCAAGCCTTCGGCGTCGAACCCGACGTGATGACGCTGGCCAAGGGCCTGGGCGGCGGGGTCCCGATAGGAGCCTTCCTGGCGAAGGAGCACGCCGCTGTCTTCGAGCCGAAGGGCGAGCACGGCTCGACCTTCGGCGGAAACGCCCTGACCTGCGCGGCGGCCAATGCCTCGACCAGGTACATCATAGACAACGACATCCCGGCCAACGCCCGCGAGATGGGCGAGTACCTCAAGGCCGGGCTGACGCGCCTGTGGGACTCCCACGACTTCATCACGGAAGTCAGGGGCATGGGCCTCCTGCTGGCCGTCGAGTTCGGCTCCGAGATATCCGCGGAAGTCCTGACGGCGTGCAACGAGGCAGGTCTATTGCTGAACGCGCCCAAGCCTACGGCCATCCGGTTGATGCCGCCGCTGACCCTCACCAGGGAAGAGATCGATATCGCCCTTGAACGACTGGAGAAGGGGATGGTCGAGGCCGCCAAGGCGTCGAAGGAGTGAACTGGCGCGAGCTGGAAGCCAAGGGGGGCACGGTGGTCGGCGGCGCGGTCTCCGGGGGACTGGATAGCTGTACCGCCACGCATTGGCTAAAAGGCAAGGGGCTCGATGTCCACTGCTTCACCGCCGATCTGGGCCAGCCCGACGAGGAGGACCTGGACGCCGTCGCGGACCGGATGATCCGCTGCGGCGCTGTGACCGCCGGCATCCTGCCCGCTCAGGAGCCCCTGACCGAGGCGGGCCTGAAGGTGATCCAGGCCCAGGCGCGATACGAGGGTGGCTACTGGAACACGACAGGCATCGCCCGGCCCATCACAGTTCGGGCCATCCTGCCGGAGCTCCAGTCCCGCGGCATCGGCGTGCTGTTCCACGGCGCCACAGGTCGCGGCAACGACCAGGTCCGGTTCCAGCTTGCCGCAAACATGCTAGCGCCCGAGATGACGGTCTACGCCCCCTGGCGCGATCCCGAGTTCGTGGCAGAGTTCCCGGGCCGCCAGCAGATGCTGGATTACTGCGGGGACAACGATCTGCCGATCAAGCCCGCGGGCGAGTCGCGCTACTCCACCGACGCCAACATACTCGGACTCACCCACGAGGCCGGCGACCTGGAGGACGTGGAGATACCGTCGTTCTTCGTCGAGCCGGGCATGGGCGTGTGGGCCTGGGACGCCCCCGAAAGGCACGAGACCGTCACCGTCCGCTGGGAGGAGGGTGTGCCCGTCGCCCTGAACGGCGAGGGCCTGGACCTGGTGAGGATGTTCTCCGAGGCCAACGGCGCAGCCGGGAGGCACGGCGTCGGCATCGGGACCCACGTCGTCGAGAACCGTTTCGTCGGCGTGAAATCGCGCGGCATCTACGAGTCCCCAGGCATGGAGCTGCTGGGAAAAACCTACGAGTTCCTGATGCAGTTCATCCTCGACCGCCGGGCCACCGAGTTCCTGAGCCACCTGTCACAGGTGCTCAGCGTTCAGATCTACCAGGGCTACTGGCTGGACCTCGCGACGACATCGGCGCTGGCGGCGTTGGAGCCGATCGCGCGTCTGGCCACCGGGACCATCACGGTGCGGCTCTACAAGGGCGAAGTCTACTTCGAGACGGCGGAGAATACCCGGAAGGCCATGCCGCATTCGCTGTACACCGACGATTCCTCCATGGAGGCGATGGGCTCCTACGACCACGCCGACGCGGAGGGTTTCCTGCGGGTCCTGGGTGTCTCGGCCAAGAACGTCGGCGGCAGGCAGTTCCGCGGGCTTGGGCGATAGGGGAGCCCCCGGGTTCCAGGGGCGAGATGGGTGCGGGGACTCCTTCCCGGCGGGTGCCGGGGACCGACGAGAGTGCCATCCAGAACCCCCATAGGAGTGAGGTAACGGCAACATGGTCCACGACGGCAAGGACAGCTTTGGCGGCTATCTGGAGGACTTCACGCCCGGCGACGTGTTCAAGCACTGGCCCGGCAAAACCATCACAGAGGCGGACAACCACCACTTCACCCTCTTGACCATGAACCACAACCCGCTTCACATGGACGAGAACTACATGAAGGACCACCAGCACGGCAAGATTCTGGTGGTCGGGCCGCTGATCATCAGCCTCCTGGTGGGAATGAGCGTGCGGGACACGTCGGGGAAGGCCATCGCCAATCTTGAATACGAGCGGATCACCCACGATGCGCCGGTGTTCCAGGGCGACACCATCTACGGCGAGAGCGAGATCCTGGAGGTGCGCGAGTCGCGAAGCCGCCCCGACAGAGGCATCGTGTACATGGAGAGCCGCGGGTTCAACCAGAGGGGCATGAAGGTCCTCACGCTGCGCCGCCGCTTCCTGGTGCCGAAACGGCCGCAGTAGCGATATTGATCTCGGCAGACCGACGCAACGGCGGTGAGCCTGCTAATTGCTAGCGGCTCCGTACGCGTCCCCCACAGTAAATGGAAACGACCATGAATGAGGCCCGCTCCGGCTACACAGTCTCCATCCACTACGACCGGCGGCTCTACAAGCACGACATCGCCGGGTCGATAGCTCACGTGCGCATGCTCGCACGGCAGAAGATCGTCTCCGACGATGAGGCCGGAGAGATAGTGCGCGGTCTTGAGTTGGTCCGCGGAGAGATCGAAACCGGAATCTTTCCCTGGCGGGAGGAGCTTGAGGACATCCACATGAACGTGGAGCGCCGTCTTTTCGAGACGATAGGCGACGTGGCCGGCAAGCTCCACACCGCACGATCCAGAAACGACCAGGTCGCGCTGGACATGCGGCTGTACGCCAGAGAGGCGATCACAGGCACCGTGGCGGCGATCCATGGTTTCCGCGCGGCGCTGGTCCGGAGCGCGGAGGCCAATCCCGGCGCGGTAATGCCGGGGTATACCCACGTGCAGCGGGCCCAGCCGGTGTACTTCGCTCATCACATGCTGGCCTACTTCGAGATGCTGGGCAGGGACCGCGAGCGGTTTCAGCAGGCCCATCGCCGGGCCGACGTCATGCCGCTCGGCAGTGGCGCCTTGGCGGGCGTGCCCTACCCCGTAGACAGGGAGTCCGTGGCCCGCGAGCTTGGCTTCGGCACCATCAGCGCGAACAGCATGGACGCCGTCTCCGACAGGGACTTTCTCCTCGACTACCATGCCGCCGCTGCCACCTGCATGGTCCATCTGTCGCGGCTGGCCGAGGAGATGGTGTTCTGGTCCTCCGATGAGTTCGGGTTCATCCGACTGTCCGACGACTACACCACGGGCAGCAGCATGATGCCACAGAAGCGCAACCCGGACTTCGCCGAGCTGGCCAAGGGCAAGACGGGCAGGGTGTTCGGCCACCTCGTTGGGCTGCTGACGGTGCTCAAGGGGCTCCCCCTCACCTACGACCGCGACTTGCAAGAGGACAAAGAGGGGTTCTTCGACACAGTCGACGTGCTGCTGCCGACTTTGGAGGTCATGGCCGGCATGGTCTCCACGATGGAGCTGGACGAAGGCCGTATGCGCCAGGCCGCCGAGGGCAGCCATATTCTGGCCACCGACATCTCCGACTACCTCGTCGCTAGAGGGATGCCGTTCAGGGAGGCGCACGGTGTGGTCGGGCGAATTGCTGACCATGCGGTAGCGGAAGGGAAGAATCTCCACGAACTGGAATTGGGGACGTATCGCCGCTTCTCGCCGCTGTTCGACGAGGACGTGTTGTCCATAACGCTGGCGACCTCGTTGGAGGCTCGCGACGTTCCCGGTGGCACCGCCTCCAGACGGGTGCGGCAGGCGATATCAGACGCGAAAGCCACTCTGGAGGCGGAAAATGCCAACTGAAGCCCCGATAAAGATCGCGCCTTCGATCCTCTCCGCGGACTTCAGCCGCCTGGGGCATCAGGTCGCAGAGGCGGCGCGCGGGGGCGCGGACTATATCCACATGGACGTAATGGACGGGCATTTCGTGCCGCCAGTGACCTTCGGCCCTATCGTCGTCCAGGCGATCAGCCCGTGGACCGACCTGCCGCTGGACGTGCACATGATGGTGGCCGAGCCGGAGCGCCTCGTCCCCGACCTCGCGGAGGCCGGCGCCGGGATCATCACCGTCCATGCCGAGGCCTGCACTCATCTTCACAGGGTCGTGCACCAGATCAAAGAGGCGGGGGTGAAGGCTGGCGTGGCGATGAACCCGGCGACGCCCGTATCCGCCGTCGAGGAGGTCCTGCCCGACCTTGACCTGGTGCTGGTGATGACGGTGAATCCCGGCTATGGAGGCCAGGCATTCATACCGGGCGTCGTCGACAAGATCGCCCGAATGCGCGCCGTGCTGGACGACAACGGTTACGCTGCCGAACTGGAAGTGGACGGAGGCATAGGCCCCAGGACTGCGAGGACGGTGGTGGCCGCGGGCGCCCGTGTCCTCGTCGCGGGGTCCGCGGTCTACAGCGCCGATACAGGCATCGCCCAGGCCATCGCCAACATCCGCGCCGCGGCTGGCGGTACGGACTGAGACTTCATATGCCCTGGGACAACGGTGATGAAAAGAAGTCGAATGCGTCTACCGCCAGAATCAGTGTACCAGGGACTGCGGTGGCTGACTTTTGCCGACGCCATCACATTCGAAAAATGGCACTATTCGGTTCCGTCCTCGCGACGACTTCGCTCCAGGCAGTGCCATCGACGTGCTGGTCGAGTTCGTGCCCGGACACGGGCCCGGGCCCGGGCCCGGCCTGAAGCTAATAGATATCGAGATGGAGCTCTCCGGGATCCTGGCCGGTCGAAAGGTTGACATGAACACGACGCGAAGTATCAGCCCGTACTATCGGGACGAGGTACTTGCAGAGGCTGAGGTCCTCTATGACGAGACGTGATTGGACCGTTCCCCTTCGGCACATGCTCGACTATGCCTCGGAAGCCCACAGCCTGGGACGCGAGCGGAACAGAGACGACCTGTCAAGCGATCGGCTCCTCGCCCTGGCGCTGACGCGACTTGTCGAGGTGATTGGGGAGGCGGCAGGCAGGCTCCCGCCGGAGGTGCTGCGCCGATTTCCTAGCATCGAGTGGCAATAGATCATAGGGATGAGAAACCGGCTGATACATGGCTACGACACCCTAGACGCGGATATTCCGTGGGACGCCGTCACTCGCGACATGCCGCCACCGGTTGAAGAGTTGGAACGAATCCTCAGATCGGTCGAGGAAGAGGGCTGAAGCACGGCCGGGATCCCGGAGCAGGCGCCCAACTCGACTGGTACGCGTTGTTGCGCTACTACCCGCCCAACGCCATCCGCAGGTGCTCGGCGACTATGAGCCCCTCCCCCTCGTTCAGTGCGTGGGCGTTTACGGCGATGGTACCGTCGTCCGGGGCGCTCACTGCGATGCGCGGGGTCCCGGCGTCCAGCTCCGCGGCGACCTCCTCGGCGGTCTTGCCCAGGGCGTCGGCGTCGAAGGTGACATTCAGGGTGACGCCGAAATACTGGTCCACCTGTTCCAGCTTCGACTCCACGTTGGGGGTCCCCGCGAGCTCGCTCTGCATGGTGGCCAGAGTCTCTTCGTAGCCGATCAGCCGGTCCTCATGGTTCATCGTGAACCACTGTTCGATGGCCGTGACCACGCCGATGATCTCCTGTTTGTCCAGCTTCATCGGCCTGCCGAAAGCCCGGCCGCCGCCGGTCTGGAAGCCGATGAAGCCGTGGTCGACGACCGAGTCGACAAGCTCCTTTTTCCCGCACACGTAACCGGCCGACTGAGGCGCGCCGATGTATTTGGCGCCGAAGCACACCAGGTCCGCGGATTGGGCGTTGCGCCGAAAGTACTCCAGCGGGTAAATTCGAGCCGCTGCGTCCGCTATCACGGGCAGGCCCCGCGAATGGGCCATCTCCACCACCCGCTCGAGCGGCACCACCGAGTCGTCCTCATCTGCCCTGATAAGGTAGGCTAGGGCCGCGGTGTTCGGGCCGATGGTGTTCTCCAACTCCTCCGCCGTGCAACCAGCCTCGCTGCCCGGTCGAATGAGCTTGCCCCCCGGCACGTTGAAGCTGCGGTCGTAGCTGTACTGTTGCGGCTTTTGGAGAATTATCTCGTCTCTCATGCCCGTGGTATCGGGTAGCTGGGCGATCTTGTCCTGGTCTCTTCCGGTCATGCAGGCGGCGGTGCTCAAGGCCAGAGCGGCGGCGCAGCCGGAGGTCACGTACGCGGCCTCCGCCCCCAGCATCTCGGCAATGAACTCCCCGGACTTCTCGAGGAGCTCACGCATCTCCACATAGGTGTGGTTCGCTTCCTCCATCGCCGCGGCTACCGCCGGTGTAGTGGCGGACCCACCCAGGACCGTCCGGTTGCCCTGTGCGTTGATAATCGGCCGGACCCCCAGCCTGGAATAGACGCTCGTTCCGATGCCTGTGTTCATGATGTCCTCCCGTATTGAATGACGACCTTTCCCGGGACCGAGCTGCTACCTCGCCAGCAGGCCCCGCAGCCGATCGGCGATCACGCTCTCCTCGCCTTCGTTCAAGGTATGGGCCGCGACAAAGATGGTGTCCTCCGCTATCACATTCACCCTAATGCGAGGGCTGCCGGCCAGAAGATCGTCAGCCAACTGTTGCGCGTCCATCCCCCGGTGTTCGGTATCGAGGACGATGTGGAGGGCCAATTGGACGTAACTATCGTAGATAGTCAATTCGGCTGATACACCGGGGATGCCGTCCAGGGCGCGCTCGATCGTGGCAAGCCGGGTGCGGTAGTCTGTGAGGCGATCTTCGTGGTCCATGGCGAACCAGTCTTCCAGAGCGGCTACGACCCCGACGATGTCCTGCCGGTCGACTTTGTACCCACGGCCAAACGAGTGTCCTCCGCCGGTCTCGAAGCCAATAAATCCCTGGGTCGCCGCGGCCTCTACCAGGTCCTCCCTGCCGCACAAGAACCCGGTGGACTGGGGCGCGCTGATGTACTTGGCACCGAAGCACACCAGGTCGCCGCTCTGGGCGATCCGCCTGAAGTGATTGAGGGGGAATATCTGCGAGGCGGCGTCGACGATGACAGGTACGCCCCGGGCGTGGGCTACGCGCGTCACATCCTCCAGAGCCAGATTGGCGGGATAGACGTCGGGCTGGTACACGTAAGCGACCGCGGCTGTCTTAGGTCCGACCGCGCCGGCAAGCTGGTCCGCAGTGCACCCATCCTCGTCGCCGGCCTCTACTAGCACACCGCCGGCTACCCGGTGGCTCCGCTGGTAAGGATATCGGAGCGACTTCAGGGTGACGATCTCGTTATTCATTTCAGCAGTGTCGGGCAGGCGGCTGCTCTTCTCGGGGTCCCGTCCGGCAATGCAGGCGGCGGTGCTGAGCACCAGAGATGCGAAGCAGCCCGAGGTCACGTGCGCGGCCTCGACACCAAGGACCTCGGCGATGTACCCGCCGGATCGATCGAGCAGCTCTTTCACCTCCACGTAGCTGCTGTCCGCCTCGTCCATGGCCTCGCGGACCACGTCGGTGGGCGTGGAGCCACCCCAAACGGTCGTGTTGCCACCGGCGTTGATCACCGGTCGGACACCCAGTGTCCGGTAGATACGGCTGCCCTTCGCCATTGTCGCCTCCAGTTACTCGCGCGGACGCGCTACATCATCAGGTCGCCGCCGTTGATGTCGAACGACACCCCCGTCATGTAGGCCGCCCGGTCCGAGGCGATGAACGCCACCAGCTCGGCGACCTCCCAGGACTCCCCGATGCGCGGGATAGGAAAGCTGTCCACGTACTCTTTTACCTTTGCGCTCTCGATAGTGTCGCGTACCATCTCGGTGTCGATGAGGCCCGGACACACGGCGTTGACCGCGATACCGTTGCCGGCCTCCTCTTTGGCCAGGTGTCGTGTGAAACCCAGGATGCCGGCCTTGGCCGCGGAGTAGTGCGCGCCGCCTATCGTAGAGTATTTCCTTCCGGCCGTGGACGAGAAGTTGACGATGCGGCCCCAGCCCTGCTCCCGCATGGCTAGCAGCACCGCCCTGGAGCACAGGTACGTGCCCTTCAGGTTCACGCCCACCACCAGGTCCCATTCATCCTCCTCGATGTCGATGACGAGGGTCGGGCGCAGGACGCCCGCGTTGTTGACCAGGATATGGACACCGCCGTACCGATCGAGGGCGGTCTGGACCATGCGATCCACGTCCGCCTTCGAGGTCACGTCGCCGGGGGCGGCCACCGCCTCGCCGCCGGTATTGACAAGGCTGGCTACCGTTCGTTCGGCGGACTCCGCGCTGACGTCGTTGATCACTAGCTTCGCGCCCCCGGACGACAGCCTTTGGGATACCGCCTTGCCCATCCCCTGGCCCGCGCCGGTCACGACTGCCACCTTTCCCTTGAACTCGCTATCGTCTATCATCGCGCTCCTCGTGGCCATGTGCGTGCTCGAAATCGGATACATGACGGGATAGGTTTCAAGCCTGCGCCTCCCCAGGAGGGCCCGCTTTCGCCGGGGATCTCACCTGCTCAGATAACCCCTAGCGCCTGGCCCGCCTCCTTGAAGACGGAGATGGCCCGGTCGAGCTGCTCTCGCGTGTGGGCGGCGGATAGCTGGACTCGGATGCGCGCCTCTCCTCGCGTCACCACAGGGAAGCTGAACCCCACCACGAATATGCCTCGCTCGTTCACAGCCTTCGCCAGCGCGACGGTCTTGAGCTCGTCGCGTAGCATGATCGGGACGATGGGGTGGATGCCGGGGATGATGTCGAAGCCGAGGGCGGTCATCTCCGACCTGAAGTACCGGGTGTTCTTCCACAGGGACTCGCGGAGATCGGGGTTGCCCCTGACAAGTTCCAGCGCCTTGAGAGCGCCCATCACGATCGGAGGCGGCAGGGTGTTCGAGAAAAGATACGGCCGCGAGCGCTGGCGCAGGTAGGCGATGATCTCCTTGCGGCCGGTGGTGTATCCTCCCGATGCTCCCCCCAGGGCCTTGCCCATCGTGCTGGTGAGCACATCGATCCGGTCGAGTACCCCCAGCTCCTCGGCGCTGCCGCGGCCGTTAGGCCCCATGAACCCCGTGGCGTGGGAGTCGTCGACCATCACCAAGGCGTCGTACTTATCGGCGAGGTCGCAGATCTCCCGAAGCGGCGCGACGTCCCCTTGCATGCTGAAGACGCCGTCGGTGGCGATCATGCGGAACCGCGCCGACTCGGTCTCTTTCAGCCGCTCCTCCAGGTCCGCCATGTCCGCGTGCTTGAACCTCTTGCGCTGCGCCTTGCACAGGCGGATGCCGTCGATGATGCTGGCGTGGTTCAGTGCGTCGCTGATGATCGCGTCTTCGGCGCTCAGGATCGTCTCGAAAAGCCCCGTATTTGCGTCGAAGCAGGAGGTGTAGAGGATGGTGTCCTCGGTCCCCATCCAATCGGATATGTGCTGTTCTAGAGTCTTGTGGATGTCCTGTGTGCCGCAGATGAACCGCACCGACGCCATGCCGAAGCCATGGGTCTTCATGCCCTCGGTCACCGCCTTCTCGATCTCGGCGTTGTCCGCGAGACCCAGGTAGTTATTGGCGCAGAAGTTGACCAGGCCACCCTCAGGTGTGTCCACCAGGGGCCCTTGAGGGGACCTGATGGACTTCTCGTCCTTGTGCATGCCGCTGTCGCGGATGGTCTGCAACTCCTCTTCGAGCCACGACTTGATCTTCGTGTACGTCACGGATGCTGTTCCTCCTGAGGGCGTTCGACCGGCGGCTCTCGCGAGCCGGCATGGGCCAGTATGCTTCGTCGAGCTTATCGCCTGTGCACTTTGGTGTCAATGGTCTTCTCGCCGACGGTAATGGGTTTGCCCAGGCGCACCGAGGGGACGGAAAGCCCAAAGAGGAGAACGGGGCGAAACACGAGGCGGAGAAACCGGCGTTGACATGGTTTCCCGCCCTGCATATCATGTAGCCACTGACCTTGGGCGAATCCACGCGCCGCCGTTGTCGCATATGGCGCGCGGGGCCTGCTCATCCGATGGGATTGGAAGAGGGTAGGGGCACATGTGCCGGACGATTGCGATTCTCGCCTTCATCCTGGGTTCTATTGTCCTGTTGCTCAGTTCGTCGCCGGCCTTTGCGGCGGATCATCACGTCGAGACCCTCAAGATCGACGGCGCGATTGACGCGCTCAGCGTGCAGCACCTCGCCCGAGGCATCGACCAGGCGTCCGCAAACGGCGCCGAGATGCTGATCGTCCTGCTGGACACGCCCGGCGGACTGCTGAGCTCCACTCGGGACATGGTAACGGCGATCCTTGGGGCCAGTATCCCGGTGGCGGTGTATGTGTCGCCCTCCGGGGCCCAGGCCGCATCGGCGGGCACCTTCATCACCGCGGCGGCCAGCTTCGCCGTGATGGCCCCGGGCACCAACATCGGCGCCGCCTCTCCCGTCGGCCAAGGGGGGGAAGACATCCCCGAGACCCTAGCCCGGAAGGTTAACCAGGACACCAGGGCCTTCATCAGGAGCATTGCGGAAACGCGGCAAAGAAACGGCCAGGCGTTGGAGGAGACCGTGACCAGGGCACTGTCCTATTCCGGCGCCGAGGCGGTCGAAATGAATGTCGTGGACTTCATAGCCGAGGACATCGCCGATCTGCTGGCGAAGGTCGACGGAAAAACCGCCCAGACCGCCGCGGGCGAGGTGGTCTTGCGCACCAGGGAGGCCGGCGTCCGGGAGATCAAGCGCACCCTGCTCAACAACTTTCTTGGAGTTCTGGCCAACCCGAACCTTGCCTTCGCGCTGTTCGTGATCGGCGGCATCGCCCTCATGGTGGAGATCACCAGCCCCGGGGTTATCGGACCCGGCGTGATCGGGGTCATACTCCTGGCCCTGGCGTTTCTGGGCTTCGGAAACCTGCCCGTGAACTGGGTGATGGTCGGCCTTCTCCTGTTTTCGATGGCGCTGTTCTACATGGAGACGGTGTCGCCGGGCACGAGCATATTCGGAATGGGGGGCGTCGTTTGCCTGGTCCTTGGGGGTTTTCTGCTTTTCGGCGGGCTGTTCAGCACGCCGAGTATCCCGGAGCCCAGCCTCAGGGTTAGTCCGTGGATCATCGCCGCGTTTTCGGGCATCGCCGCCGCGAGTCTGTTCGGATTCATGCGCCTGGCGAGGT
>CAZJDV010000017.1:0-22481 GCA_964544865.1 uncultured Dehalococcoidia bacterium | reverse complement strand
CGCCCCATCTGGCTTCGTCTCGCCGTCGGATGCGGCCCTGGAAGAGGAATGGGGGGTGGCCGCCTCCGATCTCGCGCCGTCGGGCACGGTATGGGTCGCCGATAAGGAGTGGACCGCCACCACGGACGATGGCGACGTGATTCGGGAAGGAGAGGAGGTTAGGGTGCTGGGAGTCTATGGCGACGTTCTCAAAGTCGAGAGGCTCTACGCGGACAAGGAGATCGAGGACAGTGAGTGACGATCGAACGTGGTGCGTCCTGGTGCGTCGAAATAGCAGGAAGCATCGCCCTGAATCATGGATAGTGTCGGCTGACCGCCTGAATAAACAAGGAGGCGAATGATGGCAGGATTTCATAAAGCAGGTCCGAACGAGGCGCTTATCGTCTCGGGCAGTGGCAAGGAGCCGGTAATAGTCGTGGGAGGGAGGAAGTTCGTACTCCCCATCGTTCAATTGGCGCAGTGGATCTCCCTGGAGATAATGACGCTGACCGTGAGCACCCCGAAGGTGTACACCTCGGAAGGCGTCGCCGTCACCGTGGATGGAGTCGCTCAGGTCAAGGTTGGAAGCGCCCCAGACGCCATAAGGACGGCGGCGGAGCAGTTCGTCGGTAAGGATCCCGCGGAGATCGCGAACGTAGCCCTTCAGACGCTGGAAGGGCAGCAGCGCGCCATCCTGGGCGAGATGTCGGTCGAGCAGATCTACCGGGACCGGGTCGCATTCGCCGACCGCGTGCGAGAGGTGGCCGCCACGGACATGTCAAGACTGGGCCTGGAGATCCGGAGCTTCGTGGTCCGGGACATCCAGGACGAGCAGGGCTATCTGGAGGCCCTGGGTGTGCGGAGGACGGAAGAAGTCAAGAGAGATGCCGCCATCGGTGAGGCCGAGGCAAAGCGAGACGCCTCTATCGGTGAGGCCGAGGCAAGGCGAGATGCCGGAATAAAGGAGGCCGAGGCGGACGAGAAGCGCCAGGCCGCCCGGTTCGAGGCGGACACCGGGATAGCCCAGTCGGAGCGGGACTACGCGACAGAGAAGGCCGGATACGACCAGCAGGTCAACGCCCGCAGGGCCGAGGCGGAGCTGGCCTACTCACTGCAGGAGGCCAAGACCAGGCAGAAGATCAGGGAGGAAGAGCTGCAGGTCGAGGTGATCGAGCGGCAGAAGCAGGTCGAGGTCCAGACCCAGGAGATAGAGCGCCGGGAGAAGGAGTTGGACGCTACCGTAAGGAGGCCGGCGGAGGCGGAGCGGTACCGTCTGGAGACGGTGGCCGAGGGCGAGAAGGCCCGGGTCCTCGCCGAGGCCCAGGCGGATGCCGAGGCCATCAGGCTGAGAGGGCAGGCGGATGCTGACGCCATCAAGGCCAGGGGCCTCGCCGAGGCCGAAGCCATGCAGAGGAAAGCCGACGCATGGAAGGAGTACGGCCAGGCTGCCATGATCCAGCAGCTATTCGAATCACTGCCGCAGATCGCCAATGCCGTGGCCCAGCCACTGGCCAAGACCGACCGAATCACCGTCATCAGCACCGGCGGGAGCGATTCGGACGGGGCTGGAGCGACCAAGGTCACGCGCGACGTGACCAACACCATCGCCCAGCTTCCGGCGCTTGTCGAGTCACTGACGGGCATAGACCTGCTGGGCACGCTGAAGAGCCTGCCCGGCGTTGTGACCACAGATGGAGCGCCTTCTCCAGAGCCGGCGTCTGACGACGGAGCCGCAGAGCCGGAGGAGACGGAGGAGTAGCACCCGGGCCGGGAGGGCCCGAAACGTCCCGAGGCCGTCTTTATGGCAGGGGCAATCCCCTGTGGTTGCCCCTGCTCAACCCGGCACGAGATACCTGCGCGGGATCTCCGCGCCGACGGTGTATTGGATCCTGCCCAGCCGCACCATCTGGTAGACGTTTACCCGAAAATCGGGGTTGATGCACGTGTGCATGTAGGCATCGCGCTCCGACACGCCGTACTCGGTCACCATCCACTCCATCAGGTTGACTATCGCGAACTCGACGGCGTCCTCCAGCGGCCGGTACGAGTAGAGCGACACGATGCTGTCGGTCTTCTCCAGGCGCACGAAGGGGATCCGCTTGTCCTTGATCACGCGGTATCGCAGGGTGAGCTCGGCCCTGGTCTCATCGGCGGTGCCGTAGAACTCCGTGTCGCCCTGGCTGGCGTGGACGTCGCCGACGTACAGAAGTCCGCCGTCGTGATAGCAGTTGAGATAGCACCTGGTGCCCTCCTTCATGTCGCGGACGTCCAGGTTGCCGTCCCACGGGCCCTGTCCCACCGCGCTGGTCTCCACCTCGCGGCCGGGCGCGACGCCGATTGTGCCGATCATGGGCTGGAGGTCCCAGACCACCTTGTCGTTCAGAACGCCCTTGCCGTCGCGGGTCGTGCCGCTCGGTCCGGGCAGGTGCTTGACGATGTGCACGTATGGACCGCGCAGCGATCGCCACCTGTACGAGTCGCCCAGCGGTCCTGAGCCCGGACGAAAGGCTGTGAACCCCTGGCTGTCCACCACGATCTTCTCGATCGTGACCTCCAGTAGGTCCCCTCTTTCTGCGCCCTCGACGTATACAGGTCCGCCGATGGGATTGCCCTTGGGCGGGTCGAACCTGCGGGTGGGGAAGTCCATGATGCGGGGAGCGACATCCGCCGAGCGTATCAGGCCGGAGCCGGCGTCCTCGGTCTCGACCACGAAGCTCTCACCCTGCTCGACTCGCATCTTCGGCGGATGGTGGTGGTCGAACTCGTACTCCATCGCCTGGTCTCGCACAATACGCTGCATGGCTGTGCCTCCGTGGCCGAAAGGAGTTGCAGAGGTCATCGGTGAAGCCGGTCAGGTCCGGATCGTGGAGGGGTCGCGGGCGGGACGGCAGACCCACGTGGGCGGCGCGCGTCAATCAGTTGTTGGATTTCTGCTGCCTCTTATGGCGGAACGGGTATACCCAGTCGGCGAGGGTCCGGGGATTCCTCGACTGTACCCAGAGCTTGCCCTGGCCGCTGAACCGCATAAGTATCTGGTCGGAGAAAAAGAACGACCTTATGCTGGCGGCGCGGGTCAGCTCGTAGTCCAGGGCGGGTTCCCAGGCGACGGCATGGCCGTTGTCGACGATATAGGTGCCGTCGACCTCAACCTCCTCGATGTCGCCGTATCCATTGAAGTACAGGGTCCCCGTGCCCGAGACTCGCAGCACGAACAGCCCCTCGTTGAACAGGCCCCTAAGGCCCTGGAAGTCTGCGTTGGTGGCTAGGCCGGCGGTAGAGGCAAGGTATGCACCTTTCTCTAGCAGCAACTCGTCATCGTCGAGGTCGTGGGCGACTATGTCGCCGGGCTGGGCCGGAGCGAGCCCGAGGAGTCCAGGTCCCCTCTGGGCCTTGAACGTGTTTTGAAAAAAGCTCTCGCCCGTGAGGACGGCCCTCTTGAGCCCGGATAGCGCCCCGCCGCGGGCGGAGGTCGTCAGCTCCAGGTTGTCACTCATCCAGACCATGGCGCCGCCCTCTGCGATGAACCTCTCGTCCGGACCTAGCTGCCCGTAGTCCGGATTCCCGTCGATTTCGAATTCCATTGGACCTGCCATCCACGAGGCTCATTAGCTGCGCGTCAGGACGTGAACAATCGTAGACACGTTTAAGCTATGCGTCAACGAGATATGTATGCGATCCATCCGAGCCAGGTTTGACACGCTGCGCAAGCATGACTATGATACGCATCGCCTCACAAGAACATCGCCGGAGGAGCAAGTGGCAACCACCGACAACGCCGGAAAAATCTACGAAGAGGCCATCGTGGTAGACGGTCTCAATGTTAGCAATTGGGACAGCCCGGCTGTGTACGAGAGTCTCGATTCTGGAAACGTCACGGCCATCAACGCGACCATCGCCGTGTGGGAGAAGTACACCGGAGCCATGGACAACATCTCCGCATGGCTGCGGAGGTTCAGGGAGCGCTCCGATACCGTGGTCCAGGTGACGGCGGCCGAGGATATCCTTCAGGCCAAGAAAGACGGCAAGACCGGCGTCATCCTCGGATGGCAGAACGCTACACCCATCGAGAACGACCTAGACAGACTGGACCTGTTTCACAGGCTCGGGGTCCGCATCATCCAGCTCACCTACAACGAGCGGAACCTGCTGGGCAACGGCTGCTGGGAGCGCAACGACGAAGGGCTCAGCCACTTCGGCGTTGACGCCGTCAAGGAGATGAACCGGCTGGGTATCCTGATCGATCTGTCGCACGTGGGCGACCGTACGACGCTGGAGGCCATCGAGCTCTCGGAGCAGCCGGTGGCCTGCACCCACGCCAACGCCCGCTCTTTCCTCGACCACCCGCGAAACAAGGCCGACGACGCGCTAAAGCTGATAGCGGAGAAGGGCGGCGTCATCGGCGCCACCGCCTGGCCGCCGTTTCTGCGGAAGGGCTGGGAGTCCACTCTGCCGGACTTCGCCGACGCGCTGGAGGACATGGTGGAGAGGGTCGGCATCGACCACGTGGGAATAGGCACCGACTACACGCAGGGCCAGACCAAGGAGTGGTTCGACGTGCTCATGTCGCAGCAAGGCACCAAATTCCTAGAGAGGCGGCTGAGCTACCCCGACGTCCCGATCCACCCGGAGGGCCTGGAGACGCCTGACAAGATGCCTAACATCGCCACGGAACTGCTAAACCGAGGCTACACACAAGAGGACACAGCCAAGGTCCTCGGCGGCAACTGGGTGAGGCTGCTCAGGGAGGTGTGGAGAGGTTAGGGCGCCGTTCACCGCAGAGAGCGCGGTGGAACATCATTATTGCTCCACCGTTGGCTCACTGTGCTGAAATCTTACTATAGAATCTCTCTTACCTCCGCGCTCTCCGCTGTGAAACTCTGTATCCCCTAATGGATCGCCGCGGCGATGGCTGCGGCGCGCTCGTTTATGAGACGGCCGTTGTCGAATCTGTCGAGGCCGAAGGCCCTGATGAGCGACGGCGTCTTTCCGGTGGCTATCATCTCCGCGGTGCACTTTCCCGAGATTGGCGCCGCCTTGAATCCCCAGGTGCCCCAGCCGCAGTTCAGGATGAACCCGTCGATGCCGTCCACCCTGGAGATGATGGGCGCGTAGTCGGGGGTCATGTCGCACAGACCGGTCCACTGCCTCATGATCTTGACATTTCGCAGCTCGGGCAACAGTTCCAGGGCGTGGACGGCGAGCTCCTCAAGCATGTTCAGAGTCGAGCGCTGGCTGTAGGTAGAGTAGGGGTCCACCGCGCCGCCGATGACGAGCTCCCCGCGGTCTGTCTGGTAGACGTACACATGTAGGTCGGCGGACGAGATGGTCGTGTGGATATAGGGCTTGACGGCCTCGGTCACGCAGGCCTGCAGCGGGAAGGTATTGATAGGCAGGTCCAGTCCGACCATCGCGGATATGGTCGAGCTCCAGCCCGCCGTCGCGCTGACGACCGTGTTGGCCCTTACATGGCCCGCGCTCGTGTCGACACCCGTTACCCTGCCGTTCTCGCGGGTGATTCCGATCACCTCGGTGAAGGGATGTATTTCAGCCCCGAGCCGGTCGGCGCCGCGGGCGTACCCCCAGACCACGGCGTCGTGGCGCACGACCCCGGCCGGGGGATGGTACAGCGCCGCCAGGATGGGCAGCGGCTTGTCCTGTCGCAGATCGATCGGCGGGACCAGCTCCTTGATCTCGTCCGGGCTGATAACTCGGCTGTCCACGTCCAGGAGCTGATTGAATTCGGCCCGGAGCCTGAGCCAGTACACGGCCGATTCGGTGTGTCCGATGTCCAGCCGGCCCATTTGGTTGAACAACAGGTTGTACTCGAGGTCCTGCGCCAGCTTCTCGTAGAGCTTGTGGCTCTCGCGAAAGAATGGGATGCCCTCGGTCGTCAGGTAGTTGGAGCGGATGATGGCTGTGCTTCTGGCGCTGCCGCCCCCGCCGATATAGCTCTTCTCGAGCACGGCGATGTTCTTGACGCCCAACTTGCCCAGGTAGTACGCGGTAGAGAGCCCGTGTACGCCGGCGCCGACTATGACGACGTCATAGCTGTCCTTGAGCTTGTGCGTCTTCCACATTTCGGATTTGCGAAATAGCTGCAACACCATGTTATTCACTCTGCTAAAGAATTCACCACGGTGGTTATCATTATTTCAGGCGGGCCAGGGTCTCGGTGCCGTAGGGGGTTACGCCGAATGGCGAGCCCGCTTCCATCAGCGAGTCCCACATGTACTCGCCGTACTCTCGGCCGAAGTAGAGGTCGTAGCTTGGCAAGTCGCCGTGGTCCAGGCGCAGAAGCGTGCCGTGCACTTCGGCCACGCTGCCCTGGGCGCAGCTCATGTCGGGGAACGACTCGGGCCTCAGGTCCATCTCGGTGAGGCCCACAAGCAGCCGTAAGGCGAGAGGCCCCGTGATCTTGATCCCTGCCATGACCGACGTGACGTCGACCGTGTGCGCGCACCGCTCGGTCTCGCTTTCGAGAAGCGCGATAACCGGCGGGGCCTGGTTGGGAGCGGTCAGCAGCAAGGCCTCGTCGTGAGCCAGCCGCGCCACGACTATTTCCTGTATGCCGGTGTCCTCCGCGGCCTGCAACCGACCGGACTTACCCGGCTTCGACGGGACCGGTTGGGGGAAACCTTCGGCCAGATACGCGTCGATGTCCCCGTGGACCACTATCTTTCCCAGCGGGCTGATGTCGCAGATGCCCACGCTCTCGCTCAACCGCCCGGTCTCCTCGTCGGCGGAGGTATAGCTCGCGGGGCGCTTCCAGCCGTCGCTCTCCACGATGACCGCGCCCAACGAAAGGTGCTTTGGATGTATGGCGCTGAGGGCCACCGGCTGCCAACTGGTCATATCTACTCTCGAAGCCGCCTTCCTTCGGGGTCGTAGAATGGCTCCATCGTCACGCCGGCCGGGTAGGTCCGCCCGTCAACACGGATGTGGATGATCTTACCTTCCTCGGCGAGCTCCATTGGTACCCATGCGAATCCGAAGCCCTTGCCCATGGTCGGGCTGAGCCGCGAGCTCGTCACCCGGCCGACGGGGACGAAGCCGGACACCACGGCGTCCCCGTCGTGGGGCACGGCGCCGTTTTTCATGACGAAACCGACCAGCTTGCTCCGCTGGGGCTGGTCCCTGGCTGCGACCAGCCCGCCGCGACCGATGAAGTCGTCCTTCTGGAAGCGGACCACCCAACTCATGTCGCTGTCCAGAGGGTTGCTCAGCAGGTCCGTATCCTGGTTGGCGATGATGTGTTTTTTTTCCAGCCGGAGGATGCGCTGCGTCTCGGTGCCGAACGGCGCTATCCCGAATTCCTTCCCCGCGTCCATGATTGTGTCCCAGAGGTACTCGCCCTTCTCGGACGGAAAGTGCAGCTCCCATCCCGACTCGCCCACGAAGCCTATCCGAAGCAATGTGGCCGGCACGCCGGCTAGGTCGCCCCGCCTCGACCTCATGTAGCGAAAGCCTTTGGCGGACAGGTCGAGGTCGGTCAGCTTGGACAGCGTGTCGCGCGCCTTTGGGCCCGCCACGTTGAACGCGGCCAGGCCGGAGGTGATGTTGGTGACATGGGCGCACATCCCCGTTCCGGCCATCCACCACTTGTACCACTCCTCGATCAGCTCCACGCTGGCCGTGGAGGTCGTCACGAAATAGTGGTCGTCGGCCAGTCGGGTGATCGTGCCGTCGTCCATGATGCTGCCGGTGTCCGAGCACAGGACCGCGTAGCGGACGCGCCCCACTCTCAGCGTGGAGAAGTGGTGTGTGTAGAGCTTGTCGAGGAGGGCCGGCGCGTCCTTGCCGCGGACATCTAGCTTGCCAAGGGTGCTCACGTCGATGATGCCAACGCCATTTCTGACGGCGAGGGCCTCCTCCTGGGGCGAGCCGTACATCTGCGGCCTCTGCCACATGTTCGAGTCGATCATCGTGCCGCCCAGCTCGCGGTGCCTGCGGTCGACCGGCGTGCGCTTGATCGGCATGTGCGACGGCCCCGCCAGCGCGCCGAGCGATACCGGCTGGACTGGGGGTCGGGCGGTCGTTGGGCCCATCTCATCGATCGAGCGTCCGGCCCGTCTGGCGCTAATGTCGACGAACGCCTTGTGGCACGTCTTGCCCTGGCAGGGGCCCATGGTGACGGTGCTGTAGCGCTTGAGGGTCTGGACGTCGGCGAAGCCCTCGTCCACTCCGTTCATGATGTCCCTGGCGGTGACGTCCTCGCACAGACACACAAACTGCTTGGCGCCTACCTCGCTGTCCACCGGAGGGGGCGCAACGGCGACCTTGCCTCGATACACGGCCTCTGCATCTGTCTGCCAGCGGCGCAGCTCGGACACGTCGGGTCCTGCGCTCTTCCCGAGGTCGGCGGCCGCCTCCATGCCCGCCACTCGGCCTTGCAGGATCGCGAGGCCCACGTCGTGTATGCCGGTCACGTCTCCGGCCGCGTACAGCGCCGCGGGCAGATTCGCCGGTATCGCCTCGTCTAGGCCGGCGTCGTATTCGGAGTCCGTGCCAAGTTGGCGGAGCAGGGCGGCGGCGGGCTGGAAGCCGCCACTCACGGCGATGATGTCGGCGTCGAACTGTCTCTCCTCGGTGGTGATGCGGCCGTCCACCAACCTGGCGGCGACGCCACCCACCAGCTTTCTCACGCCCTCGGCGCGAGTCATCGTGTGGGACGTCAGTATTAGGACGCCGTTGGCCTGCAACTCCAGGGCGGCTTCCAGTCCGGCGGGGAACTCGGGCCTCGAATCGATAACGGCCACAACGCGAATGCCCGCCCCCAGGAGGTCTACAGCCGCGTGGTACCCCTGGTCGTTGATCGTGGCCACGATGGCGGTGGAGCCGGGCCTGACACCGTAAAGGTGTATGAGCCGCTGCAGCGCGGTGCTTAGCATCACGCCGGGCAGATCGTTCCTGTCGAACGTCAGCGGTACCTCCTGCGAACCCGTGGCGACCACGACGGCCTTCGCCCTGAGCTTGACGGTCGTTCCACCGTCGACGATCCCGAGAAGGTTGCCCTCGTATAGACCGAACGCCCCTGCGCCGGCCAGGACTTCGATCCCATCGGCGTCGGTCACCGACCCGGCCAGAGAGCGGCCGAGCTCGAATCCGGTCGCCGCGGCTAGGTCCGCCAGACCCTCGTGTCTCCGAGACTCGTAGCGCAGGCGTCCGCCGAGGGCCGGCTGCTCGTCGATAAGTGTGACCTGGACCCCCGCCTCCGCCGCCGCCAGGGCCGCCGACATACCCGCCGGGCCTCCCCCGACCACGGCCACGTCGGTGTGCCGGTACTCATGGTGGGAGTGAGGACTTGTGTCCGTTCCCTTGGGCACCGAGCCCAGGCCAGCCGCCCAACGGATTATTGGCCGGACGGCCTTCCAGAACAGCTTGGGCGTGTGAAACGTCTTGTAGTAAAAGCCGATGGGAATGAGGCGATCGAGCTGGTCCATGATGGAGAACAGGTCGTGATCGACCGAGGGCCAGGCGTTCTGCTGGCGGACGCTCATCCCCTCGCGGACCGGCGCGTTGCACGCCGGGACATTCGGGACGCCGTCGATGGTCATAAGGCAGTTGGGGCACGTGCCCGCGACGCAGAACAGCCCTCGTGGACGGTGGAACTTCAGGCTGCGAGTGTAGATTCTCACGCCGGCCGAGTAGAGCGCCGAGCCGACCGTGTCGCCCTCGAATGCCTGAAGCGGTTTGCCGTTGAACTCGAAGCCGACGGTCTTGGACCGATCGATCTGCTGGGACCTGTGGGCCTCGAGGCGGCCCTGGCCGGGTGTGTTCACCATCTAGGAATGCGCCTCGGGCGGCCACGAGGTCTCGTGCACCTCGTTGGTGTTCGTGTCACGCACGGCGACGAACCACTTGCGGCAGCCGAGGGTGTGGTACCACCACTCCCGCTGGTCCCCGGCCACGTTGCGGCGGGCGTAGAAGTACTTCGTCCATACCTTGGTGGGCGCGTTCGGCTCCGGCCGCTTGACGATCTCGCCGCCGAACCGAAACTCGTATACGTTGCGCTCCCCGCAGTTGGGGCAGCTAATCAGGAATGCCATGAACCCAGCCTGTCACGAATGATTTCCCTCTCCTAGAACATCGTCAGATACCGGTCGATTTCCCACTGGGAGACCTGCTTGTGGTACTCGTTCCACTCCGCCTCTTTCAGGTCGATGAACTCGTCGTATATGGCCCCCAGCGCCTCCTGGATGACCACGTCCTTCCGAAGCTCCGAGGTCGCCTCGGCCAGGCTCTGCGGCAGCATCCCGATTCCCCTGCGCCTGATCTCGTCCAGGCCGAGCTCGTACAGGTTGCCGAGGTACGCCTTGCCGGGGTCCATCTTGTGGCGCACGCCGTCCAGTCCAGCCGAGACATAGGCGGCCATTGCCAGGTACGGATTGCACGCGGCTGAAACCGTCCGGTCCTCCAGGTGCCCGGGTCCGGCGGTGCGTATCATCTGCGTGCGGTTGTTGTCGCCGTAGGAGACGAAGGCGGGCGTCCACGTGAAGCCAGACTGAGTCCCCGTCAGTCCCGCGCCGACTTGCAGCCGCTTGTAGCAGTTCACCGTCGGCGACGTGACGCAGGCGAGGGCAGGTGCGTGGGCGGAGATCCCCCCGATGAAATGGTAGGCGAATTCCGACAGTCCCAGGCCCTGGCTGTCGTCCTCGTCCAGGAACAGGTTGTCGTCCGACTCCGCGTCGGCCACATGGAAGTGCAGATGGCCGCCGCTGCCGGTCCGGTCCGAGAAAGGTTTCGCCATGTGGGTCGCGATGGCGCCGTACCTCTGGGCATACTGGCTCGACATCATTTTGAAGAACGTGTAGCGGTCGGCAGTGGTCAGCGCGTCGCTATAATGGAAGTTTATCTCGTACTGGCCGTTGGCGTCCTCGTGGTCCGACTGGTACGCGTCCCAGCCCACCCTGGTCATCCCGTCCATCATGTCCCGCAGATAGCTCATAACGTTCGCGATGCCCTTGAAGTCGTAGCACGCCTTGGCCAGGGTATCGACGTTGTTCGGGTCCCAGATGGCGATGGAGCCGTCCTCGTTTTTCGTGACCAGAAAGTGCTCCGGCTCGATGCCCACGTAGAATACGTAACCCTCTTCCCGTGCGGCTCCCAGCACTCGTTTCATGTTCTGGCGCGCGCAATAGAGATGGACGTCGCCGTCCACGAACAGGTCGCTGGCGAACCTGGCGACGCCGTCCTGCCAGGGAACGGGGCTGTACGTATCGAGGTCGATCCTAGCCATCATGTCGTGGGAATGCGGTCCCTGTCCCATGCCCTGCACCGCCGCACCCGCGAAACCTGCGCCCTCGTCGATCACGTCGTCGAAGTGGGACGCGGGCACCATCTTGACCTTGGGCGCACCGTGAATATCCACGAACTGGACCAGCAAGTACTCGATCTGATCATCCCGCATCTGCTGGCGTACGTCTTCCCGTGTGGCCATGATGCCCTTTCCCTCCTGGCTTGCTTGTTCCCCTGACAGGCTGCGGGAAACTCTTTCGGCCAGCTCACTCATCCATATTTCGGTAGAAAATGAAACAGATATATGTGCAGGGATGTCCTCACACACCGGCCGCGTTGACGCATCGGGGCACAGCGTGTGTACCGGTGGTCCCGCAGCCGCCCAGTTCTATTCTCCGAATACCTTGTTGGTGCCCACCAGCGGGACGCGGGCCATTGCCGAGGCGTCGATCGTCAGGGCGGCCAGGTCCTCGGGCTCCAGGCTGTGCACGTCACCCTTGCCCAGCGAGCGCGTGAGGAGCGCCATTTCCATGGTCATGGAGTTAAGGAAATTCGCCACACGCTCGGCGCCCTCGTCGGGGTCGAGGCGCCTGGTCAGCTCGGGGTCCTGGGTGGTAATGCCGACCGGGCATTTGCCAGTGTGGCAGTGATTGCAGTAACCGGCGGGCACGCCGACCTCTCTCTCGAAGTCCGTTCCGGGTATTTCCTTGTTGCAATTTAGCGCTATCAAGGCCGCCAGGCCGATAGCCACCGCGTCCGCGCCCAGCGCCAGAGCCTTCGCGGCATCGGCGCCGGACCGAATCCCTCCCGAAACTATAAGGCTCACCTTGCCGTACAGCCCCAGCTCCCTGAGCGCCTCCCGCGCCATGACGATGGCCGGCACGGTTGGGATGCCGCTGTGGTCCAGCAGAACCTCGGCGGAGGCGCCGGTCCCGGCGACCATGCTGTCGATCACGATGGCGTCGGCTCCCGCCTTCGCGGCGAGCTTCACGTCGTCGCCCACCCGGCAGGCGCCCAGTTTCACGTGTATCGGCACCTTGTGGTCCGTCGCGTCCCGAAGCTGGTCGATCTTCATCGCTAGGTCGTCCGGGCCCAGCCAGTCGGGGTGGCGGGCAGGAGAGCGCTGGTCGATTCCCGTGGGCAGGTCCCGCATCTCGGCGATCTCGTCCAGCACCTTGACGCCCATGAGCATGCCGCCGGTGCCCGGTTTGGCGCCTTGTCCCACGACGATCTCCACCGCCTGGGCCTGTACGAGGTGGTTGGGGTCGAAGCCGTACCGGCTTGGAAGCACCTGGTAGATTAGCTTGTCCGAGGCGTCCCGCTCGGCCTGGAGCATTCCGCCGTCACCGGTGCAGCTAGCGGTGCCCGCCATGCTGGCCGCCTTGCCCAGAGCCACTTTGGCGTTGGCCGACAGCGCGCCGTAGCTCATGCCCGAGATGTATGTGGGGGTTTCGATCACCAGCGGGTTTTCCGCGTGGCGGGCGCCGAGCTCCGTCCTGGTGTTGCAGCGCTCCTTGTATCCCTCCAGCGGAAACCGCGTCAGCCCGGTGGACAGGAATGTTAGGTCGTCGAAGTGGGTCACTTTCTGGAAGGTGCTGAATCCGCGAATCCTATACCTTCCGAGTTCGGCCTTGGCGTGAATGTCGTCGATGACCCACGGGGTCAGTATCTGGCTGCTCCGACGGACCATCACACCACCGCCTTTTCGAGACGCTCCAGCGAGTCGTACTGGTAGAGCTTCTTGGCCGAGACGATCTTGGTGAAGCGCGGTTTTTCGGTGATTCCACGCTCCTCCAGAAAGCCCCAGATGGAGATCAGCTCGTCCTCGCTGATCTCCTCCACCTTGGCGTCGTTGCCAAGGGAGCCGTAGTCTCCGCCGACGTAGATTATGCCCTCGTACATCGAGTCTCCCACCGCTTCTCCCGCGTCGCCGCAAACAATTATGCACCCCTTCTGCATCATGAACCCGGCCAGGAACCCTACGTCGCCCCCGATGAGCAGTGTGCCGCCCTTCATGGATATCCCTGCCCTGGCGCCCGCGTTGCGGCCGACGATCACCTCGCCGCCCCTCATGCTGGCCGCCACCGACGCGCCCGCATCCTTGGTCAAGGTGATCTTGCCATCCATCAGGTTTTCACCGAGGGCCCACCCCGCGTTTCCCTCGATGGTGACCTCGGGGCCGTCCAGCAGGCTGGCGGAGTAGTGTCCTACGCTGCCCTTGATGTCGATCTTGCAAGTGGTCAGGATGCAAACGGCGATGTTGTGGTGGGCGCGTGGATTGAGTACGGTGATCGAGGCCCCTTCACCAGCTAGTTCCCTCAGGCGTGCGTTCAGCTCGCGGGTGGTGAGTTCGCTCGCGTCTAGACTAACCAAGTCATGACCTCGCTCTCCTGAGGCTCGGCCCTGTCGATCTCTTCGGAGAATATACTATGAAGGGCGACCTCCTCGGAGGCCAGGGCCACGACATCGTCGGTCTCCATAGTGACCAGAGGCTTGGCGGACCACTGGTCCTTGGCGCAGCCCATGCCGTCTCTAGTGGACACCAGGTAGGTGAAAGTTCCGTCCAGATCGTCGAGGGAGGCGTGGAGGGCGTCTTCCAGTGTCACGCCGCCGGCCAGCTTGTCGGCCAGGTACACGGCGATGAGCTCCGAGTCGTTACTGGTCTGAAAGCGATGGCCCGTGTCCTCGTACCTGCGCTTGAGCTTGTGATAGTTGGTTAGCTGGCCGTTATGCACGACGGTCACGTCGGGGAAGGGGTAGGCCCAGAATGGGTGCGCGTGGCTGATGTCCACGATGCTCTCGGTGGCCATGCGGACGTGGCCGATGCCGTGGGTGCCTCTGATCTCGCTGACGCCGTGTTTGCGGTCCATCTCCGCGGCGGTCCCTACATCCTTGACCGTCTCGGAGGACTCGCCGATGCTGTGGATTCTGACGCCGTCGATGTCGATGAGCGCCTCCGCGAGGACGCGGACCTCGTCCTCGTAGTTGACCGTCATCCTGTGAAAACCGTCCCACGACCGGCTGGAGACGACGACCCCGCCGCGCTGCTCCACGGCCTCCCTCGCCCGCGCCGCTACGCCCGAGGGGCTCTCGTCGTCGGTCCAGATTCGGACGATCAGGTCTTCCCGCACGTCCTGGCCGGCGACGGTGAACCCGGTAGAGTCGCGGCCGCGATGGGCGAGCGAATCCAGCATTTTGACCAGGTCGACGCCGATGGGGGCGAGACCCTGCGTCTCGCTCTTCTTATGCATGATCCCGCTAATGCCGCACATTCACCCGGACCTCATTGCTACCCTAAACTGCCGACCGTACGGGCGGTTGGCGGATTCCGTACGGAAGTCAAATATAGCACCGAGCACAACTAGTCGCAAGGGTCGCGACGCGACAGCCTGGGCCGTCGCGGAGTCTAAGTGGATTAGTCCGACGCGAGATCCCCGCGGGCGGGCCGGAGGACAGGGCGACTGATGGTTCGACAAGGAATAAAACTTGGATCCACCCGGGTCCTAGTTATGGAATAATCGCGATACTCTACAAAAGTGTAGGTAAATGCAGTTATGTGGTGTATAGCAGGGGATGTGACACTGTCGGAGACCGATAGCTACCGGTTTGCACCTCAGAGCCTCGTTCAAATCAAGCAGTCCTTGGGACTGTCTCAGGCGAAAATGGCTCGAGCCTTGGGCGTCCCGGTCAACACCCTTTCACGATGGGAGATAGGAGCGACCGTCTACTCGGTGGCCATGGCGCGGGGAATCATAGCCTAGTTCTTCAGGGCGCAGCGGTCCAAGACTCCGCCCGCTGGAGAGCGGGCCAGGTTGGTTGTAATGTGGGACTTCCAGGGTGCCGGCCTGTCCCCGGAGCACGTCCCCTTCTGGTGGGGGCTGATGAAAGAGTATCTGACGGCGAAGTTTCGCGAAGCGACGGCTCGCTGGCTCCTCAGAGCTTTTACGAGCCCTGAGCAGGCAACCGCCGAGGACCGGCTGGGGAAAGAGGGTTTCCGTATTAGGACCGATAATGACGACATGGGCGACGATCTCATCCCCCAGTGTCGAACCGATTGCGGCGAGGACCCGGAGGCCACCGTCCTGGTGCTCGTGGCGGGGGACGGAGAGCGCTCGGAGCTGATCGAGGAGATGCTCGGAAAGGGCGTGGAAGTGTATGTATGGGCGTCTGATGAGGCTTCCGCCGACATGCGCAGCGCCGTCGACGCCGAGCACTGGATTCCGTGGAAAGAGCCCTACGTCGTCGCCGCGTTTCTCGTGCTCATAGGCAACCTGGGCGGCCAGCAGATAACGAGAGCCCAGTTTCGCAACGAGTGCCGGAAGCTGGTGAGGGAGCAGCCTTATTTCGACCCGACTGCCATCGGCTTTCGCCGCCGAAATCCCTATGGCGCTCTCCTGGATTGGCTCGCCGAGCATGGCTTCGTCGATTTGCGGAGCGAGAGGGACAACCCCAACTTTATCTCGGTCGTGCGCCGCGCCTGATTCTCTGACGGGGCTTCACCTCCACACCGCAGCCGGACACTCCCTCCGCCCTCTGGCGAGAGAGGCTACGTGTCTTGCCCGGCGAGCTCTGCGCTCTCCGGAGTGAGTCTCCTCCGTCATCCATAGCGAGGGTGCCAGCCGGTCGACCATGTCGTCATCTTATCGGGCTTGACCCGCAGGAGGTACCGGAGTTTCTCGATCGTCGCCGCCAGATACTCGAGTCCGGGTTCTCCCGAATACCGCAGCACCATCTCCCGCGCGATTTCCAGCATCTTCCCTTTCAGCGGCGCCGGCCCTTCCACGATCTCCGCCCTGCCTTCTATCAGCAGTCGCGGATGGTCGGGATCCACGTCGTCGGCGCACGAGATGGCCACGCGCTGCTCGTTCTTGACGTACTCGACGAACCGCGACCTCTCCCTGGGGATGATGTACATCGCCTCGCCGTCCCAGTACTGCCACACGGGCACCACGTACGGCGCTCCATCCGGCTTCACCGTTGCCAGTCTGGCGATCACCGGCGTCTTGAGCAGCTCGTTGACCTGATCAGTCGTAAGTCCAGCCATGATTCCCCTTCCTTGTTCGAGGTTTTCTCAGAATCGCCCCCTGCCCTGCTTCTCTCTCCCTTTCAGGGGGAGAGGAAGAGGAACCCATAGCTGGGGGATACGCCCAGGCCCCCACCAGAGGGGGGAAAGCCCCCTTTGAACTCCCCCTCGATCTAATTTCTGAGACGACCCCCGCAGACTTTGCGGTGAGCTCCCCTAGTCCACCGAGTGCTCGTACGGCCCCAGGTCCGGGTCGTTGTAGTCCGGTCCCCGATAGAAGTTCTTGCCCTTCAAGTACTTGATCTCAAGCTCGACGTCCCGCAGGTATATCGGCGCGGTGACGTCCGGGTCTCGGTGGAGCAGCGAGACCTCGGCTCTGTTGGCGCCACGGACAGGCCAGTGCTCGCGGTCCAGGGTGAATACAAACCAGTAACCGAATACGCGGTAGCGCGGGGCGTTCATGCGGTACATCTGGTTGATCTTGCGAAGCAGCCGCGAGGGCAGCTCCGTCCCATTGAGCTTGAAGCTGAAGCGGTCGATTTCCGTGGCGCCCGCAACCCGCATCCGCAGCATCACCTCGTGGACCCTTCCCACGCCGTCCCACCTTGGCAGGTCGTCGCTGATCGATAGCGATACCTGCGCGGACCGGCCCGCCTCCAGATCCGCCGGAAGCTGCACTGAGATCCCCGGCTCGGCCACCGGTCTGCCGCGGCGCCCCGTTTCGGTGGGTATGTGATAGTACTTGTCCCTGGGCGCCATCACGTCCGGGTGCGGAATCTCACGCAGCTTCTCATAGAACGACGCGGCGTAGGGCCAGTTCCCGAACCAGTGCGCCAGGTACAGTCCGTCGACGCCCTGGGCCCAGTAGTTGGACGCCGCCGCACGGACCATCTCGATTGGGGCCTCGGACAGACGATCCGAATCGACGTGACTCTGGACAGCCGCGTGAACGCGGCACCGTGATTCTCTGGCGGCCTCCACAAGGGGGGTGAAATCCACCGTCGGATCAAGGAGCTCCGGCCCCGAAAAGGTCTGGCCGATAATCACGTCCACGATCCCTTCTCGAATCCAGCCCACTGGGTCCAGCCCGACCGAGAGACAGCCCTCGATGCTCGCCGGTATCCGGATGGCCAGCTCCCGGTCGGCGCCGCTCCTCTTCACGGCATCGTGGACCCGCCGGACCCACTCGGTCATTATCCCGCGCCCCTTCTCGACCTCGTTGGGATGGAAGTAGTATGGCGTGTAGTTTAGTTGGAGCTCGAACCCGTCCACGGGGTATCGGGCCAGCGTCTCCTCAATCAGCGCGAACCGCTCCTCCCGGACCTCCTCGTGCCTGAAGTCGAGGCACTCGTAGCCGGGAAAGTCCGCACCCACGTCGCTGTGCGCCCCGATCTCCAGGTGCTTGTTGTCGAAGCGGAAGTCGGAACCGCGGGTGTCCACGCCGCGCTCACCGCTCTTTTGCTGGACGAGCAGGGTAGGGTAGACCAGCATGTCCTTGGCGTGGGCCCTATCGCAGATGATTTGCAGCGGGTCGGCGCCCTCCTCGATGAGATGCTTTGCGTTCTGATGCGCCCGCCGGAAGATGAGGTGGGGCCACCGCTTCACGTTGTGGCCCCATAGCTCGCCGGTGCGGGTGTCGTGAAGGACCGTGCGTCCGTCCCCCATGCAGAACATCAGCGCCTCGACCGGCGTGCCGGCCAGCTCGTCGACCGCGGCCTCATACTCCTCTTTATTCATCGGCGGCTCGTACATGTAGATCAGCGGGTGCCGCCCATCGTGGTAGAACATCATGCGTGGTTCAGGCATTGGAGGTTTACCTCACCTGGATGTGTGTGCTGTCTCCAGCGCCGACGGGTACGGACCGTACTCCACGATTATCTCCACGTCCTCAATCACCAGCGGGCTCACGAGCCCATCCGCCCGCTTGACCAGGACTATCTCCAGGACGTTGCGGCCCTTGCGGGGTCGAACGTCCGAGAGTTGAAACTCCAGCCACTGGCCCGAATAGGGTGCGACAGGACCGGCGGTACGCCGCAGACATGTCTCGTCGGCCAACGACCGGCCATTGAGATACATGTTGATATGGTCGGCCGACACCAGGTCTTTGATGTTGACGTTGAGCCGCACCTGGCGTATACGCCAGGCGGCCCCTTCCACGTCGTCGGCGATCTGGAAGGGGACCCTGTGCCGCGTACCGGTGTCGGACGACGGCATCTCTATCGGCAGCGGAGTCTCTAGGCCCAACTCGTCCGAGGAACTGCTGCTCCGCGCGACGACGTAGTGCTTGTCCCCCTCTTTAACCAGGTCGGGATCACCGAGCTCGGTCAGGATCCGGCGTTGTGCGTCACCCAGGGGCCAGAGCAGGAACCAGGCGTACATGCCGTCCGCGCCCATCTCCCAGTTGCTCGCGACCGCGGCCCGCATCATCGAGGGCGTGGCGTGCTCCACCGTGTGGAACCGCCGGTCCTCGCGGTGATAGTATGGCTGCACCATCGGGTAGACGGAGATGTCCGCCTCGTGCGCGGCTTGGATCAGCCAGCCGATAGGCATGTCGGAGTTGATGGCGAAGTCCGCATAGACCATCGGCACGACGAAGTCTACGAGTTGCTCCTTGAGCCACGTCCGCACGTCCAGGCCCTTGGACAGGTTGATCTCCTCGGTGGGGTACACCCTCGCGCCGACCTGGCCTGCGCCGGACGGGCGACCTCGGACCATTTCCGTGACTTCCCGCAGCCACTGAGTCATCACAAGAGTACCCTCGGCCACGTCTTCGTCTTGAAAGTAGAATGGACTGCCACCAGGCGGGGCGGCGAAGTCCAGCTCCACACCTTCGGTGGCGTACTCGGTCGCCAGCTCCTTCAGCACGGCGAACACGTGGTCGCGCACCTCTCGATTGATGTAGCCTCGGCCCCCGGTGCGAACGCTGAGCGATGGGTCAATGTTGCCGTAGGAACCCAGTCGAAGGCTGGCGAAGAAGTCCATCCCCTTGTCGTGGGCGCGATCGATCAGGACCGTAAGCGGGTCCAGGTCCCGGTCAATCAGACTCTGCATGTTGTTCCAGACACGCCAGTAGGCAGCCTGCTCGAACGGCTGGATGTCCTCGCCGAAACGCATGCCTACTCGGGACGGGTAGAAGAGGCCGTCGCCCCGCTCGACGCCGTAGCTAAACGTATCGACCGCGGTGCTGGCGGCCTCGTCCACCGGGCGCCAGGCGTCTTCGAGCGTCATCGGAGGCTCGAAGACGAACAAGTAGTAGTGCCGTGCATCGTTGAAGTAGATCGTGCGGTGACGTCTCATTGACTTGCTCCTCCGTGTCTATGCCGTCTGTGATGGAAGGGCTTGATCGACCCGACTCTATTCTGAGCGCTCAAGGGGATCCTTGTCTACCGCGCACCCAACTTAGCTATGAGAGCTCCATGCGTGCCGCGCCGACCAACCTGCCATCCATGTCGAACTCTCGCGCCGGGCCCGTTTTCCGGAACCCCATCGCCTCCAGCATCGCCTGTCTTTCCTCGTCTTCAGCCGAGACGGCGGCCCAGACCGCCCCCACGACCCTGGTTTCCCCCCAGGCAGCCGCCATCGTAACGAGCCGCTCCCACGCGTCGCCGAAGTCTTGGTGAGTGAAACCGTCGACCTGGCAGCCGCCGGAACCGTCCAACCGTGCCGTCGAGAGTCCAACCACTCTTCCGCCGCCAGAGTGGGCGGCGAACCAAGCCCCCCGGTCGTCCTTTGCCAAGGCATCGTATTTCGGATAGAGCCCCATGCACGACCTGACGAGGCAGTACCTGCTCGAATACAGGAGTAGGTTGGCGTCGAGCACCCGCCAGTCATGAGGAGTGACGATGAGTGGGATCATGGGAACGCGGTCGGACGGCGACCCCTCCTCCACGGTGGACACGCCTCTCTGTCGGAAATAGTTGACCAGGAACGCCTCTGGCGTGTCGTCGCCCGCAATGTTTGCGTGGACGATAGTGGACGCGAGTTTTCGCCATCCCAGGCGGTGATAGATGCGGGCGGCGGCGGGATTCTCTGTGCCCAGGAAAAGCGCCGTGCCTCCCGCGTCTTTAAAGTCCTCCACCGCCTGTCGGCAAAGTCTGGTCCCTATGCCGCGGCCGCGGAGGTCGGGCGCGGTCGCGACCTCGCCAAAACCACCCAGCGACGGTGCCTTCTTGGAGTGTGTCGCCATGCACGTTCCCGCGAGCCGCTCGCCGTTGCGGGTGACGTAGAGGTAGTACCTGTTGTGCTCGGCGTCGTGACCAGCCAGCGCCGCTGGGTCCACGTCCGGAAGGTCCCCGAAGATTTCTCTCCAGAATCCGAGCAGTTCGTCCGCGAGCCCGGGGTCAACGGGGATGTCGATTTTCATTGCTTTACCCTGCTGTCCGGTGCGCCCTGGTCTGATCGGACGGCGTGCCTATCATCGGAATCGAGGGCCTCGCAAAACATCAATAACGCCACCCTCGGTCGCCTATTATAGCAGCGCGATGTGAGGATCGCGGCGGTTGTGACTTGCCGTGTAGCGGGATGCGGATTTGCGGGAATCGCGATCAAAGTCAAGGCAAGAAAAAACGGGGCCCGCCGTGTGGCGGGCCCCGCACTAGTCGCGTCTGTGTCCGTTGGGTCTAGTTGCCGATGTTGTCCTTGCCGTCGACGAAGTAGTACAACTCGCCGTAGAAGCCTATGGAGTCGGCGATGTGGGTCTCGGGGGCGTTCAAGAAGTTGTTCTGGTTAATTACGATGCCCCTCGAGGCGCCAGTGTGCGCCGCAACGCTCAGCATGAACTTATGCTCGCCGTGGATGCGGTGAATCTCTTTGCCAATAGCGATCCGCTCAGGCGAATACTGGTGATGCTGCCAACCTTCGATCCAGTTGTCGTGCAGCCAGGCGATCGTACCCGTCGGGTCGGCGGGATACGTGTCGGAAGGCGCGGGCGGGTCCCAGACATCGCTGACGGGGCAGTCGCAGCGCGGCTGATATCCGCCCTCTGTGGGAACGGCGCCGTCAGGTCCGCGCTTCATGCTGCGGTCTAGCTGAGAGATGTCCGGCGTAAAGGCGGGGCCTCCACCGGTGCCGCAGCAGCGGCTCCAGCCGGAGAACCATGGGTTCGCCCCATAGTACCCGAAGTGGGCCTTCAACATGGCCAGATACTCTTTGCCAGGGTAGCTCAGCGTCCACGGAGCGTTCATGGGCTTGTTCTTGATCTCGATGCCGACGTCCGCGAAGTAGTCGGTCTGCAGCTCCATGATGTCAGCGGTCGGGCCAAGTTCGGAGAGGTGGCGGAACGAGATGCGCTCGCCGGACCCGTCGCTTCGCAGGCGGAAGCCCTCGGCGTCTCTTTCCGTGATACCAAGGGAGTCAAGTATGTCATTCGCCTTGTCTGGATCATACGAGGCATTGTGGAATGCCCACTCGTCACCAGGATAGTAGGCGGTACTCGGATGGGAAACCCAGTTCTTCGGCGTACCCAGGCCAAGCAAGATCGTGTCGTTGATGGCCTCACGGTCCAGCGCCAACGAGAGAGCCTGCCGGAACTCAGTGGTCCTCAGCCATTTGCCGATCTCGGGGTCGGTGTTGTACGTCTGGATTACGCTGGTGGTAAAGTCGCCAGGGCCAACCTGCGGCCAGACCTTGATGTTGAAATTCCCCTTGGCCATATTGGAGCGGTACAGAGGGATCTCAGGGATCTGCAAGCCGTGGGCGCCCAGGTCGGTCTCTCCGGCCATGCCGCGGAAGACGACGTAGAAGTACGGGTTGGAGTCCCAGGTCGACAGAGTGTCAGACTGGGAGGTCAAGATGAAGGGACCGGGCATGGGCAACCCTACGTGGGTGCTCAGGTTGTTGACCAGGCCCCAAAGTCGCGGCCAGTCCCCAACTTCTTCTTCAGCAATCATCCTCTCGATGTCAGCGGCGTCAGCGTAGTCCTCGTGCCACTGCTTCAGGTGGTGCTCAGGTGCATAGAAGCAGAAGTAGAAGGACGTGCAGCGCATTCCGGGCCGGACCTCACCTTCCATAAGGATGAAGTTCGGAGTATCCCAGGTCAGCGTCCAGTTCAAGTCGTCGACGACAGCGAACTTCACGATGTTGCCGGTGACCGGGTCGATCCACTGTCCCTGCGGGGTCTCATGCAACACCGTGTTGAGGTTCACGTCTTCCCAAGCGAACCTTATGTCCTCCATGTCCAGGAACTCGCCGTCGGAGAACCTCAGGCCTTTTCGCAGAGTAAACGTGTAGACCCTGCCGTCGTCGC